>DASXMR010000059.1:0-2646 GCA_036495525.1 Streptosporangiaceae bacterium | reverse complement strand
GCCCGTCAGCTTGAACAGGTGCTGCTGAGCGGCCGGGACGCCGACCACGGGCTGGTGCTGGCCGGCCCGGTCAGCGACCTGAGCCGGGCGTACTCGGGATTCATCCCGACCGCGCTCAAATCACGCTGCGGCATCCTGCTCGCCGTCGAGTCGCCTACCGACGGCGACCTGTTCGGGGTGCGGCTGCCGCGCGGGGCCGGGCCTGGCCCGCTGGGCCGCGGCCTGCTGATCCGGCCGGGCAGCATCGCGCCGGTGCAGCTCGCGATACCCGACCCGCGGCCGGCCCCGGTGCTGTCCGATGAGAGTGCTGGCCGATGACAGCGCTGGCCGAAGACGGCGGAGAAAGCGACAGCTGAGACGCTGCCGGCCCGGGGCATCGCCCGGGCCGGCAAGTGAAGCGTGAGTGGCGCGGTCAGGCGCTGGAGCCCGTCGCAGCCTCGATTGCCTGCAGGTTCGACCCGGCCGCCTTGGCGGCTTCCTCGAGCACCCGGTTGAGGTTGGCGTTGGTCGTGGACACGAAGTGGGCAAAGTCAGCACGGAACTTGTTGGAGTTGTTGCCCGTCCAGTACGCGGCGCTGCCCTCTACCGCGCTGTTCATGGAGCTGAGCTGGCTGTCCAGTTCGCTCTTCATCGGGCCGGCCAGACGCTGTATGAGGCTCTGCAGCTCTGCGAGATCGGCACCTACCATCGGCATGGAATTTCACCCTCCGTAGTTGCGAGCCGTTCCGGCTCCTTCTGCCAAATACCGTGTGTATTGGACGTACACGGCCTTGTCATGAGGAATTATGATAGAGACAGAACGTGCTCCGCGCCCGCCGATCGCCGTGATCGGAGGCCGTTCCGGGATCGGCGCCGATCCGCCGGAGCGGGAGCGGGCAGGCGCAATCGACGGTACCGTCGGTTGCCAGGAAGAGCACGCGGAACGGCCGGATCGCCTCGGGGGGAGTCGCGCCGATGGGCTCGGACAGATTGCCGTCGAGGGCACCACGGACGCGCAGCAAGATGGGGCGGGCCGGGCGGGGTGCAGCTGACTTGATCACCGGAGCCGTCGGGCGCGGCTGGAGGTGCCAGTCAGGGCGGTCGTCCGGCGGCCGGACTCATGAGCAATCGGTCACCAGGCATTACCCGAAAAGGCCCGCAATGGATCTTCTGACACGATAAGTTCGGTTAGCCGCCCCTTGCGCTGGCAACGTCGTGACGCCGGGCCGAAGGCGTCGCCAACAGGGAGAAGCCGCAGCGATGTCGACTGACCGTGGCACCATGCACCGCGGCCTGGCGCCTGGCCAGGAGCAAGCGGGAGTCCGCCCGGAGCCGACCGCGCCTGGCGGCCGCCGGCTGCCGAGCGCCCCGCGCGAGCGCAAGCCCGCGCTCGCCGCGCTCGCACTGCTGCTGATCGTCGGCGGCGCGCTCGGCGCCGCCTACCTGGTCACCCAGAATGCTAAGCGGATCGCGGCGATCGAGATATCGGCGCAGGTCGGCGCCGGCCAGAAGATTCCGCTTTCTGCCATGCGGGAAGTGCAGATCGCGGCCAATAGCAACGTGCACTACGTGCAGTGGAGCCAGGCGGCTCAGGTGTCGCAGTTCTACGCGGCCAGCGCCATTCCGCCGGGCACGCTGCTGAACGGCGGGATGGTCGTTAGGGCCAGCGCCGTGACCAAGGGCAAGGACGTGGTCGGCCTGTCGCTCAAGGCTGGCGAGGTGCCGGACAATCTGGCGATCGGCGACCACATCGACGTGTTCGACGTCAATCAGGGCACCAGCCAGTGCCCTGGCAGGTCTGGTCAGGCACTGACCACCGACGCGGTCGTACTGGCCGTCGGAGCGCCGCCCTCCTCGACAGGCAACACCGACGACGTAATCGTCGCGCTGACGCAAGGCACCGCCGGGGCCGTGACCTGTAACGCGGCGAACGGGATCGTCGGCATTGCCGTGCTGCCGGGTGGCGGCGCAGCGCCGTCGGCCACCGCGCCTATCCCGGCGCCGAGCGCCAGCACGCCTGTCTCGGGCCAGACGACGCCAGCGCGACCGCACCGGCACCGCGGCGGCCACACCTCGCCCAACCCGTCGCCCAGCGGCGGGACCGGCTAGCTCCGATGGCGCTGATAGCTCTCGCGGCCGACAAGGGCGCGCCAGGCGTCACCACCAGTGCCGTGGCCCTGGCTGCCGTCTGGCCGCGACCGGTGCTGCTGGCCGAGTGCGATCCGGCGGGCGGCGACGTCTGCTTCTGGCTGCCGGCCGCCGATGGCCGCCGGCTGGATCCGGGTCGCGGCATGCTCAGCCTGGCGGTGGCGGCGCGACACGGGCTGCAGCCAGCGCAGGTATGGGCGCACACGCAGAAGCTGCGCGGCGGCCTTGACGTGCTGGCCGGGATCACCACGGCCGAGCAAGGCGCCGGACTCGGCTCGCTCTGGGGGCCAGCCGGCGCAGCCTTCGCCGGGCTCGCGGAGGCTGACGTCATCGCCGACTGCGGCCGCATCGGCCCCGACGGTCCGCACTACGAACTGCTGGCGCACGCGTCAGCGGTGGTCCTGGTGACCAGGCCGGCCGTCGGCGACGTGGTCCGGCTGCGTGACCGGGTCTCCGCGCTGGCCGGAGCGCTCAAGCGGCGCGGCCGCACCGGCGCCGGGATCGGCATCATCGTGGTCG
>DASXMR010000058.1:0-2578 GCA_036495525.1 Streptosporangiaceae bacterium | reverse complement strand
TGATGCCGGGCACCCCGGCCGGGAGGGCAGCTACGCGACCAGCGGGCCCGGCGGCGAGGTCCCTGACCCGGTACTGCGCTGGCAGCTCGAGGTGCACCGGCCGGGCATCTACGACCTGGAAATCGACACCTCCCGGGTGCGGCCGGAGGCTGCCGCCGTAATGATCGGCGATCGCCTCCGGGGACCTGCGCCGACTGCATTCCGTCAGCTGGCCGGCGACCAGGGTGCGGCCGGCGGCGGACATAGTGGTACATAATCATTGCGGAGGACGCCTCTCGTGATCGACCGCCACCACCGCAACACTGCGCTGCTCGTCGCCGGCTGCTTCTTCATGGAGAACCTGGACGGCACGATCGTCACGACGGCAGCCCCGGCCATCGGCCGGTCGCTGCACGCCCCGCCCACCGCCGTCGGGCTTGTCGTCACCGCCTACCTGCTGACGCTCGCGGTGCTGATCCCGCTCAGCGGCTGGCTGACCCGCAGGCTCGGCATCCGGGTGGTGTTCCTGGCCGCCATCGTCGTGTTCACACTGGCCTCGGTCGGCTGCGCCACCAGCGTCGGCCTCGGCGAACTCGTGGCGATGCGTGCTGCAGGGCGCGGGCGGCGCGATGATGGTGCCGGTCGGGCGGACCATGGTGGTCTCCGCGACCGACAAACAGGACCTGATCAAGGTCATCGCCTACATTGTCTGGCCGGGGCTGCTGGCACCGGTGATCGCGCCGCTCGCCGGTGGCCTGATCGTGACCTATGCCTCGTGGCACTGGCTGTTCCTGATCAACGCTCCGCTCGGGGTCGCGGCATTTGCGGCCGGCTGGCGTCTCATCCCGGCGGGCCGCGATGCCCTGGCGGGACCGGGAACGAGCCCCGCTACCAGGGCGCCACGACTGGACTGGGCTGGCGTGGTGCTGACCTGTACCGGGCTCGGCGGCCTCACCTACGCCGCGCACCTTATCTCGCAGGCCGGCCCGGCCAGAGCAACCTGGCCCGAGGCTGCCTGGGTCGGCGGGGCCTCCATCCTGCTGCTGGCCGCGTCGATCTGGCATCTGCGCCGCAGCCCGCATCCCCTGCTGAGCCTGCAGCCGCTGCGCGTGGCCACATTCCGCGTCTCGCAGACCGGCGGGTTCCTCTACTGGCTGGTGGTCGGCGCCGGGCCGTTCCTGCTGCCGCTGCTGTTCCAGACCCAGTTCGGCTGGTCTCCGGTGAAGTCCGGGGCTGTTGTCCTGTTCATCTTTGTCGGCAACATCGGCATCAAGCCGGCCACCACTCCGCTGATCAAGAGGTTCGGCTTCCGCACGCTGCTGATCGCTGCGACGATCTGCATGGCCCTGGCGATGGCGGCGCTCGGTTTCACCACGGCCGCCACGCCGGTGCCGGTGATAGCCGCCCTGGCGCTCGTGAGCGGCGTGGCCAGGTCGGCCGCCCTGACGGTGTACAACACCGTCGGCCTCGCGGATATCGAGCCCGGCGAGATGCGCGACGCGAACGTCCTGGCGGCTACTACGACCCAGCTCGCGGCCGGCCTGGCGATTGCCGCCGCGACGGTAGCGCTGCGAGTCGGCGGCCCGGTCGGCCGCCTGCTAGGCGCCACTGAGTCGAGACCAGACGGCCGGACTGCCTACACCGTGGCGTTCTGCCTGCTCGCCGTCATCGCCCTGGCAGCCGCGGCGGAGGCTGCCCGGCTTCATCCCGAGGCGGGCGACTCGGTGCGGCAGGCTCGCCCCGCAAGCCAGCCCGTCCCCGCCCAGGAGTCCGGCCGGTAACGGCACCGGGTCAGTCGGTGCCGGACTCCATCGCGGCGCGGTCGAGCAGCTTGCCGTCTCCCGAAGCCTTGCCGCCCGAGGAGGCGATGGCGGCGGCCCCGCCCTCGGGGAGCACGCCGACCAGCGCCGCGGGAGCCTGGTGCGCCGCGGCACTCAGCAGGGCCGGGTGGGGGCTGCCCACCATGCCGAGTCCTGCGTACTGCTCGAGTTTGGCGCGCGAGTCGGCGATGTCGAGGTTGCGCATCGTGAGCTGGCCGATGCGGTCGGCCGGGCCGAACGCCGCGTCCTCGACCCGCTCCATCGACAGCTTGTCCGGGTGGTAGCTGAAGGCCGGCCCGCTGGTGTCGAGGATCGAGTAGTCCTCGCCCCGGCGCAGCCGCAGCGTCACCGACCCGGAGACCGCGGTGCCGACCCAGCGCTGCAGCGACTCGCGGATCATCAGCGCCTGCGGGTCGAGCCAGCGGCCCTCGTACAGCAGCCGGCCCAGCTTGCGGCCCTCGTTGTGGTAAGCGGCGAGGGTGTCCTCGTTGTGGATCGCGCAGACCAGGCGCTCGTAGGCCGCGTGCAGCAGTGCCATCCCAGGCGCCTCGTAGATGCCGCGCGACTTGGCCTCGATGATCCGGTTCTCGATCTGGTCGGACATCCCAAGGCCATGCCGGCCGCCGATCGCGTTGGCCTCGAATACCAGCTCCACCGCCGACGCGAACTCCTTGCCGTTGATCGCGACGGGGCGGCCGCGCTCGAACGTGATCGTGACGTCCTCGGCGGCGATCTCGACCCCGGTATCCCAGAACCTCACGCCCATGATCGGATCGACG
>DASXMR010000057.1:0-95335 GCA_036495525.1 Streptosporangiaceae bacterium | reverse complement strand
CCGGAATCGACGGACATTGCTTGGCCCCCAATCGGCTTCGCGGACGCTGACAGCAGGCCGTACGCCTGCAGTCCAACCTGCCAATGCACCCTTGTCGGCGCAAGTTATCACGGGCGGCTAGATCACGGTAGCTGGTGAAATGCGGCTAATGGCTCGCCGTCCGCCAGACCGGGACTTCACGCACTTCCGCAAAAACCCCCGTCAGCCGCGATCGAGCCGGAAAGGCGCTCATGCGCCCGGCCGGCGGACGTAGGCTCCCGACGGACGAGTCCGAACAAGGGGGGTCAGGTGAGCGACGAGGCGGCCGGGGTCGGGCTGGTCGTGGGAACCGTGCCGGCCACGCCGCTGCGCTTCTCGGTCGGCCTGGCGACCGGCCAGTACCTCCAGCTGGACGACGTCGTGGTGACCACGCGTGAGCTGCCTGGCCAGGGCGAGATTCAGATCGCTGGCGTGGTGACCAACGTCGAGGCGGTGCACGAGGGCGCCAGGTTCGCCTCGGACGTGTTCCTGATCGAGCAGGGATCGCTGCCTGCCGAGGTGGCCGAAGTCGCGGAAGTCGCGGTCACCAGGGTGGAGCCGGAGATATATGTGCCGCCGCTGCCCGGCGCGGCGGTAAGCCGGGCGACCGGCAAGCAGCGCGAGTCAGCGCTCTACTTCGACGAGATGGGCGACGCCAGGGTGCCGGCCGGATTCGGCCGGGACGGCCAGCCGGTGTATCTCAACTTCGACTTCATCGACGGCAGCCGCGGCGCGCACGTGTCCATCTCCGGCGTCTCAGGAATCGCCACCAAGACCTCGTTCGCGCTGTTCTTGCTGCACTCGATCACGAACTGCGGGGTGCTGGCCGGCGAGGCGCACAACACCAAGGCGCTGATCTTCAGCGTCAAGGGCGAGGACTTGCTCTTCCTTGACTATGCCAACAGCAGGCTCACCGCCCGGCAGCGCGAGCGCTACGGCGCGCTCGGGCTTCCGGCCGAGCCGTTCGGCAACGTGCGGGTGTTCGCGCCACCGCGCCGTGGCGACGCCTCGGGCACGCCCGACGTCAGCGCCAGGGACCGGGCGGTCAGCCCGTTCTACTGGACCCTCGCCGAGTTCTGCGCGCAGGAGCTGCTGCCGTTCGTCTTCGCCGACGCCGAGGACGAGCGCGCCCAGTACACGATGCTGATCGGCCAGGTAGCAGCCCGGCTGCGGCGCGACGCCGTGCCGGACGGGCCGGACGGCGCGATCCGGCTGCGCGGCGCAGGCCCGGCCGGTCAGGGCGTGCTGCGCACGCTCGACGACCTGGTCACGCTCCTTGAGGCTGAGCTGGCCGACGACGAGCTGCGGTCGTCGTGGGTGAGCGGCAGCGCGGTGACCGGCAGCGTGAACGCGCTGCTGCGGCGGCTGCGCTCCGCTGTGCGGCCGCTGGCGGTCATCATCCGCGGGGACCTGGCGCACCGCGGCGAGCGCTCGATCAGCACATCGCGCGCCCAGGTGACGGTGGTCGACCTGCACAACCTGCCGGACCGGGCGCAGCGGTTCGTCGTGGGGGTCACCCTGCGCGGCGAGTTCGCGCGCAAGGAGCGGCAGGGCACTTCCCGGCCGCTGATGTTCGTCGTGCTTGACGAGCTCAACAAGTACGCGCCGCGCGAGGGCGACAGCCCGATCAAGCAGATCCTGCTCGACGTCGCCGAGCGCGGCAGGTCGCTGGGCGTGATCCTGATCGGCGCGCAACAGACCGCCAGCGAGGTCGAGCGGCGGATACTGGCCAACTGCGCGATCCGGGTGGCCGGCCGGCTCGATGCCGCCGAGGCCGAGCGGCCGGAATACGGCTACCTGCCGCCGGCCCAGCGGCAGCGCGCGACGCTGGCCAAGCCGGGCACCATGTTCATCGCCCAGCCGGACATCCCGGTGCCGCTGGCGGTTGACTTCCCGTTCCCCGCGTGGGCGACCAGGCCAAGTGAGAAGGGCGCCTGGTCCGGCAACGACGACGGCCCGTCGATGCCCGCCGACCCGTTCGCGACCATCCCCGGCGCGGCCAGCGACATCCCGCCCTACTGACCGTGCGGCCCGGCTAACCGGGCTGCCGCCGGACCGGATGCGGCTAAGGTAGCGGCGAACTGGCTGGCGGCTAGACGGGCGGCGGGAGGGGCATGCGCATCCTGCACACCAGCGACTGGCATGTCGGCAAGGTGCTCAAGGGCAGGGACCGGCATGACGAGCACACCGCGGTGCTCGGCAGCATCGTGCGCACCGCGCGCGACGAGGACGTGGACGTAGTCCTGATCGCTGGTGACCTGTTCGAGACAGCCGCGCCGAGCCCGGCAGCGCAGGGGCTGGTGATGCGTACCCTGCTGGCGCTGCGCGACGACGGCCGCCAGGTAGTGGCGATCGCTGGCAATCACGACAGCCAGAACCTGCTCGACGCGGTCTACCGGCCGGCCCTCGGGCAGCTCGGGCTGCACATTCTCGGCGCGCCCAAGCGCCCGGAAGCCGGCGGCACGCTGCGGCTGCGCACCCGCGGCGGCGAGGACCTCGCGGTCGCTGCGCTGCCGTACCTGTCGCACCGGTACGCGGTCCGGGCCGCCGAGGTGCTGCTGCACGAGGCATCCGAGCACACGCTCGACTACGCCCGCCGGGTGGCGCAGATCGTCGGCCTGCTGACCGAGGGCTTCACCGGTGACGAGGTCAGCGTCGTGATGACGCACGTGACGCTGCTTGGCGGCCGCCGCGGCGGCGGCGAGCGGGAGCCGGCCAGCGCGCTGGACTACGAGCTGCCCGCCAGCATGCTGCCGGCCAGCGCGCACTACGCGGCGCTCGGGCACCTGCACCGGCAGCAGGAGATACCGGCCGCCTGCCCGGCTTTCTACAGCGGCTCGCCGCTGCCGATCGACTTCGGTGAGCAGGACAACGAGAACGTCGTGCTGGTGGTGACCGCCGAGCCCGGCATCCGGGCCGACGTCCGCCCGCTGCCGGTGACTGGCGGACGCCGGCTGCGCACGCTGCGCGGCACGCTGGACGAGGTGGTCGCGGCCGGCGAGCAGGCAGGCGAGGCGTACCTGCGGGTGGTGCTGCTCGAGCCGGCCAGGGCCGGCCTCGGCGACCTGGTCAGGGACAAGCTGC
Source organism: Streptosporangiaceae bacterium (assembly GCA_036495525.1). Taxonomy (GTDB): domain Bacteria; phylum Actinomycetota; class Actinomycetes; order Streptosporangiales; family Streptosporangiaceae; genus DASXMR01. The sequence continues at coordinate 92,233 of DASXMR010000057.1, read as the reverse complement.
CGAACGTGCTCGAGGTCCAGCTCGACGAGCAGTTCCGGCCGGGGCCCGGCGGGCAGGGCGCCGCGCGGCCGAGCCGGGCCGGGCGCAGTCCGCAGCAGTTGTTCGGCGACTACCTGGCCGAGCAGAAGAAGGACGGCGACCAGCGGATCGCGGCGATGTTCGCCGAGCTGCTCGACGAGGTGACCGCGCAGCCGCCTGCCTAGCCAGCGGCCGGCGTCCGCCGCGAACGCCGGAAAACTGTCTGCCGGCGGACGTAGGCTCGCCAGGCAGCCAGACCATGCGACCCCTGGCAGCGCGCCGGGGACGCCGTCAGCCAGGAGGCGCCGGATGCGACCACTGCGGCTGCTGCTCGACGGGTTCGGCAGCTACCGCCAGCCGGCCAGCGTCGACTTCTCCGATGTCGAATTCTTCGCGCTGACCGGGCCGACTGGCTCGGGCAAGAGCACGCTGATCGACGGCCTGTGCTTCGCGCTCTACGGCACGGTCCCGCGCTGGGGCAGCCAGAACGCGATCGCGCAGGCGCTGGCGCCCGCCGCGAACGCTTGCCGGGTATGCCTGGTCTTCGAGCTGGCTGGCCGCCGCTACGCCGCGGTCCGCGCGCTCAGCCGGGACGCACGCGGTCAGGTGCACACCAGGGAGGCGCGGCTGGAACGACTCGATTCCGCCGTCCCGGCCACCGCGCCGGTCGAGGAGCTGCTGCAGGCCAGCGCCGAGCAGCTGGCCGAGGGCCCCGACCAGGTCAAGGCCGTGGTGCAGGAGCTGCTCGGGCTCAGCTACGAGCATTTCACCCAGTCGGTGCTCCTGCCACAGGGCAGGTTCGCCGAGTTCCTGCAGGCAAAGGCGAGCGCCCGCCAGGACCTGCTGGTCGAGCTGCTCGCCTTCGGCGTGTACGAGCAGGTCGGGCGTCGGGCCAGGGACCGGGCCCGGCTCGCGGCCGAGCGCGCCGAGCACGCCAGGGCGGCGCGGGCTGACCTGGCTGGCGCGACGGCCGAGGCCGAGCGGGAGGCCGCCGGGCAGCTGGCTGCGCTCAGCGCCGCGGCGGACACCGCCGAGCAGGCACTGGCCGGGCTCGACCTGCTCCGGCAGCAGGCCGGCCAGGCCGACAAGCTGGCCGCCGCCAACCGCGACGAGCACCGGCTGCTCACCGCGCTGCGGGTGCCGGCCGAGGTGAGCGAGCTGGCCAGCCTGATCGCCGACGCCGAGCAGCGAGTGGCGGCCGGCCGTGAGCTGATCGACGGCGCGCTGGCGGCTGAGCAGGCGGCCGCGTCGGCGCTGGCTGACCTGCCGGACCGCGCGCTGACCGAGCAGGTGGTGACCGCGCACGCGCAGCGCAGCCGGCTGACCGCCGGGCAGCGCGAGCAGCAGCGTCAGCTCACCGCCAGGCAGCAGGCGGAACGCGAGCGGGCGGCGGAACTTCAGCAGGCAGAACGAGGACTGCGCAGTGCTCGTGACGGCCTGGCTAGTGCCGAGCGGGCTGACGCGGCGGCGCACCTGGCCGGCGGACTGCGGGCCGGCGCCGAGTGCCCGGTCTGCGGCCAGCTAGTCGCCAGCCTGCCCGCTCACCTGCCGCCAGCAGGCCTGGTCCGAGCACGCGAGGCCGCCGGCCGCGCGGAGGCGGCCCTGCAGCGCGCGCAGGCCGCGCACCGCGCGGCCGCGGCCGGCGCCGACGCAGCGCGTGGCGCTGCCGAGCAGGCCGGCCGGCAGATCGCTGACCTTGATGACGCTCTGGCCGGCGCGCCGGCCGCCGACACCGCGGCCGGATCGCTGGCTGCGATCAACGCCGCGGCCAGGGCGCTGGAGGAGGCCCGACGGCAGACGGCCGGGCGGCGTGCGCAGGCCGCGGCCGCCGAGCGTGACCGTGCGGCACTCGGCGGCGCCGAGCAGAAGGCCAGGGCCATGCTGACCCGGTCCAGGGACGCGCTTGTGGCGCTCGGCGCGCCGGCCGTGGACGACGGCGGCCTGGCGGCCGGCTGGCGGTCGCTGGCGTCCTGGTCCGGCGGGCAGGCGGCCGAGCGGGCCGAGCGACAGGCGGAGCTTGACACTGCGGCCGCCGCATCCCGCGCGCAGGTGGCCGACGCGGCGGGCGCGGTTCTTGCGCTGCTGGCCGGCCTGGGCATCGACGACGTGACCGAGCCGGCCAGGGCGACGACGGCGCTCGCCGAGCGCCGGGCCAGGGTGGAGGCACGGCTCGACACGATCCGGCGGGACCGCCGCCAGTCCGACCGGCTAGCCAGGGCGGCCAGCGCCGCGAGGGAAGAGGAGCAGGTCGCGACCGAGCTTGGCCTGCTGCTGCGCTCGAGCTCATTCGAGCGGTGGCTGTGCAGCGAGGCGCTCGACTCGCTGGTGGCTGAGGCATCAGCAACCCTGCTTGAGCTTTCCGGCGGGCAGTACCAGCTCGACCGCGATGACCGCAACGAGCTGGTCGTGATCGACTTCGAGGACGCCGGCGCGCGGCGGCCGGTGCACACGCTGTCCGGCGGCGAGACCTTCCAGGCCTCGCTCGCCCTCGCACTCGCGCTGTCCCGTCAGGTCGTCGGGCTGTCGGCCGGGCAGCGCGACCTGAACTCGATGTTCCTGGACGAAGGTTTCGGCACGCTCGACGCTGACTCGCTCGAGACGGTCGCCGCCACGCTGGAGCGGCTGGCGGCAAGCTCGGACCGGATGGTCGGCATCGTGACGCACGTGCCTGCCCTGGCCGAGCGGGTGCCGGTGCGCTTCGTCGTGTCCCGCACCGGCCAGGGCTCCACGCTGCGCCGGGACGGCCGGTGACCCGGCCGGACGGCCGGGCTGGCGTCACCTTCACCGTCGACCCATGGGACCCCGGCTACGGGCAGGCGCTGAGCGAGGAGGCCGGCGCCGGCGTGCTGCCCGAGTCCAGCGCCGAGCTGGTGCTTGACCTGGAGCTGCCGGCCGGGCAATGGCGGCCGGTCGATCCCGACCCAGGCCAGGCGCTGCCCCGCACGGTGCTGTTCCTCGACGGAGTGCGGCGGATTGACGCCAGGATCTGGGTGCACGGCAGCGGGCCGCAGCCAGCGCCGGGCATCGCTGCTTCGCTGGCAGCTGGCCTGGTCGCGTGTGACGGCGCGGCCCGCCTCACCGAGGTCACCGTGCAGCGCGGGCTGTTCACCACCGCCCGGGCCGCGACCGAGCTGGTGACCAGGCACGGGCGTTACCCGGCATGGCTGGCCGGGCGCTCGGTGGGCGGTGACCCGCTGTCGCTCGCGCTGCAGCAGCGGCTCGCCGACGCCGAGGTACAGCTGGCGATGCAGTACCGCGGCGCGCATCCGGATGCTGACGATCTGCTGGTAGTCGACGGGCCGCTGCGCGGCCGGACGCATCTCGACCGCACCGTGGGGTACGTCAAGACGCACCATGCCTCCTACCTGCCAGCCGAGCAGGCTGCGGTGGTGGCGGCGCTCGGGGCTGGCCAGCGGACGCCGGTCTTCACTGTCGGCACCACGTGGCGCCGCACGTCCTGGTACCTGGCGCTGCCTGGCGGGCACGGCGCGCCCTGGTCCGGCGTGGTGCGGCTGGAATGCGCTGCCGACCTGCCGCCAGGCCGGGCGGTGGCGCTGGCCGACCTCACCGCGCGCCTGCTGCCGCCGCTGGCCAGCTCGCCGCACCGGGATCCGCGCGCGCCGCAGAACCTGGTTCCGATCGGCGGGCTGGAGCGCGAGCTGCGGCGCCGGCTCGGCGACCAGCGGCTGCTCTACCGGTCGCTGCGCGCCGCGGCCGCCTGAGGCGGCGCACCGGCCGGACGCCGCGGCTGAGGTCGGCGGGAGGCGACAGAGCACGACACCCGGCGATGCTGGCCGGCCAAGCCGGCTGCCCTGGAATCATGTGCTGGTGCCGGCACGAGGCACAGAACGAGGTGACGAGGAAGCTTGCCAGACGATCAGAGGCTGCAGTGGTGACGGGCGGGCCGGCCGGGCGGGCAGGCCAGCCAGGCGGCCGGCCGGCCGGGCCGGGCGCGGCCGGCCTGGTCGCCCGGTGGGCCGAGCGGGCGGTGGCCGGCGGTCTGGCCGGCTGGGCGGCGGCCAGGCTGGCCGGCGCCGACCGGGCAGCGGCTGCGCCTGGCTGGACCGTGCCGGCGCTGAGCTTCACCCCGCAGGCGGCAGCCGTGGCGTGGGCGAGCGCGCTGCTGATGCGGGGCCGGGGCACCAGCGCGACGGCCGCGCTCGCCGCGGCGGCGCTCACCGCGGCGGTCGTGCCGCGGGCGCTGCGCCAGCCAGCGACACCCGCGGCCGGCCAGCCACTTCGGCTGCTGACCGGCAACCTGCTGGCCGGCCGGGCTGACGCGGCGACGCTCACCGCGCTGGTCAGCAGCACCGGCGCCGACGTGCTGCTGGTGCAGGAGCTGACCGACGACATGGTCGAGCGGCTGCAGCTCGCCGGGCTGCCCGCCCTGCTACCGCACCAGGTGACCATGCCTGCCGAGCGTGGCGCGCTCGGCAGCGGGATCTATGCCAGGTACCCGCTGAGCGCAGGACTGCCGCTGGCCGCCGGCCACATCACCCGGTGCAGCGCCAGGCTGCGGCTGCCGGGAGGGGTGCCCGTCGAGCTGGTCTGCGTGCACTTGCCCCCGCCCAAGGCGCCCCTGTCGCCGCGCGCCACAGCAAGCTGGCGAGCGGAACTGGCCGCGCTGCCCGGCCCTGGCACCGAGCCGGTGATCCTCGCCGGTGACTTCAACTCGACCCTCGACCACGCCGCATTCCGCGGCCTGCTGCGGCGCGGCTACGCCGACGCGGCAGCCATGGCCGGGCACGGCCTGGAACTTACCTGGGGTCCGGCGCCGCGCGGCAGGCCAGCACTGCTGACCATCGACCACGTGCTGGCCGACCGCCGCTGCGCGGTGCTCGGCACATCGGTGCACCAGCTGCCCGGCAGTGACCACCGCGCGCTGTTCGCTGAGCTGAGGCTGCCCGGCTGACCGGTCAGCGGCGTGCCGGGGCGGCTAGCCCGGCTCGCCGCCCTTCGCCGCCTCGCCAGCAGGCTCGGCCGGCTGGTCAGCGGCGGTCGCTGGCGTCGCGGTGACCAGCAGGGACCTGCCCGGCTCGACAGCCGGCTCAAGCTCAGCCGCGTCGAGCTGACCGGTGACCAGCCAGCCAGCCCCGGTGATCAGCGCCAGGTGCCGCTCAGGGGGCAGGATCGTGCGCCAGGGCTCGGCAGACGCGGTGCGGCGGCGCGCGTTCGCCACCTGGACGACACGGCCTGAGTCGAGCCCGTCGGCGTGCACCGCCAGGCTGGCGGCGAGCGTGCTGCCAGCCGCGGCGCTGGCGCGCAGTCCGCCGAGCAGCCGCGTGGTCACCCGCTGGTCCAGGTACACCAGCAGCCCCTCGCACAAGAACAGCGAAGGGCGGCCGGGATCGTGCCCGCTGCCCGCCAGGACTGCCGCGACGTCGTCATGGCCGAAGTCCGCTGCGGCCAGCACCGGCCTGGCAGCCGTCGAGCGCAGCGAGGCCAGCCGGGCGGCCTTGTCCTGCTGGGTAGCCGGCTGGTCGACCTCGAAGAACCGCACGCCAGGTGAGCCGAAGCGCAGCGCCCGGTCGTCGTACCCGGCGCCGAGGATCACCACCTGGCTGATGCCGGACGCGATGGCCGCCATGACGCGGCCGTCGAAGAACCGGGTCCTGGCGGCGAGTCTCGTCAGCAGCCCTGGCACTCGCGCCGGGCGCATGCCGTCGCACAGCAGCCGCTGCGCGTCGGGGTCACCGTCCGGCAAGCACGGCCGCGGCAGCTCCGCCCTGGTCAGCGCCACCACCTGGCTGGTGCGCGAGGGGACGCCTGGTGCCGCTGGCGCCAGCGGCTCGCCTTCTGCGCTCATCCACCCGATGCTAGGCCGCGCAGCACGGGCATGCCGCGGCCCGGCGGGTACGTCCGACGGCGTACCGCCGGATCCTTCCCGCGGCCGACGCCTGACCTGACCGGGCGCGGCCATGCTGGACCGAGACGAGGCCAGCCCGGCGAGCAGCGGCGCCGGTTACCGACAGAGCGGAGCGTTCATGCAGGCCGCGGGCCAGGCGATCGAGAACCCGATCAGCGGCGAGCGGATCGTGATCCGCCGCACCGCCGCGCAGACCGGTGGCGCGGCGCTGGTCTGGGAGCTCACGCTGGCTCCCGGCGGAAAGGTGCCGAGCAGCCACGCGCACCCAAGCCAGGAGGAACGGTTCACGGTGCTAGCCGGGCAGATGAGGTTCCGGGTTGGCCGGCGGCGGGTCACCGCCGCGGCAGGCGACACGGTGCGGGTCCCGCCCGGCACCGTGCACCACTTCGCCAACGCCGGCCCGTCAGCCGCCCGGCTGCTGGTCGAGACGCGCCCGGCCCTCGGCATGGCCGAGCTGCTGGCGACGGCGGCAGCCCTGGCAGCCGATCAGCACGCGGCTGCCCGCAGCCTGCCAAGGCCGCTCGACCTGGCGCTGTTCATGCGCGACTTCGAGCGCGAGGTCCGGGCGCCTTACCTGCCGGCCGCGCTGGTCAGCCGCGCTGCCGCAGCGCTGGCCGGGCTGGCCGCCCGCCGCGGCCTGGACGCCAGGTACCGCAGGCTCCGGGCGCCGGCTTGACCGTCATTCAGGTGCGTGACCTGGTGAAGCGGTACCGGGCCGCTGCTGGCAACGCGGTCGACGGGGTGTCCTTCGACGTGCAGCAAGCACAGCTGTTCTGCTTGATCGGGCCCAACGGCGCCGGCAAGACCACCACCGTGTCGGTGCTCACCACCACGCTGCGGCCGACTTCGGGCACCGTGCTGATCGGCGGCCATGACCTCAGCACTGAGCCAACGGCGATCCGCCGCGACCTTGGCATCGTCTTCCAGCAGCAGTCCCTTGATCTCAGGCTGACCGCCGAGGAGAACATCCGGCTGCACGCAGTGCTCTACGGGCTTTACCCGTGGCGGCCGCTCTACCGGCTGATGCCCGCTGCCTACCGGCGGCAGGTCCAGGATCTGGCGGCCGTGCTCGGCGTGTCCGGCGTGCTCGGCCAGCCGGCCGGCCACCTGTCCGGCGGTACCCGGCGGAAGCTGGAGATCGTTCGCGCGCTGATGCACCGCCCGCGGGTGCTGTTCCTTGACGAGCCGACCGCTGGCCTTGACCCGCAGAGCCGCCGCAGCCTCTGGAGCTACCTGCGCGAGGCGAGGCGAGAGCTGGGCACCACCGTGTTCCTGACCACGCATTTCCTGGCTGAGGCTGAGACAGCCGACGCGATATGCGTGCTGGCGCACGGCCGCGTGATCGAATCCGGCAGCCCGGCGCAGCTCAAGGCCAGGTATGCCAGGCCCGAGCTGGTGCTGGACTCCGGCGACCGGGAACTGCTGCGCCGCGAGCTGATCACGGCGGGGCTGGTCCCGGCGGGACAGGGCCCGCTGCGGGTCAGCCTGGCGGGCACCAGCCCGCAGCGCGTCCTGGCCGGGGTCACCGCCCGGCTGACCCAGCTGCGGATCGCCGAGCCGTCCCTGGAGGATGCCTACCTGCTGCTGCTCGGCAGGGCCGGATGAGCAGCGGGCTGCTGCCCGGCGAGCGGCGTGCCGCCGGTCACGCGGGCGGCCAGGGCAGGGACATGCTGGCCGGGCAGGACCCGGAAGGCGCACAGCCGCCTGGCCGGCCGGCCAGGCGGCTGCCAGCCGAGCTGGCCGCGCTGCTGGCGATCGCCCAGCGGGATGTGCTCAAGCTGCTGCGCGACCGGGTCAGGCTCGCGGTGAACCTGGCCTTTCCCGTGCTGCTGATCGGCGGGCTCGGCGGCGTGCTGCAGCCACTGGTCGGCCCCGCTACCGGGCTCGACGCGCGCACGCTGGCCTTTACCGGGGTGCTCGCGGCGACCTTGTTCCAGTCGGCCGCGGCCGGACTGATCTCGATCGCGGAAGACAGGGAGAACGACTTCTCCCGCGAGCTGTTCGTCACCCCTGTCTGGCGGCTGACCCTGGTCGGCGGCAAGATCACCGGCGAGACGCTGGTGTCGCTGACGCAGGGCGCCTGCATCGTCGGCTTCGCCGCCGCGTTCGGGGTCCGGATCGGCCTGGCCCAGCTCGGGCTGATGCTCGCGGCCGGGATCGGGTGCTGCCTGCTCGGCGGTGCGTTCGGCCTGGCGACCGTGGCGGCACTGCCGAACCAGCGCGCGGCCATGCAGGTCTTCCAGTTCCTGATCATTCCGCAGTACGTGCTGGGCGGCGTGCTGTTTCCGGCCAGCGGCCTGCCGCCTTACCTGGCGGCGCTGAGCGCGGCGATGCCGCTGCGGTACGCGGTCGGCCTGCTGCGGGCCGGCTACTACGCTGGCACGCCCAGTTACCAGGCGGCCGTGACGCCGCCCCCCGCCGTCGACGCCGCCGTCACCGGGGTCCTTTTCGTTGTGCTGCTCGGCGCCGGCGCAGCCATCTTCAACCACCGCGAGCGCTCCCGCTAGCTCTCTTGCAGCACGCGCTCGAACGCCTGCAGGTAGCTCGGGTCGCCCTGACTGGCTCGCAGCAGCCAGTACTCAGCGCCCCAGAACAGGTAGGCCCAAAGCCCGCCAGGCAGATGGCGCTGCCAGCGCGCGGCAAGGCTGTAATTCCTGATCATCTGCTCGGGCGGGCAGCTGTACATCACCCGGCCGGCCGGGCTCGGCGGCGTCGTCACCGCCTCCCACGGCTCCGCCTGGCCCTCGGCGATCATCACCCGCCTGTCACCGGCCGCCGCGCTGGCGAGCACGCGCCGCAGCCGCAACCGGTGCCACGAGGACCGGCTCCCGTCCAGGTACATGGTCAGCCCGGCCGCGGAGAGCACCGCGTGCCGTGGATAGAAGTCGATGCCGACGATGTCGGCGGCCCGCCCCGCGAAGGCCAGCGAGTCACCCTGCCCTCTGGTCCGCCACCACTGCTGCAGCGCGACCGGCGCGGAGGCAGGCAGGAAGCCGCTGAGCAGTACCGGCCGAGCCGGGTCGGCCGCGCGGACGGCGCTCACCTCGGCCAGCGCGAACGCGTCGGACAGCCGCCACGAGTGCTCGAGCCCCAGCGGGTCGACTGCCTCGTGCTCGACCTGCCACCCGACGATCGCCTGGCGATCGCGGTAGCGCTCTACCAGGGCGGTAGCGAACGTCGTGGCAGCCCGCAGCAGGACGGCGTGCCCGGCTGGCCCGATCAGCTCGCCCTCGGGCAGCGGCCGCGGCAGCTGATGACCGGGCACGAAGAACTCCGGATAGCCGAAGGCCTTCACCGGCCCCAGGCAGACGATGATTCGCTTGCCAGCCTGCTCGGCCGCCTCGATCATCCAGTCGAGCCCGGCGGTATCGAACCGTCCCGGCTCACGCTCGATCCGGTTCCAGTAGGCAGGCAGCCGGATCAGCTGATACGGGTAACCGAGCAGCCGGGCGAGCGCGGCCCGCTGGTCGAGCCCGAACGTCTCCGCCTGCAGCGGCCGGAAGCTGAGGCCCAGCATCGTGCTGCCGCCGGGCGCCACCGGCAGCCGGCGCCACTCATCCGTCTGCGGCCGTGCTGCCCGCCGCACCCGCAGCTGCGACGCCGCCGGGTACAGCAGCGCACCAGCCGCCGCGCCGTACAGCAGCCTGCGGGCGGCGGCTCCGGCCGGCCGGTCAGCCAGCGGCATTGCTGCCTCGCAGCACAGCGCCGCCGCGCGTTCCGGCAGGCAGGGCCAGCGCGGCGATGGCGTCGGCCACCTGACCGGCCGCGGCCGGACTGCCGAGCCTCGCCGCGGCGGCCCGCATGGCCGTCAGCGCGGCCGGATCACCGCGCAGCCGGCTGATCTGCGCGGCCAGCGCGGCCGGCCGGCTGGCTGCCAGGCGGCCTGCTCCGGCGCCGGCCACCAGTTCGATGTTGCCGCGCTCCTGTCCAGGCAGGTGGGAAGTGAGCAGCAGCGGGGTGCCGCAGCAGGCCGCCTCGGCGATCGTCGCCGGGCCGGCCTTGGTGACGCACACATCGGCGCTGCGCAGCCAGGCCGCCATATTGTCCACGAACGGCAGCACGGTCAGCCGGTTCTCCCGGCCGGCCAGCCGGGCAAGCCTGCGCCGCAGGGCCAGATTGCGCCCGCAGATCACGGCGACCTGCAAGTCGCCGGGCAGCCGCAGGATCGCGGCGGCCTGCCTGGCCAGCGCGCCGTAGCCCTCCCCGCCGCCGGCCAGCAGGACGGTGAAGGAACCGGGACGCAGCCCGAGCGACCGGCGCAGCCGTGCGCGCTCCCGCTGGCTGGCTGGCCGCGCCTGGAACTGGCCGCCGACGGGCAGGCCAGCGGTCCCCGCGGCCGGCGCGATGATCCGCGCAGGCCGGCCGCCGCGCCAGGAGGCGTGCCAGCCGGCCAGGTCGGTGACGACGGTGAGCAGCGGCAGGCCGGCCAGCGCCCGCCTGGCCCGGCCGACCGGCGGGCTGGCCAGCGGATGAAACGAGACGATCAGCGCGGGCCTGAGCCGCGTGAGGATGCTGGCCAGCGGCCGGACGGCGAGCGCCAGCACCGTTCGCTCCAGCAGCCAGACCGCCGGGCGGGAGTTCGTGAGGTAGTAAGCGGCCGCCCAGGCGGGCGTGGCCAGCCGGACCGCTGGCCCGTACAGGCTGGTCAGCAGCCGCAGCGGCCAGGGCACGCCAGGCCCGGCGAGCGGGTCGCAGAACGTCACCGAGAACTGGCCGGGGTGCGCCTGCTCAATGGCCTCGCGCACCGCCAGCGCGGCGCTGCGGTGCCCGCCGCCGGTGTCGGCGAGCAGGAACAGCAGCGGGACCGGCTGCGATCGCACCGCGGTGGCTGGCATCACCAAGCCAGCCTGCCCCGCCGCCCGCCCGGCCGTCGTCCTCCGCCGGGCCGATCCGGTGCTACTCCCGCTGCCGCAGCAGCGCCGCGAGGCGGCGGCCGGCCAGGAACTGGTGCACGCGTGCCCAGCAGCCCGGCCTCGCAAGCCCTGGCGCTGCCGCTCGTCAGCCGGCGCTGCCGCCGGACATGGCGAAGGTGCTCGTGACCCGCAGGCCGGCCCCGGCCGCGGCACTGTGCTCGTTGAAGGCCAGAACGAAGGCGTCGGCGGCTCGCCGCATCGGCCCAGCCGGGGCCAGGTCCGGCGCGGCGAACAGGACTCCGCAGCCCGAGCCGATGCCCGCCGCGTTCGCCCGCCGTCCGCTGACACGCAGCTCGGCACAGCAGGCCAGAGCCGCGGGCGCCGCGCCGGTCACCTCATGGAGCAGCTCGTTCGCGGCCGATGCGGCTGCCAGCCCGTACCAGGCGAACGTCGGGATGCCCGCGGCAGCAAGGCAGGCGACCAGCTCAAGCGCGCTGGGGGCGCCGGCGCCGGCCGCACCGAAGTCGAAAGGGTCGACGTGAATAAGGCTGGCCGCGCCGATGCCATTGCCTTGCAGCAGCGCCGCTGTCTCAGCCAGGCCATCACCGCAGATCAGCCGGACCTTGTCGGGCAGCCCGAGACGTTCTCGCGCGGCCCGCAGATCTGCGATGCTCGCCGGGTCCGTGTCACAAAAGACATAACGGCACCCGTGGCCGAGCAGCATCATCGCCAGCAGCGGCGAACCTGGATACGACGGCTCGGCGGCCCTGGCGAACTCCAGGATGTGCCGCCGGTAGGGGCTGCTGAGCAGTGGCTCGAGTTCCGCTGACGCGCTAAGGAACATCTGCGCACCGAGGCAGCGCTCGGCGTCGCCGGTCAGCGGGTAACTGGCCGACCCGGCGTGGGTCTCGACGTAGTGCTCAGGCCGCAGCTCGCTGATGACCTCGGCGAGCAGCAGGTGCTTCCAGACATCGCCAAGGTTTGCGAAGTGCGGATTCGCCACGCGGACATGCCTCCGGCATCATTTAGTCGCGCCGACGGCCACTCGCGTCACCTCTACGAGGTCAGCGGGCAGCTGCCCGGCTGGCCCAGCGTAATGCCGAACCGGCCCTGCACCTGCCTAACAGTAACGGCCGTCACTAGCGGGCCGCTGCAGTCCTGCGCCTGCTGGCGCGGCGGTGCGCGCGGCGCTCATCCTCGGTCAGCCCGCCCCAGATGCCGTACTCCTGGCGGGTACGCAAGGCGAAAGCCAGGCAGGGCTCGCGGACCCGGCAGCGCGCGCAGAGCGCCCTGGCCCTGGCGAGCTGTGCCCGCCCGCCGCGCGGCAGCGGGAAGAAGATCTCCGGATCGGAGTTCACGCATGCCCCGCTCGCCCGCCAGTCTTCCCCGTCGAGGCTGACCAGCGTCGCGCTGCCCTCGGCGGCCAGATCCCCGCCGAGGGCACGGCCGCGCCGCAGCTGGCCCGTCAGCATGGCGGGAACCACCTGGCGGATCTCCTGGCTCGGAGCCGTCACCTGCTCGGCTTCGGTGCCGTGCAGCGGATCTTGGGGTTCACGCCGAAGTAGTTGAGCGGCCCAGCCACGATCGTCAGCGCGATGGTGCCCGCCTTGACGCAGGAATTGACCGAGCCGTTGTAGTAGTGCCGCTGACCCGCGGCAATGGCGCCAATAACCAGCCAGATGACGATCAGCACAGAAACCGCGCGCATTCGGAGCCTCCGGGAGTCAATGCTTTCGCTGCATACTGTTGAACTACAGGCCGCCCATTTGCGGTAAAGCCATCCGGCAGGTTTCCCTGGCCGGCCACTCCAAACATCACCAGCCATTGACTCCCGCCGGGCTGGCGCCCCGCCGGCGCCGTTTGGCCCGGCAGGCGCCGGGTACCCGGCAGGCGCCGGCGTGGCGAACCTGCGACATGTCGAGTTTTTCCACGATCATCAGCGCAGGGCTCATCGGAAGGATAAAACATGAGAACCGCCACATGCCTGACGTTGGTGGCCTTCGGCGCGATCCTCACCTTCGCCGTGACGGCTCATCCCCGATTCCTGAACCTCCAGGTCGCCGGCGTAGTGATCATGCTGGTCGGGGTCGCTGGCCTGCTGCTCAACCGGAGCGGGGACAACTGGCTGCGGCGCAGGATCATCGTGCGCCGGGGCCGCGGCGGGCCGGTGGTCGGGCACATCGACGAGGCCAACTATCCGTCTTACGTGCACATCGACCCTGAGGCGCTGGAAAGCGTGCAGCCGATACGGTCCGAGGAAGACCCTGGCCCGCCGCCGGTCCCTGACGCGAGCGCCGAGTACGACACCTCGGAATTCGAGGCCGTGGGCTCCGAACAGTCAGCGGGGCATGAGCACGGCGCCGGGCACGAGCACGGCGCCGGGCACGAGCAGCCGGCCGGCCAGGATCAGGCTGGGCACCAGGCCGGGCGAGAAGCCGACGGGCAGACCTACGAGTACGACGAGTACCGGGAAAACTAGCGGCTGATCAGCGGGTCGCGCAGCGCGGGCCACAACGGGGCGGAGGACCCGGCCGGCGGGGCAGAGCATTCCGCCTGGCCGGCCAGCTGAAGCGCGTGGATGCCGAGCATCGAGCCGCAGCCGCGCTGGCCGCCGCCAAGCGGGCTGGCCAGCAGCAGGCACGCGATGAGCGCGAGCAGCACCGGCGTGAACACCAGGGCGAGCAGCCGCGGGCGGGGGGCGCAGGTCAGCCGCATGCCGCCGGCGGCCCGCATCAGCGGCCCTGGCACCAGCTGCTCGCGCCACGGCAGCGGCTCGTTCCGGTTCAGCCTGGCGAAGGTCGAGAACATGCCGACCAGCTGCGGATCGCGCGCCTGCAGCGCCCCGCTGATGCCGTCGAGGATCCGCTGCTGGCGAGCGGTCAAGCCCATGGTGCTATCTCCGATCTCCTTCAGGTGGGGCCGCGACCTGCGCGGATGCTGGGGCTTTACTACCCGGCTGAGCCGCGCGAAACGACCGGCACGCGATTGCAGGATCTCAGCCGGTTCGCCGGCCTGGCCTGCGACCAGGCACAATGGAGCTGGCTCCGGCACGGGCCGGGCCGATCTCGATCCGGGAGCGTGAAATGACCGGCGAGCATCCGCGGCCGGCTGCCCAGGCAGGCCGCGACGGCGCTGGCAGCACGCCCGGCGCTACTATCACCGGCGCCGATGCCAGCGGCGCGCTCACCCTGAGCGGCAGCAAGGCTGACTCGGCGGCGGCGGCGGCCATCGCCCCGTCGAGCGGGACAAGCTGCCAGGCAAGGACGCGGCTCTACCAGGACGGCGTGCTGAAGAAAGAGGGCTTCCCGGTCGCTGACATCAGCGACTACCTGGCCGACCCGGCTTCGGTGATCTGGCTGGACCTGCGGGATCCGAACGAGCATGACCTCGGGGTGCTGAGCGAGGAATTCGGCCTGCACCCGGTGGCCGTCGAAGACGCGCTGCTGCCGCACGAGCGTCCCAAGCTCGACCGTTACCGCAGTCACCTGTTCCTGGCCGCTTACGCGGTGCGGCTCGATCAGGACACCGGCGAGCTGGCCACCAGCGAGCTCGCCGCGTTCATCACCGCGCGCGCACTGATCACCATCCGCAAGGATGACCGGCTGGATATCGGCGCGGTGCTCGACTACTGGGATGCCAGCACCGACCTGAGCGAGCACGGGGTCGGATACCTGCTTTACGGGCTGATCGACAACCTTGTCGACACCCATTTCGCTGCCGTGCAGGCGCTCGACGACTCGATCGAGAACCTGGAGGACTACCTGTTCTCCGACCAGCCCAAGGACCGCGACGTGCAGCGGCGCAGCTTCGAGCTGCGTAAGAGCCTGGTGCTGCTGCGCCGGATCGTGCTGCCGATGCGGGAGGTCGTCAACACGCTGATGCGGCGAGACCTCGGCGTCGTTGCTGAGCCGCTTTACCCGTATTACCAGGACGTGTACGACCATGTGCTGCGCGCGACCGAGTGGACCGAGAGCCTGCGTGACATGGTCTCCACCATCCTCGAGACGAACCTTACGATCCAGAGCAACCGGATGAACGTGATCACCAAGAAGGTGACGAGCTGGGCGGCGATCATCGCGGTGCCGACGTTCATCACGGGTTTCTACGGTATGAACGTGCCGTACCCCGGCTTCGGCAGGACCACCGGATACGCCACCGCACTCGCGCTCATGGTCGTGATCGCCGTGACGCTGTATTTCGTCTTCCGCCGCAAGGACTGGCTCTGACCAGGCCAGGCGAGTCGCGGGCAGCCAGCCAGCGGCGGGGGCCAGCAGGCCGCTTGTGGTTCAGCACCGGTCAGCCGGGTAGCTGACCTGAAGAGCTAGATCGCAGGCAGTTGGCCCGCAGTGCAGCGGGCCGGGAGGTGACGGGGTCGCATGTCCCCCGATCAGGCAGACGTTTTCGAGCTGCTGAGCCGGGATCACGAGGAAATCAGACGGGCGCTCGCCGCGCTGGCGAAGCTAGGCAGCAGCGCCGCAGGCGCCGAAGGGCGCCGTGGCGAGATCATCAGCTCGGGCCTTGAGCACATGGCCGAGGAAGAAGAGATCTGGCCGCTACTGCGCCGCGCCGTCGGGCCAGAGGAAGCCAGGCGGCTCGGCCGCGAGGTCAGCAAGACCAGGACGCAGGGTGAGCGCGCCGCGTCGGCCGGAGAGCGGGCGCCTGCCGCCGGCCAGACTGCCGAGTCCGCGGCGGCAGCGCTGGCCAAGCTCCGCAAGGCGGCGATCGAGTGCGGCGACAGCTAACCCGGGCACCCGCGGCTCAACCAGGAGGTGGCGCATGGGCACGCACGGCGACCCGGTGCAGACGGACACGCAGGGCCTGACCGACACCGACACCTACCTCTACGAGACCATCGCCACGCTCGAGTACACCGGCCGCCCGGCGACCCGCAGCCAGATCGCCGCGGCGGCTGACCTCGACGACCAGGCGCTAGACCAGGCACTGGCCAAGCTCACCCAGCGCGGGCTGCTGACCAGTAACGCGGCAGCCGGAGAGAGCTCGTTCGAGCCGGCGGAGCGCGGCTGGAGCGCGGCCCCGGATCAGGCGCACGGCATGCCCCACTAGGGCTGGCCGGCCGCGCCGGTGGTTGCCGCGCCGCTGGCGCTACCCGCGCGGCAGCCGGACGACGCTGAGGAAGAAGTCGTCGATCTGCCGCACGGCGCTGATGAACTGGTTGACGTCCACCGGCTTGGTGACGAACGCGTTGGCGTGCAGCTTGTAGCTGGCCATGACGTCCTCGTCCGACGAGGACGTGGTGAGGATGACCACCGGCATGTGGGTCAGCGCCGGATCTGCCCTGATCTGCTCCAGCACCTGGCGGCCGTCGTACTTCGGCAGGTTGAGATCCAGCAGCACCAGGTCGACCTTTGGCGCCTTGGCGTGCGCGCCGCGCTGGTAGAGGAAGTCAAGGGCTTCCTCGCCGTCCCTGGTGACGTGCAGCCGGTTAGCGATCTTGTTATCCGCGAAGGCCTCGCGGGTCATCAGCTCGTCGCCCGGGTCGTCCTCGACGAGCAGGACGTCAATGAGCTGGGGTGGGGCCATCATGCGGGGATCCCTTCGGTGCTGGAGTCGCTCGGGCCGGCGGCCACAGCAGCGGTGCGCCGGCCGGCCAGGTCCCGCTCGGCGGGTTCGATCCTGGGCAGAGTGAAGCAGATGCGAGTGCCTTGCGCGAAGTCCGGGTCGAGGCTGATCTCGCCGCCGTGATGCTCGACGATCCGCTTGCACAGGGCCAGGCCGATACCCGTGCCCGGATAGACGTCCCGGCCGTGCAGCCGCTGGAAGATGATGAAGACCTTCTCGGCGAACTCCGGCGGGATGCCGATGCCGTTGTCCTCGATTGAGAACTGCAGCTTCCCGTCCTCCTCGACGGCCGGGGGTATCCGGACCAGCGGTGACCGCTCGGGCGAGCGGAACTTGATCGCGTTGGCGATCAGGTTCTGCCACAGCATCGCCAGCAGCGTCGCGTCGCCCAGCACCGCTGGCAGCTTCTCCGGCCGCTCGATGACCGCGCCGGTCTCCTCGATCGTGGTACTGAGCGCCGCCAGGGCGCTGTCCAGCGCCACGTCCATCGGCAGCCGCATCCGGAACCTCTCGTCGTCGGCCCGGCCTACCCTGGAGAACGTCAGCAGGTCATTGATCAGCACCTGGAGGCGCTTCGCGCCGTCGACGGCGAAGCCGATGTACTGCCGCCCGCGGTCATCGAGCTGATCGCCATACCGCTTCTCAAGCAGCTGGCAGAACGAGGCGACCTTGCGCAGCGGCTCTTGCAGGTCATGCGAGGCGACGTAGGCGAACTGCTCGAGCTCGGCGTTGGACCGCAGCAGCTCCCCCTGCTGCGCGTCGAGATCGGCGGCCTGCCGCGTCGCCGTCGCCTGGGATGACCGGGCGCTTTCCAGCGCGCTGACCAGCTCGCTGCGCATGGCCTCCACGTCATCGGCCACTCCGCGCAGGTCAGCCGGCCCGGTCGGCCTGATCCGGTGCGCGTAATCACCGCCAACCACCCGCCGGGAGTCGGCGCGCAGCCGGCGCAGCGGCTGGACAACGGCGTTGTGCAGCACGACCGTGGTGGCCGCCGACGCCAGCAGGAACGCGGCCAGGATGAGGCCGAAGGCCCAGTTGTTGACGGTCCTGACGTGGTCGAGCCGTCCGCGCTCGGCCGCCACGGCGTGCGCCAGGTTCACGTTCTGCCTGGTGAAGAGCGCGCGGAGGCCGTCGAAGGAGGCCTTGCTGCCCTGCAGCACACTGCTCTCCGCTGTGCCAGGCGTGCCCTGCCCGGCTTGCGAGATCAGCGGCTGCGCGTAGCGCGTCCGCCATTGCTGCGCTGCCTGCTCTATCCGGGCCAGGTCGGTGAGCAGCAGCGGATGACCGCTGACCTGCGCCCGTAGCTGCGCCGCGGCTGCCGCCTCGACCGCCTTGCCGCCCGTGTAGGGCTGCAGGAAATCCGCCCGCTCGGTGATCGCGTAGCCGCGGACTCCGGTCTCCTGGTCCAGCAGCGAGCCTTGCAGCCGGTACGCCTGCGCCTGGGCCGGCAGCAGCTTGTTGTTCAGCTCGGCCGACACGTGCCGGTTCTGGGCCAGCAGCTCGATGATGATCACTCCGCCGATGAGCACGAGCACCGCGATCGCCGCGAACACCAGCCGGAACCAGCCGAGGACATTGAGGTGCGGAAAGCGGGGCAAGCCGGCTGGCCGGCGCGGGCTCATCTGGCTGCCGTCCAGCCCAGCTGCACGATCGCGATGTCGTCGGCGAGTCCGCCGTAGTCCGCTGCCGCCGCCTCGGCCCGGCCGATCAGCCCGTCGGCGAACGGGCCGGCCGGCCGCCCGGATAGCTGCCTGGCCGCCTTGAGCAGACCGTGCTCGCCAAGCCGCTCCGGGCCTGGGCCGATCCTGCCCTCGAAGAGGCCGTCGGTGAACAGCACGATCGCGCCCGAGGGCGGCACCCGCAGCTCATCGACCTTCCAGTCGAAGCCAGGCACCAGGCCGAGCGCTGGCCCGCCGGCCCGCTCGACGAGCTCGACATCGGCACCAGCGCGCAGCAGCAGGCCAGGGTGGCCGGCCCGCAGGATCCCGGCATGCCGCCGGTCAGGCGCCAGCGCCAGGTGTGTCAGCGTCGCGAAGAGCTGCTCGCCCTCCCGCTCAGCGACCAGGATCTGCTCCAGCAGCTCCATCAGCTGAGGCGGGCTGGTCCCGGCGAGGACCAGCGAGCGCCAGGCGACCCGCAGGCACACGCCGATCGCTGCCTCTGCCGCGCCATGCCCGGCCACATCCCCGATCACCGCGTGCACGGTGCCGTCAGCGGTCTCGACCACGTCGTAGAAGTCGCCGCCGACCAGCGCCTGCGCCCGGCCGGGCAGGTACCTGGTCACCACCTGGACGGTATTGGTGCGCAGCAGCGGAGTGGGCAGCAGCCCGCGCTCAAGCCGAGCGTTCTCCTCTGCCCGCAGGGCACTGAGCTGCAGCGCTGCCGTCGCCTGCTCGACGTGCTTGCGCTGGGCCGCGTACCGGATCGCCCTGGCGAACGCACCAGGCGCAGCCTGGCCCTTGGTCAGGAAGTCCTGGGCTCCGGCCGCGACCGCTGCCAGGCCAGCCGACTCCTGGGCAAGACCGGTCAGCACTACCACGGGGGCTGCCGGGCAGGCGGCCAGCAGCTGGGTCACTGCCTCGATGCCCTGGGCGTCCGGCAGGTGCAGGTCGAGCAGCACGCATCCGGGCACGCCCTCGGCCCGCAGCAGCTGGGTGGCCTCGGCCATGCTGCGCGCCCAGGACAGCGTGGCGCCGACTCCGCTGTCGGTCAGCAGCTCCTCGACCAGCACCATGTCGCCAGGGTCGTCCTCGACCAGCAGCAGCGTCTGCGGGTCCACCAGCCACGCTGAGCCGGGCGCGGTGACCTCGCCAGCGTGCGGCTGTGCCGGGGAGCGCAGCGGCAGCGCGTCAGCCGGAACCGCCATCGCCGCCTCCTCCCTGGCCAGGCTTGCTTTCGGTGTGAAGCCTATGTGTCATCAGCGGCCACGGTCACCTTTCGTGCTGACCGCCGGGGGCCGCCGCTCCGGCCGCTCCGGCCGCGCCGGCGCGCGCGGCGGCGCGGCCTTTGGTGTACTAAGGCTGGGTGGTCGGCACGCACGCAGGGAGCCGGACGATGGTCAGCACCGCCAGCCAGGGCGCGCCCGGCCGGGCGTCGCCGCGCGCGGCGACCTACCGCGTGCAGCTGCACGGCGGCTTTACCTTCGACGACGCAGCCGCCGTCACGGGCTACCTCGCTGAGCTGGGCATTACCCACCTGTACTGCTCGCCGGTGCTGCAGGCAGCGGCAGGCAGCACGCACGGCTACGACGTCACCAGCCACAGCGCCCTGAACGAGGAGCTGGGCGGCGCCGACGGCTTCGGGCGGCTGCGGCGGCGGCTTGCCGAGACCGGCCTGCGGCTGATGCTCGACATCGTGCCCAATCACATGGCGCTGGCCGGCCGCGCGAACGCGTGGTGGTGGGACGTGCTGGAGAACGGGCCGTCCAGCCCGTTCGCCAGGTACTTCGACATCGACTGGGACCCGCCGCAGCGCAAGCTCGCGGCGACCGTGCTGATGCCGGTGCTTGACGACCAGTACGGCCGGATCCTGGAGGCCGGCGAGCTGTCCGTGCAGCGCGGCGACGGCTCGTTCACCGTCTTCTACCGCGACCACGAGGTGCCGGTGTCGCCCAGGACCCTGGGCGAGCTGCTGACCAAGGCAGCGGCGGCGGCCGGCTCGTCGGAGCTGGCCAGCCTCGCCGCGGGCTTCAGCCGGCTGCCGCACGGGCACCGCACCGACCAGGAAGCCGTGGTGGAGCGGCACCGGGACAAGGAGATACTGCGCGCGAGGCTTGCGGCGCTGTGCGCGGAAAGACCGGAGGCAGCGGCGGCCATCGACGAGCAGCTGGACGCGCTGAACGCCGATCCCGACGCCCTCGACGACCTGCTCAGCCAGCAGAACTACCGGCTCGCTTACTGGCGCACCGGCGCCGAGGAGCTGTCCTACCGGCGATTCTTCGACATCGAGACGCTCGCCGGGCTGCGGATCGAGGACGAGGCAGTCTTCGCCGACACCCACCGGCTGATCCTCGGCCTGATCGCGGACGGCGCCATCGACGGGCTGCGCATCGACCACGTGGACGGCCTCGCCGACCCGGCTGGCTACCTGGAGCGGCTGAACGAGGCCACCGGGGGCAGCTACGTCGTGGTGGAGAAGATCCTGCAGCCCGGCGAGGAGCTGCCCGGCGCCTGGCCGGTGGCTGGCACCTCCGGCTATGAGTTCCTGGCGACGGTGAACCAGCTGTTCACCGACCCAGCCGGGGAGCAGCCGCTCCGCGACGCTTACGCCAGCTTCACCGGCGACCTGGCCGGGTATCCGGAGGTGGTGCACGCCGCGAAAATCCAGGTGATGCGCGAGGACCTGGTCGCTGAGGTGGAACGGCTGACCGGGCTGCTCGCCGAGGTGTGCGAGGGCCATCGCAGGCAGCGCGATCACACCCGGCGCGAGGTGCGCGACGCACTGCGCGAGATGATCGCCGCCTTCCCGGTCTACCGGACTTACGCGCGGCCCGGCCACCCGGTCAGCGACGCCGACCGCCGGTATGTCGCCGCCGCGGTGCACGGCGCGCTCCGCCGGCGGCCTGACCTCGACGGCGAATTCGCCGCCTTCATCGGCGAGCTGCTCGTACTCGGCTATCCCGGAGCGGACGAGACCGATTTCGCCGTGCGGTTCGCCCAGCTCAGCGCCCCGGTGATGGCCAAGGGCGTGGAGGACACCGCGTTCTACCGCTACCAGCCGCTGCTCTCGCTCGGCGAGGTGGGCGGCGACCCGTCGGTCTTCGGCCGGCCGCTGGACGGCTTCCACGCCGCGATGGCCAACGCCGCTGGCCGCTGGCCGCTGGCCATGCTGACGCTGTCGACGCACGACACCAAGCGCAGCGCCGATGTCAGAGCGCGGATCAGCCTGCTGTCTGAGCTGCCGGAGGCGTTTGAGCAGGCGATGCTGCAGTGGGCGGCGCTGAATGAGCGGCACCGGCACCGCGGCATGCCAGACCGCGCCGACGAGTACCGGCTGTACCAGGCCCTGATCGGCGCCTGGCCGATCGAGACCGAGCGGGTGGCGGCCTTCATGCGCAAGTCGGCCCGCGAGGCCAAGGTGCGCACCTCATGGACTGACCCGGACCCGGACTACGAGGACGCCCTGGCCAGCTTCGTCCGCGGCGTCCTGGGCGATCCGGCTTTCACCGCCGCGCTGACTGCCTTCCTGACCGGGCACCAGCTCGTCGAGCGCGGCCGGATCAGCTCGCTGGCACAGACCACGCTGCTGCTGACCTGCCCCGGCATCCCTGACCTGTACCAGGGCAGCGAGGTCTGGGATCTGTCGCTCGTCGACCCGGACAACCGGCGCCCGGTCGACTACGACGCCCGCCGCGAGCTGCTGGCCCGGCTCGCCGCGGCCGGGCCAGCCGAGGCGCTGGCCAGCGCGGGCGAGGGCGGCCCGAAACTGTGGCTGATCCACCGGGTGCTGCGGCACCGGCGCGCCAGCCCGGCCGCCTACGGCCCGCGGTCCGGCTACCAGCCGCTGCCAGCCAGCGGCGACAAGGCGGAGCACGTGGTCGCGTTCGCGCGGGCCGGCGGGCTCGCCGTGGTGGTGCCCCGGCTGGTCACCGGGCTGGCGGCTGGCTGGGGCGAGACGGTCGTCGAGCTGCCGCCCGGCCGCTGGACCAGCGTGCTGACTGGCGAGGCGGCCAGCGGCACCGCGAGCCTGCCGGCCCTGCTGCGGCGGTTCCCGGTCGCCGTGCTGGGCAGAGATGGCTGATGCACGAGTTCGGCGTCTGGGCTCCGCGGCCTGGCCAGGTGGATCTGCTGCTCGGCGGACAGCGGCTGCCGATGGCGCGCGGCGACGACATGTGGTGGCGGCGCACTGTCCCGGCTGCCGGTCCCGGCACCGATTATGCCCTCAGCCTGGACGGCGGCCCGCCGCGGCCTGACCCCCGGTCCGCCTGCCAGCCGGGCGGTATCGACGGCCCGTCCCGGCTGGTCGATCACGCGGGCTTCAGCTGGACGGACGGCGGCTGGCGAGCCAGGCCGCTGGCGTCGTCGGTTCTTTACGAGTGCCACGTCGGCACGTTCTCGCCGGCCGGCACCTTTGACGGGGTGGCCGGGCACCTGGCGCACCTGGCCGCGCTCGGCGTCGACGCGATCGAGCTGATGCCGGTCGCCGAGTTCTCCGGCGACCGGGGCTGGGGCTATGACTGCGTCGACCTGTATGCCCCGCACCACGGCTACGGCGGGCCCGACGGCCTGCGCCGGCTGGTTGACGCCGCGCACGCCAGCGGCCTCGCCGTGCTGATCGACGTCGTGTATAACCATCTCGGCCCGGCGGGGAACTACCTGCCCGAGTTCGGGCCCTATCTCTCCGCGCGGCACCGCACCGACTGGGGCGCGGCGGTGAACTTCGACGGGCCAGGCAGCCACGAGGTCAGGCGCTTCGTGATCGACAACGCGCTCAGCTGGCTGCGCGACTACCACGCCGACGGGCTGCGGGTCGACGCCGTGCACGCGATCACCGACAGCTCGGCCACCCACATTCTCGAGGAGCTCGCCACCGAGGTGGAGGTGCTGGCCGCGGCCCAGCGCCGCCCGCTGTTCGTCATCGCCGAGAGCGACCTGAACGACCCGCGGCTGGTCCGCGGCCGGGACGCTGGCGGCTACGGCCTGCACGCGGCCTGGGCGGATGAGTGGCATCATGCGCTGCACGCGGTGCTGACCGGCGAGCAGGACGGCTACTACGCCGACTTCGGCACGCTGCCGCAGCTGGCCAAGGCGCTGCGCCAGGCGTGGGTATACGACGGCCAGTTCTCCGCGCACCGGCAGCGCGTGCACGGCCGGCCGCCGGCCGGCCTGACCGCTGACCAGTTCGTGGTCAGCGGCCAGAACCACGACCAGATCGGCAACCGGGCGGCCGGCGAGCGGCTGACCGCGCTGGCCAGCGACGGCCGGCTGCGGGTCGCCGCCGCCCTGCTGCTGACCGCCCCGTTCATCCCGCTGATCTTCCAGGGCGAGGAGTGGGCTGCGGCCACTCCGTTCCAGTACTTCACCGGCCACCAGGACGCTGAGCTTGGCCGGGCGGTGCGCGAGGGCCGGCGAGCGGAGTTCGCCTCCTTCGGCTGGGACGGGGCCAGCGTGCCTGACCCCCAGGATCCAGCGACGTTCCGCCGTTCCCGGCTGGACTGGGCCGAGCCATCCGGCGGAGCGCATCAGGGCATGCTGGCCTGGTACCGCGAGCTGATCGGGCTGCGGCGGCGGCTGCCGGCCCTGACCGATCCGAGGCCGGGCGCGGTGAGCACCGAGTGCGATGCCCGAGCGGGCACTCTGCTCGTTCGCCGCGGTCCGGTGACTACCGCCGCTAACCTGGGTGCCGGCCCCTGGATCGTGCACGCTGAGCCGGCTACCCGGATACTGAGCGTGTCCAGCCAGGACATCGAGCGGACGCCGCGGGGCGTGGCGATCCCGCCTGACACGGTCGCGATACTGGCGGATCCGGACGCGTCGTGACCGCGGGAGCCAGACAGCGCCGGCCGGCTACCTGCCGCCGGCGACGACGAGAGGATTGCGCTGCGCGATGACCGAGCCCATCGAGACCTGGCCGGGCCGGCCGTACCCGCTGGGCGCCGCCTACGACGGCGGCGGGACGAACTTCTCGCTGTTCTCCGAGACAGCCGACGCGGTCGAGCTGTGCCTGTTCGACTCGGGCGGACGCGAGCAGCGGGTAAATCTCGAGGAGATCGACGGGTCGTGCTGGCACGCCTACCTGCCGTCGGTCGCACCCGGCCAGCGCTACGGCTACCGGGTGCACGGGCCGTGGGCACCCGGCCGGGGCCAGCGCTGTAACCCGGCGAAGCTGCTGCTTGACCCGTACGCCAAGGCCATCGAGGGAGGGGTCAGCTGGGGCCAGGCCTGCTTCCCGTACACCTTCGGCGACCCGGACTCGCGCAACGAGGAGGACAGCGCGCCGAGCGTGCCGCGGTCGATCGTGCACAATCCGTACTTCGACTGGGGTAACGACCGGCCGCCTGACATCACGCTCGGCGAGTCCGTCATCTACGAGCTGCACGTCAAGGGCTTCACCGCGCGGCACCCTGGCATCCCGCCGGCCCAGCGCGGTACCTACGCCGGGCTCGCCCACCCCGCCGCTGTCGAGTACCTCACCGGGCTCGGCGTGACCGCCGTGGAGCTGCTGCCCGTGCACCAGTTCGTGCACGACGGCTACCTGCTCGAGCGGGGCCTGCGCAATTACTGGGGCTACAACTCGATCGGCTTTCTCGCGCCGCACAACGAGTACGCGTCAGGCGGCCAGCTAGGCGAGCAGGTCGCGGAGTTCAAAGCCATGGTCAGGGCGCTGCACGAGGCGGACATCGAAGTGATCCTCGACGTGGTGTACAACCACACCGCCGAGGGCAGCCACCTGGGGCCGATGCTGTCACTCAAGGGCATCGACAACGCTGCCTATTACCGGCTGGTCGGTGACGACCAGAGGTTCTACTACGACACCACCGGCACCGGGAACAGCCTGAACGTCTCCCACCCGCACACGCTGCAGCTGATCATGGACTCGCTGCGCTACTGGGTGCTTGAGATGCACGTGGACGGGTTCCGCTTCGACCTGGCCGCGAGCCTGGCCAGGCAGTTCCACGACGTGGACCGGCTGTCAGCGTTCTTCGACCTGATCCAGCAGGATCCGGTGGTCTCCCAGGTCAAGCTCATCGCAGAGCCCTGGGACATCGGCGAGGGCGGCTATCAGGTCGGCAACTTCCCGGCGCTGTGGTCGGAGTGGAACGGGCAGTACCGCGACACGGTCCGCGACTTCTGGCGCGGCGAGCCGGCCACCCTCGGGGAGTTCGCCTCGCGGCTGACCGGCAGCTCCGACCTGTACCAGGCGGATGCCAGGCACCCGGGCGCCAGCGTCAACTTCGTGACCGCGCACGACGGCTTCACCCTCGCGGACCTGGTGTCCTACAACGACAAGCACAACGAGGCGAACGCGCAGGACGGAGCCGACGGGGAGAGCTACAACCGGTCCTGGAACTGCGGTGCCGAAGGCCCCACCGGCGACCAGGCGATCCTGCGGCTGCGCGGCCGCCAGCAACGCAACTTCCTGGCTACCCTGCTGCTGTCGCAGGGCGTCGCGATGCTGCTCGGCGGGGACGAGCGCGGCCGTACCCAGGACGGCAACAACAACGCTTACTGCCAGGACAACGAGATCTCCTGGGTTGACTGGGAGCACGGTGACGTGGACCTGCTCGAGTTCACCCGCACGCTGATCGCGCTGCGGCGCGAGCACCCGGTGCTGCGGCGCCGGCACTGGTTCCAGGGCCTGCCGATCCGCGGCACGGTGGACCTCGGCTGGTGCCGGCCGGACGGCAACGAGATGGACGACGAGGACTGGTCGGCGGGTTTCGCGCGCTCGGTGGGACTGTTCCTCAACGGTGAGGCGATCACCGACCGCGACCGCCGCGGCCAGCGGATCACCGACGACTCGTTCCTGCTGCTGTTCAACGCTCATCACGAGCCGATCGACTGGACGCTGCCCAAGCAGTGGGGGGACTACTGGGCGGTGGTGCTCGACACCAGCGGCAAGCCCGGCCCGGCCGGTACCTGCCAGAGCCCGGCCGCGATCGGCGTGTCCGGGCGCTCGGTGCTGGTGCTGCGCCGCTGCGCCGCGCCGGAGTACGGCTAGCCGCGCCGCCGGTCGCTGCCCGGCCTGCCGCCCGCGGTCAGGCCGTCGCCCGGCAGCCGTGCGCTCGGCACCCCGGCCGCGCCGAGGGCAGCCGGCGGGCCCACCGACGAGCGCGCGATGAGCGTCATCGGCTCGCTGACCATCACGTCGGCCGGCGGCTCCCCGTTGATCCGGGCGATGAGCGCGTCCACGGCCTCGCCGCCCAGGGCGACGAGCGGCATGCTGATGCTGGTCACCGGGACGTCGAGGTACGCCAGGCACTCGTCCTCGTCGAAGCTGACCACCGACATATCGGCCGGCACGCCGGTCCCGGCCGAGCGCAGCGCCGCGAGCACGCCGAACAGCTGGTTGATGCTGCCGACGGCGCACGCGGTCGGCAGCGGCCGGCGCCGAAGCAGCCGGTTGGTCGCGTCCCAGCCGCCCTCCTCGGTCGGCGCTGCGTGCCGCACGGTCAGGGCGATGCCGCTGGCCGCGCACATCCGGCGGGCCGCGCCGACCCGACGGTGCACGGTGTCCACCTCGGCCGGCCCGTCAATCA
Source organism: Streptosporangiaceae bacterium (assembly GCA_036495525.1). Lineage (GTDB taxonomy): Bacteria > Actinomycetota > Actinomycetes > Streptosporangiales > Streptosporangiaceae > DASXMR01. The sequence goes on along the minus strand of DASXMR010000057.1, from coordinate 65,718 downwards.
GCGCGACGCTGTCATGGCCGAGGCCGGCGACGTAGCCGAGGAAGGTCCTGATGGCACCAGGCTCATCCATGATCACGTCATGCCCGCGGCGGGGACCGCGCCGGTTCACGTAGACATGCGGGACATCGGCGACGCCGTCGGCGTGCTCGCTGACCCGCAGCGCGGTAGCCAGCAGCAGGCCGTCGGCCCGGCTCTCGTCTACCAGGTAGCGGTACTTCCCTGGCGGTTTGGGGTCCTCGGTCGGCTCTTCCATGATCATGACGGCATAGCCGCGCTCGCCGGCTCGCTGCAGCGCGCCTCGCTGCAGCCGGGCCCAGATCGGGTTGCGTAGCAGCGGGATGACGAACGCCAGGGCGCCCGTACGGCGCTGCTTGAGCCCGCGGGCCAGGGCGTTCGGCCGGTAGCCCTGCTGCCGCGCGGTGCTCATGATCCGGTCGTAGGTCTCCGGCCGGATGGACTGCGCCGGGTCGCCGTTCAGCACCCGCGACACGGTGGACACGTGCACCCCGACGGCCTCGGCGATGTCGACCAGCCGGGCGCTGCGCGGGCCGCTGCCCTTGCCCTGCTGCCGGTCCACCTGGCTAGTGCCTCCTCATCGTGGCGTATCCGGGCGGCCACCTGGATGCCAGCCTGTCCGGGGCTCCCTCAGCTGGCCCGGTTCCCGGCGTGACCGGCCGTGAGACACCGGAAAGGCCGCACCGGCCAGCCCCGAGCGAGCGTGCGGGCGGCACGCTCGTGTCGCCTGCGCGGCCGGCCCGCTGGGCAATCTTCACGCTGCAGCCATCACCTGCCTCGATCATCGCAGGCAGGAGCTGCCGGCCTGGCAGGTAGGGTCCCCGCGGCCGGAGGCGGAGAGCTGGTCTGGATGGGCCGCCTGGCTCATACCGCCTCCGCGACCGTGCGGGTGAGCAGGATCGCCGCGCAGAACGAGCGGTAGACGCTCAGCAGGTCGGTGCCCGTGATGCTGACCTGCCGCTGGCCGGTCCGCTCCACCCCGCGCACCCAGCTCGCTGCCTCAGCGATGTCGGTATTGCGAACCGAGAGCTCGAGGCTGACCGGCGTGCTGAACGGCGGCGGGCCTGACTGCTCGGCGCCGGCCACCGCGCGCTTGGCGGTATCCCGGATCAGCGCGCAGGCCATGGACGGGTGCATGCTGTGCGCGGCGAGCCTGCTGACGTGCTCCTTGACCACGGCGCCGTGCACGCCGGGGATCAGCGCCGCGGTCTCCTCGCACGCGCACCGGTCACCGGTCACCAGCACCACCGGTACCCCGTGGTGGGCGGCCACCAGCGCGTTGATGCCGGCCTCGCCGGTGACCGTGCCGTTGATCCGCGCCTCGACCACGGCGCGCGGATTGTAGGTGTGCGACAGCCCGGCAGGAGCGCCGACCGAGCCGTGGTAGGAGACGAAGAGCACCGCGCCGAAGCTGCCGTCCAGGCCCTGCATCATGTACAGCGGCTTGTGGCTGCCGGAGATGTACGACGCGCCCCCGGCCAGCTCACCGGGCGGGAGATTGCGCATGGTGGAGTGCGAGTCGTTGACCACCACCTCGGTCGCGCCGCCAGCTAGCGCGCCCTCGATGGCGGCGTTCACCTCGTCGAGCAGCAGCCGCCGACCCGCCGCTGCCTGCGGCCCGTCGCCCACGCACTGCTCCCAGTCGACGACGCCCGCCGTCCCCTCCATGTCGCTGGACACGAAGACCTTCATCTGCCGCCTCTCCCGCTCGTGCTCGGTTGCTGCCGCTGCCCGGCGCCTGCCCGGCCGCCGTCACCCGCGCTGGGTAGCGCCCGCCGTGGCGGTGAAGGCGAAGTGGCAGGCGGCAGCGTGCTCCTGGTCGCCCGCCAGCACCGGATCCTGCTCCTCGCACACCGGCTGCGCGATCGGGCAGCGGGTGCGGAACCGGCAGCCGGCCGGGATGCGCAGCGGGCTCGGCGGGTCGCCCTGCATGGCCGGCGGCTGCTCCAGGGTGGCGTCAAGCCGCGGGATCGCGGCCAGCAGCCCGCGAGTGTAGGGATGCTGCGGGTCAGCGAACAGCTGCTCAGTGGGGGCCACCTCGATGATCCGGCCGAGGTACATGACCGCCACCCGGTCGCAGAGATGCCGGACCACGGCCAGGTTGTGCGAGATGAGCATCAGCGTGAGGCCGAGCTCGGCGCGCAGGTCGCGCAGCAGGTTGAGGATCGTCGCCTGCACGCTGACGTCTAGCGCGGAAACCGGCTCGTCAGCGACCAGGATTTCCGGCCGCAGGCACAGCGCCCTGGCGATCGCCACGCGCTGCCGCTGGCCGCCGGAGAACTGCCGCGGGTAGGCCGACAGCGCGTCCTCGCCGAGCCCGACCATGCCGAGCAGGTCGCGACTGTAGGACGCCACCTCGTTGCGCGGCACCACGTGGTGCACCCGCATCAGCTCAGCGAGCGTGCTGCCCACCGTGAGCCGGGGGTTGAGCGACGAGTACGGGTCCTGGAACACCATCTGGATCCGGCGCTGGTCACTGCGCCGCCGCCGTGGTCGCAGCACCCGGCCGTCCAAACGCACCTCGCCGCTCGCCAGCGGTACCAGCCCGGTGAGCGCCCGCGCCAGGGTGGACTTGCCCGAGCCGGACTCGCCGACCAGTGCCAGTGCCTCGCCGCGGCGGATCTCCAGGTCGACCCCGTCCACCGCGCGCAGCACCCGCTGCTCATGCCTGAGCCGGGAGGCTATCGTGCCGCTGCCGAAGGTGACCGACAGGCCGGCCGCGGCCAGCAGCGCCTGCTCCTGCGGCACTGGTGCCTGCGCAGGCGCCGGTACCGCCGCGGTCACGACGCGTCCCGGTCGGCCTGGAGCGCCTCGATGCAGCGCTCGTAGTGCAGGCAGGCAGTGGCCCGCCCGCCAGACAGCGGCACCAGCGGCGGCTCAGTCACCTGGCAGTCCTCCTCGGCGAACTTGCACCGCGGATGGAACCGGCAGCCGTCAGGCGGCACGATCAGGCTCGGCGGCGCGCCAGGAATGGGTACCAGCGCGGCGCGCACGTTGTCGACGTCGGGAGCCGACCGCACCAGGCCGAGCGTGTAGGGATGGCGCGGCTCGTGCAGCACGTCTCGCACCGGCCCGGATTCCACCAGCTGGCCGCCGTACATGACGGCCACCTGCTGGCATACCTGCGCGACCACCGGCAGGTCGTGGGTGACGAAGACCAGGCTCACCCCTGACTCGCGGCACAGCCTGGCGAGCAGCCGCAGAATCTGGTCCTGGATCGTGACGTCCAGCGCGGTAGTTGGCTCGTCGCAGAGGATGATCTCCGGATCGCAGGCGAGCGCGATCGCGATCATCACCCGCTGCCGCATACCGCCGGAGAACTCATGCGGGTAGGAGCGGAAGCGCCGTTCGGGGTCCGGGATGCCGACCCGGCGCATCAGGTCGAGCGCCCGCTCGGCCGCCTTGGCGCGGCTGTAGCCGAGGTGCACGATCGGGCCCTCGGCGATCTGGGCGCCGACCCGCATCACCGGGTTGAGCGCGCTCATCGGCTCCTGGAAGATCATCGAGATCTTCGGCCCGCGGATCGCGTTCAGCGCGCCCTGGCTCAGCGGTACCAGGTCACGCCCGTCCAGCACGATCTGGCCCGCGGTCACCTTCGCCTCGGGCGGCAGCACGCCGAGCACGGCGCGCAGCGTCATGCTCTTGCCCGAGCCCGACTCGCCGACCAGGCCCATCGCCTCGCCCCTGGCGACTTCGAAGCTGACCCCGTCGACCGCGCGGACCAGCCCGCGACGGCTGGCGATCTGCACGTGCAGGTCGCTGACCTGCAGCACCGGCCCCGTCGTGCCCGTCAGTGGCACCGTCTTCCCTGGCCCCGTGGTTCCCGGCACTGGCATCACTGCCCAGGCCTGAGCAGGTCGGCGAGCCCGTCGCCGATGAGGGATAGCCCGAGGCCGACGACGACCACCGCCAGGCCGGGAATAGTGGTGAGCTGCCAGTGCGTGCTCAGGAAGTTCTGCCCTTCGTTGATCATGAGTCCCCAGTCGGGCGTCGGCTCCTGGATGCCCAGGCCGAAATAGCCCAGGGTCACGATCGCCAGGATGTCCTGGACGATGTCGGACATCGCGTAGATGATCGCCTGGCTGATCACGTTCGGCAGCAGGTGCCTGCCCATGATGCGCAGGCTGGACAGGCCGCCAGACTGCGCGGCGAGCACGTACTCCTGGCGCTTGGCCACCAGGATCTCCGCCCGCACCAGCCGCGCGTAGGAGACCCAGCCGACGATCGTGATCGCGATGTAGATGCTGCGGGTGCCGGGACCGAGCACGAATACCAGCGCGATCAGCAGCACGTAAAACGGGAAGGCGACGACGATGTCGACTAGCCGCATGATGACCAGCTCGAGCCAGCCGCCGAAGTAGCCGGCCAGGCTGCCGAGGATCGTGCCCAGGCAGAACGGGAACAGCACGGCGATGAAGCCGACCCGCAGATCGGTCCTGGCAGAGTAGATCAGCCGCTTGAAGACATCCCGGCCGAGCTGGTCGGTGCCGAGTAGATGGTGCGCGCCCGGCGGCTGCAGCGCCTGGCCGAGGTTCGTCGCGGTGGGGTTGAAGGAGATGAACAGCGGCGCGGCTAGGGCAACGGCGACGATCAGCCCGGTGATCACCAGGCCGGCCATCAGGGCCGGCTGCCGGTACCAGGTACGGCGGCGCGGCTGGGCCGCCCGGTCGGCGGCTGGCGGGCGGTCGAGCTGGGCGACCGGGCCGGCCAGCGGCAGTGAGGGCAGTTCGCCTGACGCGGTCACCGGTCGAAGCTCACTCTCGGGTCGAGGGTCGCGTACGCCATGTCGGCGAGCAGGTTGATCAGTACGACCAGCACGCCGAAGACCAGCGTGACGCCCTGCACCACCGGGAAGTCACGCTGGAAGATCGAGTTGATCATCAGCTGGCCGACGCCGGGGATCGCGAAAACGTTCTCCACGATCACCGTCCCGCCGATGAGGAAGCCGATGTTGATGCCGAGCACGGTCACCGCCGGGATGACCGCGTTGCGCAGCACGTGCCTGAGGAACAGCCGCCGCCCTGGCACGCCCTTGGACCTGGCCGTGGTGATGTAGTCGGCGCCGAGCACATTTAGCATGCTGGCGCGCAGGCTGCGGATCACCACCGGCGACAGCGCGATGGCCACGGTCAGCGCGGGCAGGAACATGTAGTACAGGTGGCCGCCTACTCCGTCGCCGTAGCCGCCCACCGGGAACGCCTTGATCTTGATGCCGAAGCCGTAGATGAGCAGGAACCCCACCCAGAAGGTCGGCATGCCGAGCCCGACCAGCGGGACAGCGCGGACGACCTGGTCGCGCAGCGCGTCCTTGCGGCTCGCGGCGATCATCGCCAGCGGGACGCTGATCACGACGGAGATCACCGTCGCGTAGATGATGAGCCACAGGGTGGCCGGCAGCCGCTGCCAGATCAGCGTCCTGGCCGGCACCCCGTAGATCAGGCTCTGTCCCAGATTGCCGTGCACCAGCCGGTCGAGGAAGAGCCAGTACTGACTCACCAGCGGCCGGTTCAGGCCCCACTCCCGGTGCAGGATCGCTATCGCCTTGGGCGTCGCGTGGATGCCAAGGATCGTCCTGGCCGGGTCGCCAGGGATCAGGTGGATCATGAAGAACACGATGATCGTGACGCCGACGGCTACCGGCACGAGCTGCGCTAGCCGCCGGCCCACGAATGACATCCGCCCCACGGGCGATCGCTACCTTTCGCGCTCGGCCGGACCCGGCCCGGCCGCTACTTGCTCAGCCACACGTCCTCCATGTGCATGTTGCCGAGCGGCGTGACGTAGAAGCCGTGCACGTTGCTCGTGGTGGCGTACGGATACGGCGAGTAGTAGAGGTAGGCCATGAAGGCGTCCTGCGCCGAGTCCGCCTGCACCACGTTGTAGAGGTCCTGACGCGCGGTCGGTGAGGTCGTCACCTCGGCCTTGTGGGTGTCCTTGACCACCGTGGGGTTGTTGTAGGCGGTGAAGAAGGACTTGGCGCCGGAGCTCGGGTCGACCGCGAAGGTGGCCAGCTCGTCCGGGTCGGGGATGTCCATCGTCCACAGCGTGAGCGTCATGTCGTACTTGAGCGACTGCTCGTCGTTGTTGGCCGTGTTGGGGTCGAGCTGCTGGATCTTCAGGTTGATGCCGAGCGGCTTCAGCTCGCTCTGCAGCGCCGTCGCGATGGTCAGGTAGTCGGAGTTGCCTGAACCGATCAGGATCGTCGTGGTAAAGCCGTGCGGCACGCTCGACTTGGCCATCTCCTGCTTGGCCGCTGCCAGGTTGTACTGCAGGCCAGGCGTGCTCTTCTGGTAGTACGGCACCTGCGGCGGGAACAGCGAGTTAGCCGGCTCGCCGTTGCCGAACAGCACCGCCTGCACCAGCGCCTTCCTGTTGATCGCCAGCGAGATCGCGCGGCGCACGTGCACGTCCTGGAACGGCTTGCGCTGCTCGTTGAAGGCCAGGTAGTTGGTCTGGGTCGAGTTGAACAGGTTCATGACGACGCCAGCGGTGGACTTCAGGCTGGCGACGGTGGACCACGCCGGGGTCTGGTCGACCTGCGCCTGCCCGCCCTTGAGCTGCAGCAGCCTGGTGTTGTCGTTGGGCACGTCGTTCCAGGTGACGCTGTTCAGGTACGGCTTGCCGGCCTGCCAGTAGTTCGGGTTGCGCACCAGCTTGAGCGCCTGGCCCTTGTGCCAGTAGTCCCACATGAACGGGCCGGTCCCGATCGGGTGGTTGTAGAACTGCGTCTCGGTCTCGCCGCCGTAGTTGTTCGGCACGATCCCGTTCGCGAAGATCGACAGGTCGGCCAGCAGCGGCGCCCACGGGAACTTGAGGTTGATCACGACCGTGTCGGGCGAAGGGTCGTCGACCGACTTGATCGCCGAGTCAAGGTAGGCCCAGCCCTGTGCGGCCTTGCGGTTCTGGTCGATGGAGAACTTCACGTCGGCCGCGGTCATCGGCTTGCCGTTGGAGAACTTGATGCCCTGGCGCAGCTTGAAGGTGTAGGTCTTCTTGTCCGGTGACATGGTGTAGCTAGTGGCGAGTTCCGGCTGCACGCCCTTGCCGTTGTTGGTCACCGTGTACAGGGTCTGGAAGATCTGCTCGAAGATCCAGATGGAGTTGTTGTCGAAGACCGTGGTGTTGTTCATCGACTGCGCGTCCTGAACCGCGTCGAAGATCAGGTTGCCGCCGCGCACCGGCTTCCCGCCGCCGCCGCCGGTGGCGCTCGGCGAGTTCCCTGACGAGCCCGATCCGCAAGCGGCCAGCACCGCCAGCGCGCTGACCGCTGTCAGCGCCTTCAGCACGAAGGTTCGGTTTGACATGAAAGCTCCCTCTTGAGCAAGAAGCGGCCGGGGGCATGGCCAGCTGGACCGGGGCGGAGCTCTGCAGCGGTGCTAGAGCAAACCTTTGTCCAGTCAATGTGGCGCTTGGGACACGGGTTTGTAAATAGCGGACGTTGGGTGTGACTGGTGCTTTTACAGTGTTGTAACATCTCGCGGCGTGCGATACCACGTCATCGGCTGCGGCGCCATCGGCGGGACGGTCGCGGCCGGGCTGGTCGCGGGCGGGCACGAGGTGGTCGTCGCCGACGCTGACCCACTGGTCGTTGACGCGGTGCGCGAGCGCGGGCTGACCATTCGCGGCCCGGTGGAGAACTTCACCGTGCAGCTCCCGGCGATCAGCCCGGCTGAGCTGCCCGCATCGATGACCGGCCCGGTACTGCTCGCGGTCAAGGCGCATCACACCGCGACGGCCGCTGCCGCGCTGGCGGGACGGCTGGCCGACGACGGCCACGTCGTCTCGCTGCAGAACGGGCTGAACGCGGAGATCCTCGCGAGGGCCGTCGGCACAGCGCGCGTAGTCGAGGCGTTCGTTAATTTCGGCGCTGACGTGATCGAGCCAGGCGTGGTGCTGCGCGGCAACCGGGGGACGTTCGTCGTCGGTGAGCTCGACGGCACGGTCAGCGACCGGGTGCGCGTGCTGGCCGCCGATATCGCCGACGCCGCGGTGACCACGAACGTGCTTGGCTACCTGTGGGCCAAGCAGGCCTACGGCGCGATGCTCTTCGCCACCGCCGTCAGCGACCTGGCTATCTGCGAGGTGCTTGGCGATGCCGCGTTCCATCCCCTGCTGCTGGAACTGGCGCGGCAGGTACTCGCCGAGGCGCCGGTCGCCCCGATGCCCTTCGACGGGTTCGACCCGGCCGACCTGCCCGGCTCGCTTGACCGGCTGGCGGAATTCAACCGGGCGTCGGCCAAGACCCACTCCGGGGTGTACCGCGACCTGGCGGTGCTGCACCGGCCGACCGAGGTGAACGCGATTCTCGGCCCGCTGCACGGCCCGCTGGTGCGCCAGGTAGCGAGCCTGGTTCGCGCCATCGAGAGCGGCGACCGTAGCTGTTCCAGGGCGGGCCTTGAGCTGCTCGCGGCTTACGAGCGGGCCGAGCGGCTCGGCCGCCCCGTCAACGCGCTGGTGACCCTGATAAGCGCGCCGGCCAGGGCGGCTGACGGTCCGCTGGCCGGGCAGCCGGTCGCGGTCAAGGACATCATCAGCGTGGCAGGCGTGCCGACCACCTTCGGCAGCCCGGTGCACGACGAGACGCCAGCGGCCGCCGATGCTGAGGTGGTACGCCGGCTGCGGGCGGCGGGCGCCGAGGTGTTCGCCACCACCCAGTGCCTGGAGTACGCGGCGGGGTTCGCGCATCCGCGGGTCGGGGACACCCGCAACCCGCTCGACCCATCGCGCACCTCAGGCGGGTCGTCCGGCGGCTCGGCGGCGCTGGTCGCGGCCGGCGCGTGCCAGCTTGCGCTCGGCACCGACACCGGCGGCTCGATCAGGATCCCGGCCGCCTACTGCGGCGTGGTCGGGCTCAAGCCCAGCTACGGCCTGGTGCCCGTCGACGGCATCTTCCCGCTGTCCCCCAGCTGCGACCACGCGGGCACGCTGACCGCGTCGGTGGCCGGAACGGTCGCGCTGCTGCCGGTGCTGGCGGGCCTTGACCGGCGCGCCAAGCAGGCCGCCAGGGAGCCTGCCTACCGGGTCGGGGTGCTGGCCAGCCAGCTGGCCGACCGGTCGGTCACCAGGCAAGTACGCGACGCGGTGAGCGAGGCGCTCACCGCGCTGTCGGGGGCCGGCTGGCAGCTGCGCGAGCTGGCCGGGTCGTGGCTTGACGAACTGGCCGGCTGGGAGCAGGTGCTCGGGGTCATCGTGGCGCGGGAGGCGTGGCAGGTGCATCAGGGCCGCGACATCGCGGGGTATGCGGAGGGCACCAGGGCGCTGCTGGACTACGGCCGCTCGGTGACCGCAGCGCAGTACCGCGACGCGCTGGCCGAGCGGGACCGGCTGCGAGCCGCCATCGACGAGAGCATGGCAGACGTCGACCTGCTGGCCGGCCCGACCGTGGGCTTCCAGGCGCCGGAGCAGGACCCGCCGTTCGGCACCGGCGACGACAGCGGGGAAGGCCGCTTCACCGGGCCGTACAATCTGGGCGGTCATCCGGCGATCTCGCTGCCCGTCCCTGCCGCTGGGCTGCCGGCCGGGCTGCAGCTGGCCGGACGGCGCGGCGGCGACCTGGCGCTGCTGCGCGCGGCCGCCGATGCCGAGGCACTGATCGCTGGCGGAGCCGCCCGGCCCGCCGCGGGAACGGAGGCCTGACCATGCCAAGCACACTGACCCGGCGTACCCTGCCGCTGGCCGGCCTCGACGTGCCGCTGGTGGAGGTCACCGGCGCAGCCGACGGGCCGCTGCTGACCGTGATCTCGGGGGTGCACGGCTGTGAGTATGCGTCCATGGCCGCGGTGCGCCGGTGGACGGCCGGGCTCGCCGACCGCGAGCTGGCCGGTCGGGTAAGGGCGGTGCCGGTGCTGAACCGGCCGGCCTTCCGCGCGCGCACGCCGTTCGTGGTCCCGCAGGACGGCAAGAACCTTAATCGCTGCTTTCCGGGTGACCCGGCCGGCACGCTGGCCCAGCGGCTGGCGCACGAGGTGTTCAGCACGCTTATCGAGGGTTCGGATGCCCTGGTCGATGCCCACGCCGGGGACATGGTCGAGGCGCTGGAGCCATTCGCGATCTACGACTCCGGGCCGGCCGAGGCGGCGGCCAGGGAACTGGCGGTGGCTTACGGCCTCGGCTACGTGATCCGGCAGGAACCGGGCCCGGACCGCGCGGTGGGCGGCACGTCGAGCGCCGCCGCCGCCGAAATCGGCATCCCGGCGATCATCGGTGAGTCAGGCGGCTGCGGCCTGGTCGAGCCGGACGCCGTGGCCAGGCACGTGCGCGGCCTCGACGGGGTGCTGGCTCAGCTCGGCATGAGCCGGCGGCCCGACGGCGACCAGGGCCGCGAGCAGCCGCCGACCTTCCTGTCCCGGTTCATCTGGCTGTACGGCGAGCATGAGGGCTGGTGGGAGCCGGCCGTCGGCACTGGCGAGCAGGTAGCGGCCGGCCAGCTCCTCGGCACCGTCAGCAGTCTCGACGGCAGCGAGGTGCTCGAGCGCGTCACCGCACCAGCGGGCGGCGTGCCGATGTTCCTGACCAGCTCGCCGGCCGTGGAGGCAGGCGGCCTGCTGCTCGGCCTCGGCGCGCAGTAGCGCCCGTTTCGCCGTGGCGCCGGGCCCGACTGACGGTGAGCTAGCCCGCAGTGGCTAGCTGACCCTGACCCGGCTCGGCCGCTGGCCAGATGCGGCCGGAGCGCGCCGCAGCTCGCGGTCGCCGCGCCGGCGGGCGACGCCGCTGGCCACCAGCGAGGCGGCGAGCGCGACGGTGACTACCAGGGCGAGCAGGGTGGCCAGGTTCGCGCCCACCATGTGCCTGGTCGTGGAGATGCCGGCGAAGTAGGCCGGCGGCACGAAGGCGGCCAGGGCGCAGCCGGTCATGCACAGCACCATGGCGGCGCCGTCGCGGCGCCACGGCCGGCCGCCGGCCCGCCGCAGCGAGATGGCGGCGACCGCGATCATGACCGCCCACAGCGGGAGATAGAAGCCGAGGCCGAGGCCGGCGGGCAGCTGGTGCATCAGCCAGGTGACGACGGCGACCCTGGACTCGGTGGTACCCGGCGGGTGCCCGGCGTAGGCCGGGTAATCGCCGAGCGTGGTGACCCGGAAGGCCTGCGCCTGCTTCGCGGCGCTCTGCCCGATCCTCGCCGCCGCGGCTGGATGGGTCAGCAGGTACCTTTCGATGTTGCCGTCGCCGAGCTGTCCGGTGTAGCGGTGCAGCAGCGGGCTGGTCCGTACCGAGCCGCGGTCCCAGTAGTAACGGCCGGCGTACTTCGCCCAGCTCACCGGCAGGTGCAGCGCGTGCAGCGCGGCCGGCGCGGTCGAGCGTTTCGTCACTATGTCGGTGAAGATCATGTCCACGGCCTGGATGTAGTGCAGCCGCCGGCCGTAGTGACTCAGGTAGTCCCAGGCGAGATAGCCAGCCGTGAGCAGGGCCAGGCCGGCGGCTACGGCGCTGGCCCAGAGCGCCTGCGGGGTCCGGAACCGCTCGAGCCTGTGCCACCTGCCGTGCCTGGCGGTGGCGAGGACCAGGGTGACGCAGACCGGGACCGCCAGGAACAGGTACTGCTCCTTGGACAGGATCGCCAGGAAGCCGCCCGTGCCTGCCAGCGCGATCCCGAACGCGCCGGCCCGGCCGCCGCGGCCGAGGTAGACCACGCCAGCCGCGACCAGCAGCAGACCGACCAGCGCGGCAGGCTCACTGAACGGGCCGGCGTCAACGTCGAAGAACGCCGCGTCCGCCATGATCAGCCACGTCGCGGCCGCTACCAGCAGGCGGCCCCAGAGCGGTATCCGCAGCCCGGTGGCCAGGCTGGCGATGCCCACCGAGGCCAGCACGCACATCAGCACGCCGAGCGCGATCATGTTGAGGTCGCCGCGCAGCCCGAAGACGGGAGTGAGCACCCTGGCGACCAGCAGCGGCACCAGCTCCGACGACGGGTAAGGCAGCCGGCCGCGGCAGATCTGCGGCGCGGTCAGGTAGTCGAAGTAGGCAAACCGGAAGAAGCGCGGATGCCCGCCGGTCACCGGGCTAAGACCAAGGCCGCACAGCAGCCGGGGGCCGTCCCTGTTGTCGGCCTGGGCCACCGGCACCGGTATCAGGAACCGGATCAGCAGCGCCCCGAGCGAGACACAGAAGACCGACAGCCACAGCGGACCGTCAGCTGGCAGCCGCACGGCGGGCAAGCGGCGCACCAGCCGGCCGGCCAGCGACTGCCAGCCGCCGCCTGCCTGCTGCGCCGCCCCCTCGTGCCCGCCATGCGCCAGCTCGTCGCCAGCCACCAGACCCGTCCCCCGTGGGCTCGCTTCACACGACTTATCGGGTAACCGGCCACCGGCCGCCATCCTCGACCACGGCCGGCCCGGCCGCGGGAGATCCCCCTGCGGCTAGCTAGTGTCGCCGCAGCTTCGCCAACACAGCAGCAACCCCCGTTAAAGCCTTGCTAAAGGCACCTGCAACTGGCACCTGGTGACCCAGCCACCTCGCCGGGCGCCCGTCCCGCCGCTGGCGCGGTCAGCCTCGGCAGGCGTCCTGTCGGTGACGGACCGAGTGGGGTGTGCGGCTGGCGGATCGTGTTGGATGGGCTTTGGTCTGCTGGCTGACGATCTGGTGGGAGCTGATGAACCGACCGCTGCTGAACCGGCGGCTGTCCGGGCTGGGCACGACGATCTTCGCGGAGATGTCGGCGCTGGCCGCGGCCACCGGGTCGATCAACCTCGGCCAGGGCTTCCCCGACACTGACGGCCCGCCCGAGATTGCCCGCGCCGCCGCCGACGCGGTGCTGGCCGGCCGCGGTAACCAGTACCCGCCGGGACCCGGCATCCCCGAGCTGCGCCAGGCGATCGCCGCGCACCAGCGGCGCTGCTACCAGCTGGACGTCGACCCGGACACCGAGGTGCTGGTCACGGCCGGGGCGACGGAGGCGGTCGCGGCCGCGATGCTGGCGCTGCTCGAGCCTGGCGACGAGGTGATCGCGTTCGAGCCCTACTACGACTCGTATGCGGCGTGCATCGCGATGGCCGGAGCGACCAGGGTCCCGGTCACGCTGCGCCCGCCGGACTTCCGGCCCGACCTGGACGCGATGCGCGACGCGGTGACCAGCAGGACCCGGCTGCTGCTGCTGAACTCGCCGCACAACCCGACCGGCATGGTGCTCAGCCGCCCTGAGCTGACCGCCATCGCCGAGCTCGCCGTCGAGCGCGACCTGCTGGTGGTCACCGACGAGGTGTACGAGCACATCGTGTTCGACGGCGAGCACATCCCGCTGGCTTCGCTGCCCGGCATGCGGGAGCGGACAGTGTCGATCAGCTCGGCCGGCAAGACGTTCTCGTTCACCGGCTGGAAAGTCGGCTGGGTGACCGCCACCGCCGAGCTGGTCAGCGCCGTGCGAACCACCAAGCAGTTCCTGACGTTCGTCAGCAGCGGCCCGTTCCAGTACGCGGTGGCTGAGGCGCTTGGCCTGGGCGACGACTTTTACGCCGGGCTCGCGGCCGGCCTGCGGCGCAAGCGCGACCTGCTGGCCGCCGGGCTGGCCAGGGCCGGCCTGCTGGTCTTCCCGCCGCAGGGCACTTACTTCATCACCGCCGACATCACCCCGCTTGGCGAGCAGGACGGCGTGCAGTTCTGCCGCACGCTGCCAGCCAGATGCGGCGTCGTCGCCGTGCCGAACGCGGTGTTCTACGACGACCAGCAGGCCGGGCGCAGCCACGTGCGGTTCGCGTTCTGCAAGCGCGACGAGGTGCTCGCTGACGCGGCAGGGCGGCTGGAGAAGCTATCCCGCCGCTAGGATCGGGCAGCATCCGCATCGAAGCAGCAGGGAGGCTTGCGTGACCGGTGTGCAGGACCCGAACGGCACGCTCCCGGCCGGCCCGAGCGCCGAGGTCTACCGGCCGGCCAGGCAGGACAAGCCGTGGGGACACGAGATGATCTTCGCGGCGGTGGACGGCCAGTACGCCGGCAAGATCATCCACGTGAACGCCGGTCACTCGCTCAGCCTGCAGTACCACCACAGCAAGGACGAGACGAGCACGGTTTTGTCTGGCCAGGCCAGGGTGCAGTACGGGCCGGTTGGCGGCGAGCTGACCGAGCGACTGTTCGGCCCAGGCGACACCATCCGGCTGCCGGCCGGCGTCGTGCACCGGATCACCGCCGTGGCCGACCTGACCTTCGCCGAGGTCTCGACTGCGCCGCCTGGCTGGCGCGAGGACGTGGTCCGGCTGCAGGACGCCTACGGCAGGTCAGGCACCAGCGCGCCGTAAGCCATAAACCACCGCGGTACCGGCGCCACATCCGCCGACCTGGCTAGCGGGGACCTGTACGCGGGCCGTCGCTAGCTGACAGCAGCGGATCGCCCATCCGACAGCAAGACGCCGCTGCCGGGCGGGAGGTCCCCGCCCGGCAGCGGCGCTGTCAGCTGGCGGGTTACCCGCCGGCGGTGTAGGCGTACGGGATCTTGATGATCTCGCTGCCGCTGTTATTGCCCGGCGCCGACACGAAGTCATCCAGGTACAGGCTGCCCTGCACCGTGGTCGACGCCGCGTTAGCCGGGTTGATCGTCAGCGTGATCGTCCTGGTCTGCCCCGGCTTGATCTGGAACAGTCCGAACCCGTTGCTCAGGTTGACGGAGAACTGCCACCAGTCGCCCACGTTCGAGGTGACGGACGGGTCGAACGGCTGCATCGTGGCCGTCGTCGTCATGCTGCTGACGACACCACCGCCCGGTGCCGGCGAGACAAAGCCGTTGGTGGCGCCGATTTGCGCGACGGCGACCCAGCCGCCGGGGCTGAGCGTGTCGCCGGGCGCCGCCGGGATGGTCGTCGACGGCGTCATCGACGGGGCGCCGGAGAATACGTCAGGGTCGCCGAGGAACGGGCTCATGTCGAACGTGACGGGCACGGTCGCGTTCCCGGTGGTCACCAGGTTCGTCGCGTGCGGCGGCACCAGCCACTCGGCAACCGCGCTGCCGTCAAACGGCACCGGGGCGTTCGAGAAGCCGGTCTGCTCAGCCAGCGTCGCCGTGGCCGAGCCGTTCAGCCGCGGGTCGAGGAAGAAGTCCTCCGGCGCCTTGCTGTTGTTGGTGATCTTGACGGAGACCTTCTTGGTGGCCGACAGGGTGACCGACGTGCTCTGCGGCAGGCCCGCGTGGGTGACCTTCACGCCGCTGCTGAACGAGACCCGGCCGGTGAAGTGGTCGGTGATCTCGTTCCCGGCGCTGGGCGCGTCGAACTCGATGACGAGCGTCCACGTCCCGGCGACCGGATGATCGGCGAAGGCGGTCAGGCTCCGGGTGGGGGAGAACGCCGTCGGGCTCGTCTGGAGGAAGTTGGACCCGATGCCCTGCATCTGGCCGTGCGGATCGATCAGGTAGGCGTTGTAGAAGTTGCCCGGGTCGTTTGCCAGCGTGACCGACACCGACACGCTGGCGGTCCCGGCCGGGACACCGAACTCGTAGAACGACTCCTGGCCGTTCGAGCCGCGGCCGTTGCCGCTGGTCATCGTGCCGCTGAAACTGCCCGGGTGCCCTGCCGAGACCCGCACCCGGCTCCTGAGCGTCACCGGGATGGAGGTCGCGCCGCTGCCCGCGTTCAGCACGATCGAGCCTGCCGCGTCACCTGGCGAGGCCGGGGTGGCCTTGCGGAAGGTGAAGCTGGCCTGCCCGCCCGCTGGGATCCGCAGAGTGTGACGGCTGAGGCTGCCGAACGAGGTCGTCCGCTGCGTGTGCGCGGCGAACAGCACCTTGCCGGTGGTGCCCTGCAGGTTCTTGCCGCCCTCGATGCTGAAGATCACCGCGGTCCAGCGGCCGGCCGCCGGGTTGACGACGTCGGCCTGGCCGAAGTTGCTGAGGCCCTGCGGCAGGTCGTTGGCCGCGAGCTTGCCGCCCGGCGAGACCAGGATCATCCGCACCGCGGCATTGAACGTGCTGTTGCTGGCCCGGTACCCGATCGAGGTGCTCAGCCTGTTCACGTGCTTGCCGACCCGGAAGTGCACCTCGGCGAAGTTGTCCGGGAAGCCGGACTGGTCGATGAAGTGCCTGCTGGTCTTGTTGCGCAGGGTAACCGTAGCGCGCGCGATCTGGCTGGACTTGCCGAGCGTCCGCCCGCTGACGTGCACGGTCTGCGCGGCCGCCCCGGTGTTGGTGACGGTCACGGTCCGGTGCTCGCCGGTCCGCGGCCCGGCCGCGAAGTTCACCTGGTTGGCGGAGGTGAGCAGCGTCCGGCCGGTCGGCGTGCCCAGGCCATTGACCTTGACGGACTCAGCGGCCTGCACGGCCTTGAAGGTATTGAGCAGCCCGGCGCCCTGCTCGCTCGCCGGGGCACCCAGGTTGGTCGCGGTGCTGAGCAGGATCTGCTTGACCAGCGCCGGACTAGGGTTCGCGCCGCCGTGAGTCTTGCGGTACGCCTGGATGACCAGCGCCGCCGCGCCAGCGGTCAGCGGCGATGACTGGCTGGTGCCGCCGGTGAACTGGACCGGCGAAGCCTGGCCCTTGAAGTTCGAGCACTCATCGAACTTCTTCAGGTTGGCGTCGCAGGAGGTGAAGCTCGAGTCGCCAGGGGCGACGAGGTCGACCGTATGCCCGGTCTCGTCGAAGCCCGCCGAGCTGAAGGTGGCGATGTTGTTGTCAAGGAAGCCCTTGGCGAAGATGTCGGCGCCGTTGGCCTGGCCCGGGCCGTAGGCGCGGAAGTCGGTGCTCGCGCCGGCCGAGATGACCTGCGGGTCGGTGGCCGGCGAGCCGATGGTGTTGGTGATGCCGGCGTCGCCGGTGGACACCGCCACCGTGATGCCGGCCGCGATCGCCGCGTCGTCGAACTCCCTGGTCGCGTCAACCGCGGTGTCCGGGATCGGGTTGCCGCCGAAGGACTCGTTGATCACGTTGACCGGGTTGACGACGGTCGCGTAGTTGATCGCGTCCAGGAAGTTGGACAGCGGCGCGCCGGCCGCGCCGAAGACCTTGAGCCCGACCAGGTTCGCGCCAGGCGCGACGCCCTCGATCCGCACGTTGCACGGCGCCGACAGCGGCCGCGCGGCGAAGTGCTGCAGGTTGTAGACGTGCCTGCCCTGGCCGGCGATGGAGTTCGCGTCAAGGAACGCCTCGCCGCCGGTGGTCGGCGCCGTGGTCCCGTCGCCGCTGAAGTCCTTGTAGTCGGTGAACGCCGACTTGCCGTTCTTCCTGATGAAGTTGATGTTGTGCGGGTCGATGCCGTCAGCGATCCAGGCGACCGTGACACCTGACCCGGTGATGCCGAGCGACCTGGCGGTCTTCGCCGTCTTGCTGAGCGAGGCGGTGTGCGTCACCTGCAGCGCCTCGGGCTCCAGCTGCACCCGGCCGTGCGGCAGGCACGAGTTGTCGAATGCCTTGACGCCGGCCGTCGAGGTGTCAGGGCCGCCGGCGGCGAAGGGCGAGCTGGTGGGAGCGGGAATGATCGAGTCGGGGATCACCTGCGCGACCGCCGGGTTGGCACGCAGCCGCGCTTCCTCGCCAGCCGAGACCGTCGCGGCGACGGCGTTGACCAGCCGGTATCCGGTCACGTGGGTGGCGTGCACCTGGCTCAGCTCGCTCATCAGCGGGCGCTGGCTGGTGGCGATCGCCGCCGACCTGGCGCTCATCGCGGCACTGCGAGCACTGGCCATGCCCGGCTCGTTCTTCAGGAAGACGATCACGCGCTGGGTGACGTTACGTGACAGCTGAGCCGCAGCGGCGGCCGACAGCGGCTGCTGCCCAGCTGACTGCTGGCCGCTGACCGGAGCCGCGACCGCGCTTGCGGCCTGCGCGACGACGAGCCCCGCCGCCGACGCTCCCACCAGCAGGGCTGAACCCGCCCTGCGTCTCGTCTGCGCTGCGGGCAGACCTGTCCTGTGGCGACGTTTCATAACGTTCCTTGGTCTTATTGGCGGCCACGAGCCGGCCGCGCCCAACGAGCCCCAGCCGGACGCTAGCAGAGACGCCGGATCGGCAGAATTGCCTGCGTCATAACAGTTAGGGAACGGAACTTTCGAACCGGTCAATGGCATCTACAACAGCCCAGACTGTCAGCCGTCATGGTCGGCCTGCGGCCAGTCGGAGCTGGATGCAAAAGCAGGCCGGGTAACCGGGAATGCCAGGCTGCTGGCCGGGAAATGCGACCGCCGGGCGGTCCGGTGATGGACCGCCCGGCGGCAGCCGAGAGAGTGTTATCCGGCTGCGGGCCGGCCGTAACCGGCCCGCAGCAGGCGATGGATCAGAACTTCGACAGGGACTGCACGAACTTCGCGCCCGGCGTCCCGAGGCCGGTCAGGCTGTCGAAGCCCTTCGCGGCGTTCAGGGTGACGTTGCGGGTCTCGCAGTTCCCCGTCGAGTCGCAGTTCACCTCAGGACCTTCGTAGTCGATCTGCCGCAGGCTGACCGAGAATCCGGCCGACGCGTCGACCGTATTCGTGAAGTCGACCCGGACCACCGAGGTGGCGTTCGGGTTCGCCGGCGGCATGATGTCGTTGAACGCGGCCGGGGTCTGCACCGAGTCCTTGTACAGCACCGGGTTGACGAAGCCGAGCGACTGGCCGGCTGCCTGGTCGGCATCGGCGAGGATGCCAGCCAGCGACGGCGACGCCAGGCTGGTGCCGCCTTCCTTGAACTGCGCGTACTTGACGACGCCGCCAGGGAAGGTCTGGGTCAGCCCGATGAGGAAGCCGCTCTGCGCGTCCGCGTCCAGCGAGATGTCCGGGATAACCCGAAGCAGCTGGTTGCCGAACAGTGCCCTGTTCTTCAGCGCGAGCGCGTTCGGCACGATCCCGGCCTGGTAGAACGGCTGCAGGTAGGAGAAGCTCGTGCCGCCGCCACCGCCGGCATTCCACGCGAGCGGAACGGTCGGGGTGGTCGCGGAGCCGCAGTTGGTCGTGGCGACGCCTGCGCACATCGTCTGCTTGCCCGTGGACCAGCCGAACTCAGCCTTGCGGCCGTTGTTCTTGTTCACCTCGAGCGTCGTGCCGCCGACGGCGGTGACGAACGGGCTGATGGCCGGGTAGTCAGGACCTGTGATGCCGAAGTCGGCGAAGTTGTCGCCGTCGTCGCCGCTGGAGAACAGCACGCTGACGCCGGTCGTGTCGGCGATCATGAAGGTGTCGTCGAACGCGGTCCGGTCAGCCTGGGACTCGAACAGCTCGCCGAGCGGGCTGCCCCACGAGTTGCTCACCACGGACACGCCGCTGCCGATGGCCTCGTTCTCAGCCGCGAGCAGGTCGGCGTCGAAGCAGCTCGCCGCGCCGAAGTAGCCGATGGTCGCGCCGGGCGCCATGGCGTGCTCGGACTCGACGTCCAGCGACTGCTCGTCAAACCAGCCGCTGGCACCACACGCGGCGAAGTTGGACGTCGTCGCCGGTGCGAAGTTGACCAGCTGGGCGGTCGCCAGCGGGTGGTTCGGGTCGTTCAGGGTGGAGTACTGCTGCGCGTCCGACAGGAGGGTCGGCGAGTCGTAAGCGTCCACGATGCCGATCGCAACGCCGGCACCGTCGGTGCCGTTGTTCACCATCGAGTTCAGCTTGTAACCGCCGCGCAGCTGGGTCGGCGTGTAACCGCAGATGTCATATGCCTGCGGCGAGGTGAACGGCGCGTACAGCGACGGCGAGTCCACCTTGTCCTTCTTCTGGCCCCAGAACGCGGAGCACGGCTGCGGGTTGAGGAATCCGGCCGGCGGCGGCGGCTCGGCCTCGGCCGGCTTGGTCGCTGCTGCCGTGGCGCCCTTCAGCGCGAGGTCGGTCGTGTCGGTGAACTGGTTGACGCCGACCACGCCGGACACCGCGCTGCCCAGGGAGGCGGGAACGCTGAGCGGGCTCGCGGCTTCGCGCAGCTTCGCGCCGTGGACCATGTACATGCCGAGCTTGACCCCGAAGGCCTTCTCGACCTGCGCAGCTGAGCCGCTGGCCGACACGTACAGCTTGGTCTTCGGCAGGCCGGTGACCTTGAAGCCCTGGCCGCGCAGCCAAGCCTCAGCCTTGCTGATCGAAGCGCTGGTCGGGCCGTACCGCGCCTCGGCCTGGGCAAGTGTCAGGTAGTGATGGAAGCTCTTCGTGCCAGGGGTAGAGACCTGCCTGATGAACGCCTTCATGCCGCCGACATTGCGCAGCGCCAGCGTCAGGTCGAAGCTGACCCGGCTGGTCTTCGCCACCGTGCCGGCCGGCTTCGACAGCGCCCTGGCGGGCACCGCCGTGGCCTTGAGCGTCACCCGGCCGGGTGACGTCGCCGCCATCGCGGCCGGCGTGACCGCGGCCGCCATGGAGACCACCAGCCCTGTGGACCCGGCGAGGGCCCACCATCGGCTAGCTTTCATGAACTGCCTCCTTCATACGTCCTCACTACGGGTAGTGGCCCCGCATGCAATTTCCCGGCCCTGTGTGCCTGCATTCCTCGCCTCATCCTTGAGGGCGGCGCTGCGGCCGCGGTGAACAGAACCCGGCGCCGGTCGGGCCGGCCGATAGCGCCATCGTCGTCGTGACATACAAGGCGGACGCTAGCAGTAAGGGTGGGGCTGCAAAATTTAGTAGCAAATAACAGTTGCATAACGAAGGCACAGAGCCGCAGGTCAGAGACGATGCGCAACAACTGCGAAAAACGGCCGCTTGGGCCGATGCCCGCACGGCACGACAGCGGCCCGGACTATGGCTGGTGAACTACGGCCGCGGCGCGCTGGCTGTCCCGGCCTCCTGCCAGGCGAAGGCCAGCGGCGTGAGCGCGGTCAGGTCGATGGCCGGCTCGACGGTCGAGTACGACTGCACGTTGTCCGCGAACAGCGCGTGGTGGCCGCTGAAGGCCTTGTAAGGGACGTTGCCTGGACCGTTGGCCACGCAGCGGCGCATGCTCGGCACCGTGCCGGTCGCGGCGAACGAATTCGGGCCCTCGACCGCGGCGCCGGCCAGCACCGGGGGCTTCCCGTCCGCGGAGCCGACCAGGTTGGCGATCTGGTGCTGCATGCAGTCCGGGAAGACCGCGCCGTCGCCGACGATCAGCGAAACCCCCCAGGCGTTGGCGCCCAGGATGTCATCCAGCCACCGCTCGGCGAGAGCGGCGAAGACCGGCCGGCCAGTCAGGGCGTCGTACTCGTTCGCCATCACCGACAGCCCGGCGCCGTGCGTCGTGGTGTCCCACTGGTCCCAGGCGAACCCGAAGCCGAACGGGTCCTTCGCCCCGATCGCCCTGGCCTTGCTGATCTGCGCGAGCAGGTTGCCGAGCAGCTGCCGCCTGGTGACGGCCAGCCCGGATGGCGGATCGGCGCCCAGCGCGAGGTACAGCTCGTAGTCGGCCAGGGCGCTGACGTTGTACAGGTTCAGCGTGTCGGATGTCGCGCTGCCGCCAGTCACCCACTGGCCGGCCCAGGTGGCGGCGTCGCGCAGGTAAGTCGTCGCTGACCGGACTGGCAGCGAGCGCGGCAGGGCGGTCTGGCTGCCGGCCGACCGCAGCGACAGCGCCAGCTCGGTCGCCCCGAGCATCATGTCGTCCCGCCACGTCGTCTCGCCGTAGAAGTCGAACGGTATGACGGTCAGCAGCCTGCCCTTCCAGTGCGTGCCAGCGAGCCCGTAGACGGTCTCGGCGGACTGCAGGCACCGGCTGGCATAGCCAGGATCAGCAGTGCGGAAGACCCGATAGCAGAGCGCGAAGTCGGCGGCCAGCCGGCCGGCCAGGTTCGGGCTGATCGGCGAGCCCGGCTTCCCGGCCCGGAAGACCGGCGGGTGCCTGATGTACTGATAGCGCGGATTGGCGCCCATGTAGTGGTCGTCGGCCTGCGGCAGCCGCCAGATGTCGTGATCGCCGAAATAGCGGTCGTTCGCCTCGCCGGTGCCGACCTGGTAGTAGAGCGTCCTGGTCCGCTCGTTCCACATCCGGAGCAGGAAGTCGAGCCCGAACTTCGCCTCGCTAGTGAAGCTGACCTGCCCGGAGCTGCCCATCTGGCCGGGGAACGAGGCGATTCCCTGCAGCAGGACCGCCTCGGTGTAGCTGGTGGTGTCCACGAAATGCAGGTAATCACCGGCGTCGAACCAGCCGCCCGATGCGTTGATCCGCACCCTGGTGGCGTACTTGGCCAGGCTGCCCTTGAAGTCACCGTCGCCGTTCACCGGCGGCGTCCGGTAGGTCATCGCGTTCTCATCGGACAGATCGCCAGGAGCGGAGCGCAGCGGCGAGCGGATGAAGTCGGGCCCGTCGCGCTCGTTCTGGTAGAAGGACAGCGCGTTGGCCAGCGGCCTGGCGTAGACCTGCGCCGCAGGGCCGACCGGGAACCACGGCGAGGTCACCGACGGGTCGCTGGCCAGCCCAAGCCGGTAGCTGCCACTCTGCCTGACCCCGCTGAAGCTGACCGCCCACACCCAGCCGTACCGCTTGCTCCACGAGCCGAGATCCTGCCGCGCGGTACCCGACGCCACGACGGCGCACTTGCCGCCGGCCTGGCCGGCCCGCACCAGCACCCAGCCGACCCCGCCCGGCATAGCTGCCGAGGTCATGATCTCGCCGAGTTTCGGCGCCGTGGCAGGGTAGCCCACCTGGTCGACCCGGATCACCGCGGCCGGCCCGGCCGCGCCAGGCGAGTGCGGCGCTGCCGGAGTGCTTGATTGCTGCGGCTGGTCGCAGACGGCGGCGGCGGCGGCGGTGAGCGTGGCAGAGATCCGGCTGGCCGGGTGCCCGGCGGAGTGACCGGATCCGCTGCACGCGGCGAGCACCAGGCTGGCCACCGCCACGGTGATGCCCCCGCTGGCGACACGGGGCCGGCCGCGCAGGCCGGCCGGGCGGAGAGCCCTCATCGGCTCAGGCTAAGTCCGGCCTGCCCGGGTCACAATAGGCTGCCGTTGACGGCCTGAGCACAGGTGCGGTAAGCGTCAGGGGCGGAGCAGGCAGCATGCCGGAATGGCCAGCTGGCGGGTGGTGCGATCGGCGCTTTGCGGCCGTCGGCGACGCTTTCGCGGCCAACTTCGCCGATCTCGGCGAGACCGGCGCAGGGCTGTGCATCTGGGCAGGCGACGCCGAGGTCGCCGAGTTGTGGGGCGGGTGGGCTGACGCCGGGAGGCACCGGCCCTGGCAGCAGGACACGCTGGTCAACGTGTTCTCGGTGGGCAAGGGCTTGCTCGCGGCGTGCGTGGCCGCGCTCACCGGGGACGCGCTGATCGACACCGATGCGCCGGTCGCACGCCACTGGCCGGAGTTCGCCGCCGAGGGCAAGGACGCCGTGACGATCCGCCAGCTGCTGAGCCATCAGGCCGGCTTGCCGGCCCTCCGCGCGCCGCTGCCCGCGGGCAGCGCCCTGGACTGGCGCGTCATGACCGAAGCGCTGGCTGCTGAGCGGCCGTGGTGGCGGCCCGGTGAGCAGCATGGCTATCACGTGAACAGCTTCGGCTTCCTGACCGGCGAGGTGATCCGGCGAGTAACGGGGCTGTCCGCCGGTGCCGCGCTGCGGCAGCGGATCACCGGCCCGCTCGGTGCCGACGTGCATATCGGGGTGGCGGCTGCCGAGCACGCCAGGATCGCCGACTTCTGCTGGCCACAGCCGGCCGAGGACCTCGTTCCTCCTGGTTCTTCTGATGACCTGCTGATGATCAGGCACGCCTACGCGAACCCGCCCGAGCTGTCCGGCGCCGGCGTGATCAACACCGCGGCGTGGCGCGCGGGCGAGGTACCGTCGGCCAACGCGCACGCCACGGCGGCCGGGGTGGCCAGGGTCTACGCCGCGCTCGCGGCTGGCGGCTCGGCGCGGGGCGTCCGCGTGATAGCCGCCAGCGCGCTCAGCGAGGCGACCCGGCAGCAGGTGTACGGACCTGACCTGGTGCTGCGGCGGCCGACCAGGTTCGGGCTCGGCTTTCAGCTGACGCACTCCGAACGGCCGCTCGGCCGCGGCCCTGGGTCCTTTGGTCATTTCGGGGCCGGCGGATCGGTCGGCCTGTGCGACCCGGAAGCCGGGCTGGCGATCGGATACGTCACCAGCCAGATGGGGCCGCGCTGGCAGAACCCGCGCAACCGGGCGCTGATCGACGCTGCCTACAGCTGCCTGTGACCCCGCTGGCTGTCACGGTCAGTCATCGGTACTGCGGCGCAGCCGCTTGGTCTGTGACCTCCGCTGCTTCTCGGCCAGCCGCCGCTCCCTGGCCGCCCGGCTTGGCCTGGTCGGCCGGCGAGCCGGCGGCGGCGCCGCTGTCGCGTCGGTGAGCAGCGCCGACAGCCGCTCAGCCGCCGCCTCCCGATTGCGCAGCTGGGAGCGCTGCTCGGCGGCGGTGACGGTGATGACCCCGGCAGTCAGCCGGCCGGCCAGCGCCGCCAGCGCCCGCTCCTTGAGCAGCGGCGGCAGCGCGGCAGAGCCAGCCAGGTCGTAGGACAGCTCCACCCGGCTGTCGGTCGTGTTGACCGACTGCCCGCCAGGGCCAGGCGAGCGAGAAAACCGCCAGGTCAGTTCCTCGGCCGGGATGACCACGCCGCGGACCGTGACCTCCAGGCTCACGGCAGGTCCGGCCGACCGGCGCCGCCGCGCAACAGGCACGCCCGGTCCGCACCACTGGCTGACTTTGTCCTCACCCGTCGTGCCTACCATGGCGGCGGCAGCGCGGCGATCCCGGCCGTGCCCTGACGGTGAGCGCGCCCGGCCTTCGCAGGCCGGCGAGCTCAGGCCGGGTGCTCCCGCCGCCTCGTCCGCAGCGCCGACTGCCTGGCCAGCCGCCGCAGCAGCGGCGCGAAGTGACCGAAGCCGGGCACCGCCGCCCGCGGGTCCTTGGCCGCGTCATCCCAGCGCCTGACCCGGCAGGCGGCGGCGGCGTACGGGTTCGCCTCGAAGGCCTCGAGCTCGGCGCCGCGCATCGGCCCGCCTTGCACGGCCAGCGTGTACTCCGATGCCTGCGAAAGCGCCGCCCCGTAGTTCGGCACGGCAGCGCACAGGTAGCGCTTGGCGTCCACGTGCAGCCGCACCGGCTCGGTCACGGCCTCGCCGAACCACTGTGCCAGCCAGGCGGCGCCGGTCTCGCTGTGCCGGTCGTCGGTACCCGCCATCAGGTCCCGCCCGGTCAGCGCGCCGGTGAAGTGACCCACGTCGTGCAGCAGGGCAGCGGCGATCAGCGCGTCGTCGGCACCATCTCGCTCGGCCAGCGTCGCCGCCTGCAGCATGTGCGCGGCCTGGGTCACCGGCTCGCCGAAGTACTCGGCCGCGCCCTCGCTGGCGAACAGCTCGGCGATGATGTCCACCGGGTCGCCAGCCGCCAGGCCCTGGCTGGCAGGCTCATCCCGCGCGGCAGGCTCGCCCGCAGCGGTCGGCAGGCCGGGCGGAGCTGACTGGCGCGCACCGACAGGCACAGCGCTCCTGCCAGGAGACTGGCCAGGCGAGTCGGGCACCCCCATCACCTCGGCTCTCGGTGGCCCGCGCTGGCCGTCATCAGCGCAGGCATCTGCTTACCAGGGTGGACGGGCCCGGCGGCGCCCGGCAACTGGCCACGCAGGGTGTCCAGCAGAGTTTGCCTGCGCGACCACCGGCCGGCTGCTGGCGTTCATCCGCGCGGGCGCCCGGCCGAGCCCCGCTCGGCGCGCTGGTCTCAGGCCGGCGAGCCTGCGTCGTGAAAGGTGAGCCCGACCCGGTCTTCGACCGGCACGAACCCGAGCCGCTGGTACAGCGCGTTGCTCGTGCGATTGGCCAGATCGGCGAACAGCACCACCTGCTGCCGGTGATCAAGAGCAGCCTGGCTGACAGCAGCCGTGGCAGCTCCCCCGTAACCATGGCCGCGCAGGGCCGGCGGGGTGTAGACGGGCCGATCCGGACCACCCCGGCGGCCGGCGGGCGAACCCCGGCGACCGATACCGGCTGCCCGTCGCGCTCCCACAGAGTGAGGCACCCCTGGCTCAGCTGGCCGTCCGGGTCGCCGGGCCCCATGGTGCCTGCTTCGGCTTGGAAGGCGGCGAACCAGTCCACGAGCGTGGCACGGTCGGCCGCGGCAGCTACCCTGGCCGAGCCTCCCGGAGCCGGCCTTGGCGGCGTAAGCCTGACCAGCAGGTAAAGCCGGACGCTTTCTGATCGCGTCGCCGTCTGGCCTGTGTGCGCGCTCCAGGCAGCAGCGAACGATCCCGCCTCAGCGCGCTCACCGGCTACCGCGGCTGGCTGGCGGTCGCGAGCGGCCAGCTCGGCGGCCAGCGACTTAGCGGCGTCGTCGGTCAGGCCGGTGACGAGCATGGAGTACGGCGGCGTGTGCAGCACCGCGCAGCTGACGTGTGCCGCTCCGGCCGCCTGCCACCAGCCGAACAGCGGCCCGTCAGCGGCCGGGGCCTGCGCGGGCTGTGTCACGCTTCCGGCGGCCTGACGCCGGTCGGCGCTGATCGCCCGCGCCACGGTCAGCTGGATCGTGTGCCGGACCGGATCAGACTCCAGGAATGGCCCGGCGGCAGCGAGGTACTCGTCGGCATCACTGGTCAGCGTCCACGCCATGCCTCATGCTCCCGCCCAGCACAGCCAGGCGCATCCCGGTTTTGACGCCGCCCGATGGCACCGGGCCAGCCGGCCAGCGCATCAGCCAGGCGTCCAGAGGTAAGGGGTCGTGGTCGTCAGGCGGCTGAATCCGCAGCGCTCCAGAATCGGCTCGCTTGCTGGCATGGCGTCGACCTGCAGGTACCGGCAGCCGTGGCGGGCAGCCAGGGCCGCCCGGTAGGCCAGCATCGCCCGGTAGATGCCCTGGCCGCGCCAGGCAGGCAGGGTGCCGCCGCCCCACAGCCCGGCGAACTGCGCGCCAGCGACAAACTCGATCCGCGCCGCGCTCACCGGCTCGTCGCCGGCCATGGCGACCGTCATCGCCATCAGCTCGGGCATGGTGCTGAGCTGGGCAAGCAGCCGGGCGGCTAGTCCGGGGTCAGGGCCGAAGACCCGTTCGTGCACGCTCGCCACCAGGTGCACGCCCGCGTGCCCGGTCGCCTGCTCGATCCGCACACCGGCGGGAGGCTCGGCTGGCGGCACTGCGGACGGCTCGGCCGCCATCATCATCTCGGGCTGCTCCGGCTCCAGGCCCGCCGCGCGCAGCCGGTCAGCCAGGTCGGCCGGCTGGTCGTGCCCGTAAAGCTTCCACTCGAATTGCTGGCCTCTGGCCCGGAAGAACGCAACCTGGGTAGCGATCACCCCGTCGGCTGTGGCCTCGTCCAGCCCCGACCAGAAGACGCCCGCGCCGCCCTCGGTGCCGGCCGGCACCCGGCGCACTACCTGGCCGGCCCGCTCGGTCCGCGCCCCTGTGCCGTCCTGGCTGGTGCTCTGCCGCACTTGCTTGTCGTAGGCCAGCAGCACCTCATGCGCATCCACCGGGCTAGGTCATCACGCCGCTGCCCTTGCGGGCAATGCAACTGGCGCTTGTCACCTGACTCCCGTCACTTGGCGTCCGCGTAGCAGGTCACGATCGCCGTCGTCATCGGGAAGGCGACTCTGGTGGCGCCGAAGACCAGCCTGGTCGCGTGCTCGGCGGCGTCCGATACCGCCTCGGCCACCTGATCACCAAGCTCAGCCTGGCAGTGCACGATCACCTCGTCGTGCTGGAAGAAGACCAGCTCGGGCGCGCCAGCAGGGGCAGAAGCCGGCGGCTGCCCGGCTGGTTCGCTGGCCGGCCGGCCGATGGCCGCCAGCCGGGCGCGCAGCCCGGCCAGCAGCACGGCTGCCCAGTCGGCAGCGCTGGCCTGGACCACGAAATTCCGGGTGAAGCGCCCGCGGGCACGGCTGGCGCGGCCGGCCGCCGGGTCTCGCTCGTTGTCCGGATCACCCGACTCCTCGGTGAGCGACCGCCAGCGCTGCGACGGCGGCGGGCAACTGCGGCCGAGGACTGACCTGACTACCCGGCCCTCCTCACCAGCGCGCGCGGCAGCCTCCACGTACCTGGAGGCCGTGGGAAAACGGCTGCGCAGCACCGCTAGCAGCTGTCCGGCCGAGCCTCCGGCGCCGCCGTACATGGCGGACAGCAGCGCCACCTTGGCCTTGCTCCGGTCCCCGTCGAACGCCCCGGCCAGCGCCGCGTACACATCGCCGCCCGATGCGGCCTCGGCGAACGCCCGGTCACCCGCCAGCGCAGCCAGGACCCTCGGCTCGAGCTGCGCGGCGTCCGCGACCACCAGCACCCAGCCAGGGTCTGCCACCACGGCGCGGCGCAGCAGCCTCGGGATCTGCAGCGCACCGCCACCCCGCGACGCCCAGCGCCCGGACACCACCCCGCCGACGAGATACTCAGGGCGGAAGCGTCCGGCCGACACCCAGGTGTCCAGCCAGGACCAGCCGAACGCCGCGTGCAGTCTGGACAGCTCCTTGTACTCGAGCAGCGGCCCGATCACCGGATGATCTACCTCGCGCAGCACCGACACCTGCGTGGACGGCACCCGCACCCCGGCCGCGGCGAGCGCGCGGAGCAGCTGCGGCGGTGAGTCAGGGTTGACTGGCTTGCCGGTCCCGAGCGCGGCCGATATCTGCGCGGCGAGCTCGGCGAGCCTGGCTGGCCGTGGCTGCAGCCCGCCTGCCGAGCGCGGATGCAGGCCGGTGAGCGGCGCTGGCCGGCTGCCGAGCAGCTCGGTCAGCAGCGC
This sequence comes from Streptosporangiaceae bacterium, assembly GCA_036495525.1. Lineage (GTDB taxonomy): Bacteria > Actinomycetota > Actinomycetes > Streptosporangiales > Streptosporangiaceae > DASXMR01. The sequence goes on along the minus strand of DASXMR010000057.1, from coordinate 37,205 downwards.
GTCGTGCACGCCGGGCTGCCACGGCAGGCCAGCCGTGGTCATCTCGGCCGCGGCCAGCCCGCAGGCTGACTCGGTGGCGACCAGCAGGCCGAACGCGGCCGGGCGGGCATCCCTGGCGATTCTCGCCTGCTGGTCCGCGTGCGCCGCGATCACCGCGTCGAGCAGGGCGCCGGGATCGGATTGCTGCCCGGCATCGGGCTGCGGCGCCTCGAACAGCGCTGGCTGCGCAGCTGCCCGCCCGGCCGGGCGTACCGCAGCCGGTCCAGCGCCGAGCCATCCCGGCAGCTCTGCTGCCTCGCCGGGCGGGTGCCCGTCGCGGCTGCGCAGCAGGGCCTCGGTGAGCGTCAGGTCATGACAGCGGGCCACGCGCACCCCCGCGCGCAGCAGATCCGGGTACAGCCGGGCGGTGGCGGGCCACACCCAGCGCACCTCAGCTGCCCGCTCGCGATCGCTGATCGCCGCAGCCAGATCAGCTATGCCGAGCGGGGCACCGCCCCGGCTGCCATCTGCTGCCAGCTCGCAGAGCAGACCGGAATGCCCGGGCCCCGGCGCTACAGCCACCCGCACGAGTCAGATTGTGCAGCATGCCTCGGACAGCGGCCTGCAGATCGAGCCGCACCAGGTATGTGCGACGGCGGGGATGCGGCTCCCTCCTGCGCATCCCCGCCGTGGCTTGTCACCAGCACAGTCAGCCCTGGGGCTGGCTGCCAGGCCGCGGTCAGCCGGCCCCGTCCTCGTCCTCGTCGCGGTCCGCCTGCTCGGATACGACGGTCCAGCGGACTGCCTCGGCGGCCATCGCCGCCAGGCTCCGGTGGTCGGTGCCGCGGTTCTTGCCGCGGGGCATGGGCGGCAGCGGCGCCGCGGCGGCTGACTCTTCTTCCTGCTGCGGTGCGGGCCGGTCGTCCTGCTGGGCAGGCTGGTCCTGCTGCGGCTGGCCGGCCTGGGCAGCTGCTGCCGAGCGCTTAGGCCTGGGCAGCTTCGGCATCGAGCGGCCGCGAGTGATGCGGTTGACCCTCGCGCTCATCGGCTGCCTGACCCGCTTGCCTGATGCGTCGGCTTCCTGGCCGGGGTCATCCGGTCCCGTGAGCTGCGGGCCGAGGCCGTCCTCGCCTGGCAGCTGCGCCTGCTCGCCGCCGCCATGCCCGCCCTCGGCGGGCTGCGCCAGGTCAGGCAGGTAGGCCGAAGCGACTCGCATGATCGCCTCCCTGGCCTCCCTGGCCTGCGAGGCCCCTGCCGCGCGGTCGCCAGCGTCCTCGTCCTGGTCCTGACCTGCCCCGGCTCCGGCGTCGGGGACCGCCCAGCCGGCGTCGCTCGCCACGCCGCGGTGATCCGGCTGGGCAGCGGCTGCCGCGGCCGGCCCGAGCGGCTGCGCGTCCGCAGCCTGGCGCGGCTGCGGGACCGAACGCTGGCGGGCGGGAGCACCGGGGCCGGCCAGCCGGCTGGCGGCCGGTCCGGCGTCGTGAGCGGACAGCCTGTCCCCATCCGGCTTCGCACCGCCGGCTGACGCAGCTTCGCTGGACTTAGCCGACCTGGCGTCGTGAGCAGACAGCCCGTCCCTGTCCCGATCCGGCTTCGCACCACGGGCTGACGCAGCCTGGCTGGGCGCAGCCGGGCTGGCGTCGTGACCGGACGGCGCCTCGTTAGCAGCGGCAGGCTTCGCCTCGTGAGCGGGTGCGTCCTTAGCCTCGGCTGGCTTGCCTTCACGAGCGGACGGCATGTCCCTGGACCCAGCCGGCTTCCCTGCACGCGCTGAGGGCACGTCCTTGGAGGCAGGCTCCGTGCTCTGTTCAGTCCCCGCGTCCACTTTGGTCTCGGCGGGCCCTGAGTCGGCTCTGGTCGCGGCTGACCGTTCCTTGCCCACCGCTCGCGGTGCGTCCTGCCCGCTCGCTGGCTGGTCTTTGCGCTGCTGCGCCGTGGCCTTGGCTGCCTTGCCCGCCCGCCTGTCGCGGCTGGCCCGCGCGGCCTTGATCGCCGGGCCGTCGTGATCAGGCTGCTCGTTCCTCGACTGCTGGTCGCCCTTCGCTGGCTGCACCGGGGACGCCTGCTGGGCGCCGCCTGGCCGGGCATCCTGCCTGGCCTGCGCTGCCTGTCCGGCCGACTCTGCCTGACCCGCCGAACCTGACTGACCGGCCGAGCATGGCTGCGCGGCCGACCCCGGCTGCCGCGGCGGCCCTGACTTGGCGGCTTGCGCTGCCTGCCGGGCTGACTCGGCTTTGCCGGCTGACTCTGTCCTTCCGGCCGGCCCAGTCTTCGCGGCTGGCTCAGTCTTCGCGGCTAGCTCAGCCTTACCGGCTGGCCTCGCCTTCCCGGCCGACGGTGCCGGTCCGGCCGGCCGTGGCTGCCCGGCCAGCTTTGCCTTTCCGGTCTGAGCTGCCTCAGCCTGCTGGCCTTCGCCGACTCGTGCGGCTGTCTTGTCGCGCTGCGTCAGCGCGGCAGCCGGGTCCGCTGCCAGTGGAGCCGCTGCCGCTGCCGACGGCGCGCCGGCACCGGTGGCCTGCTCGGCGGCAGCGTCGTGACCGGGCTGCGGGTGGCTCTCGCGGTCCGCAGCGCGCGCCTTGCTCGCCGCCTGAGCCTGCCGGAATAGCGGCGCGTCATCGATGTCGCCCGCTTCGTCGAGCACCGACCCGGTCCAGTCGGCGTCCTGGCCGACCCCTGCGGCTGGCTGACCCTGCCATTCTGGCTGGCCCGGCTGGCCGAGAGCCTCGATCGGGGTCGCCGGGTCGAGCGGATCGGGGCGCTCCGCCCGATAACGCCGGCTGTCAGCTGACGTCCGCGCATCATCGAGACCTGCTACCGGTGACGCCGACCACTGGCCACCCGTCCACTGCTCGCCGGGCCCGCGGTCAGCGGCTCCGTTCCAGCTGGTGGCTGGCCCGCGATCACCGGCATAGTCACGCCCGGCCTGGTAACCGCGGTCAGCGGGGTACCCAGTATCCGGCCTGAAGCCGCTCTCATCGCGGTAGCCGGGGTCCGTGGCATGGCCACGGTCGGCCGGGTAGTCACGATCCCAGCGCGAGTCGGGCCCGCCGCGGTCGCTGCCCTCGCCGGGGTAGCCAGCGCGACTCGCGCGGTAGCCGCTGTCCTGGCCGTAGCCGCCGTCAGTGCCGTAGCCCCTGTCAGCGCCGTAGCCTGCGGCACCGTTGTCGGCGTAGCGGTTACCCGGGTACCGGTCGTCGGCGTATTCGCTGGCTGAGTAGCCGTTCTCGGCGTAGCCGTAGTCGGCAAAGCCAGCTTCGGAGCCGTACCCGCGAGCATCGCGATGGCCGGGGCCGGCATACCCGGCGTCCCCGCCGGGGCCGCTCTCCTGCGCATAGCCGGTTTCCTGCGCATAGCCAGTTTCCTGCGCATAGCCAGCCTCGCCGCCGAAGCGGCTGGTGCGCTCGCCTGGCTCGTCGTAGCCGCGGCCTGGCAGGTAGCCGGCCGGGGCAGCGGGATCGCGCTGGCCAGCGTAGTCAGCGTCCGCGCGGTAGCTCTGGGGCTCCCGCTGCTGCCACAGCGCCGGATCAGCGCTGCCTTGCTGCGGCACGTGCAGTTGTCCCGCCGCGCGCTGGTCAGCAAGCTCATCCTGGCCCGCGGCGAAGCCGCCAGGCACCGGCGGCATGGACCCGAGCACAGGTCCCACGTAGTCGGCCTGGTCCAGCAGGGATGCGAGCTGCTCGGCCTCCCTGGCGTCTACACCGAAGACGACGCGCGGCTGCCCCCAGGGCTCCTCCAGCGAGTAGCCCACATAACTCGAAACCGGCGGCAGCGGGTCCATCCCCAGGCCATGCGCCGTGCGCCAGCGGTCCCACGCCCGCTCAAGCGCCGTGGCCGCCCGCTCAGCCCGCAACACCAAATCTGGATCACGCATCTGCGATCCTCCCCTCAAAGCGACGGCGCGCTACCGCCGGCTGGCGGTGCCCCCCGGACGCGGCACGTCAACGCTGCCGGGCCTTTCGGCGCGGTCAAGCCGTGGTGCTCAGGCGTCTGGATGCCGCTGCCCCGCCCCCGCTGGCGGCATGGCTGCAAGTATGTCGCGAGTACCCACACCCGCACGTGGGATTACGGAAAGTCTCCATGCGAATGCAAATTGCTACTACCGCGGCCGCCAGGACGCCAGGACGTAGCGACAGATCGCACGACGAGAAGCCGCCCGGCATCAACACCGGGCGGCGAAAGACGCCCCCGTCACCTGCTACCGCGAACGCGGCTGGCAATCCGGTGACGGTGCGGGCAGCGCCTGATCAGGTGAGGCGCTCAGTTATCCTCCCGGCGGCGCCGCCACAGCTGACAGCGACCCGCCAGACCTCGGCCATCACTGGCTCAGGAGGCCGGATCGACCCCGGCAAATCCCCCCTGCCGGACGCAGCGAGCGTCCTGCCGCGGGACACACCGCCCCCACTGCGGCGTAGTCGCAGCCGGGGCCGACCCCCCCTGTTTTCAAGCATGGCCGTCACGACCGCGCGATGTGCGCGCCCGCTGCCCGGCGGCTTACCGCCGGGCGCCGGCCAGGCCTCACTCCGAGCGCTGCTGCGGGATCCCCGCCAGCAGGGCGCGAACCTCGGTCTCCCGGTACCGGCGGTGACCGCCGAGCGTCCGGATCGATGTGAGCTTTCCGGCCTTGGCCCATCTGGTAACTGTCTTCGGGTCAACGCGGAACATCGTTGCGACCTCGGCCGGCGTTAGTAGCGGCTCGGCTTCGGGTGTACGTGCGGACATAGTTTCGGCCTCTCCTCCTGGACCGGGTACTGCGATCCTGCGCTTTGTACTTCTTCCTGGCTCCATTGCGGAGCCTGCCTCGGATGTCCCATATGGTTCACTCAAAACCATATTGCCATCACCAGCGGTGACAAGTCGACCACCAAGAGCAAAGTTTCTGCTAAGGAGTCCCCCGGTTACGGCTCGCGACCTGAGTCACGATCCGTGATCCTACCGACACGGATCGTCGCAACGGGCGGATTCGGAAAAGTCATCCGCGCCTCCCTATCAGTTACTAAGCTCGGCAGCCTCCATGCGCTGCCACCGAGCGCGCAGCCGCTGGTCGAGCGCGGCCGCCAGTTCAAACTCCTTACCGGCCAGCGCGCTGAGCGCAGCGGCGACCTCCGCCACCGACTGATCAGCTCGCAGCGCCTCGTCGTCGATTAGTTGCACCAGGCCGCCGTAGTCGAGCTCGACAAGCGAGCGCGGGTGAAAGCCCTCCAGCCAGCGGCCGATCTCCTCCAGCTCGGCTCTGGCCACGACTACGCCTGTCCCGGCCGACTCACGGTGGCCGGGATTCTGGCCTGCGCCTGACCGGCGCAGTGCCGCCAGGCCCCTGGCCACCCGTCGCTGCGCCTGCGCCATCGCAGTCGCGTACAGCAGCGCACGGGCTGCCGCAGCCGTCGCGTGGCCCCGGCCGCAGTCCCGGCCCTTGCCGGTGACGAGCCAGCGCTCGGCCGGCGCGAACGGCACGAACCACGCCCGCGGCACCGTCCAGGTGCAGCTTCGGATGTAGGTGCGAAGCGATCCCCCCTTCTCCTGCCAGCCGGCCAGCTCGGCGGCTGCTGTCGCCTCGCCGGCCTCGGCGCCGGCCTCCGACAGCAGCTGCCTGGCTGTGCCGCCAAGCCGGTCAAGCGCCAGCCACGACCGCAGCCGGGTCTGCCAGGGACACACGTACGTGCTCCCGTCCGCCCAGCGAATGTATGCGTCACCGCTCTCTCGCTCAGGGGCAACAACGGGGAGTACGCCGATAATCCTGGCAAGTGCCTGCAGATGCTCTGTTTCCAGCGCATTTGCCCGCCGCGGCCGGTTCTCACTGGCCGCGTAGGCACTCCAGTGCGCGCGCTCCGTCTCACCGAAGGCAGAAAGCGGCTCATACACCCGCAGATAGGCAGCGCATGGCAGCATGACCAATGGTGACACACCGGACGTGGCAGGAGAAGGGGTGCGCGCCAGCCAGATCCGCTCCGGCCGCTCCCGGCATGATCGGCTCGGCATACCCTGGTCGCGTGATCCCGGTCGACGAGGACCGGGACTGACGCAGGAGCCTGCCGTGACTGAAGTCTTCGCGAGCGCAGAGGCGGCCAGCGCCGCCGATGATCCCGATGTAGCCCGTCCGCCGGCCACCCCCGCGCGCGGCCAGGCCGGGCACGAGCAAGTGGTGTTCTGCCAGGACGCACCCACCGGCCTGCGGGCGATCATCGCGATCTACTCGACCGCTCTCGGCCCTGCCCTCGGGGGCACCAGGTTCTACCCGTACCAGGACGAGGAGGCCGCACTCGCGGACGTGCTGAACCTGGCCAAGGCAATGACGTACAAGAGCTCGCTGGCCGGCCTCGACCTCGGCGGCGGCAAGGCAGTCATCATCGGCGATCCGGCGCGGCTCAAGTCCGAGGCGCTGCTGCGCGCCTACGGCCGTTTCGTGCAGTCGCTCAATGGCCGCTACATCACTGCCTGCGATATCGGTACTTATAGTGATGATATGGACATAATTGCCCGGGAGTGCCGGCATGTCACCGGCCGCACGCTCGCGAACGGCGGGTCGGGCGACTCGGCGGTACTGACGGCGTTCGGCGTGTTCCAGGGCCTGCGGGCCGCCGCCGAGCACGCCTGGGGCAGCCCGAGCCTGGCCGGCCGTACCGTGGGCATCGAGGGGGTCGGCAAGGTGGGCCACCGGCTGGCCGGGCACCTGCTTGAGGACGGCGCTCGGGTGATCGTCTTCGACGTCAGCGACGAGGCGGTCAGCCGGGTTCGCGCCAGCCATCCCGAGGTGCGCGCGGTCGCCACCAGGCAGGAGCTGATCACCAGTGAGCTGGACGTCTACGCGCCGTGCGCGCTCGGCGGCGCGGTGGACGACGCCACGGTGACCAGTCTGGGCGCCCGGATCATCTGCGGCGCCGCTAACAACCAGCTGGCCCACCCAGGTGTGGAGAAGCTGCTGGTCGATAACGGCATCATCTACGCGCCCGACTACCTGGTGAATTCGGGCGGCCTCATCCAGGTCGCCGATGAGCTGGCCGGGTTCAGCTTCGAGCGCGCCAGGGCACGCGCGACGCAGATCTTCGATACCACCAGGACCATCCTGGCGGCCGCCGACACCGAGGGCGTGCCGCCCGCGGTCGCGGCTGACCGGCTTGCTGAGCGCCGGATCTCGGAGATAGGCCGGCTGCGCGGGATCTGGCTCGGCGAGTGACCCATGGCACCGGTACTGGCGGAGGCGCCAGCCGGGCAAAGCAGGTACGGTTAGGTCTGTACGAAGGCAGGTGGCGCGCTGCGCTTCACCAGGTGGAGCGGCTGCGGGTAGGTATGCTCTGCCAGAACGCCGGCAAGGATCAGCGCAGCAAGAGCACAAACAGGTGCGGTGACCAGGGGCCCGACGGGGTCCCGTACGTTCGAGGGGGTCGAGCCAATGGGGCGCGGCCGAGCCAAGGCCAAGCAGGTGAGGGTGGCCCGCCAGCTCAAGTACAGCGGTGGCGGCACGGACCTCGACCGACTGCGGGCCGAGCTGGGCGTCGGCACGGATCACCAGGAGCAGGATGGGCAGTCTGCTCACGATGACCTCGGTGATTACTCCGTGGACGACGAGGACGACACGTTCGATGGCGACGAGGACGACTCCGAGGACGACGAGGCCGACGACTACCTCAGCGACGGCAGCGAACCCGGCGGCGCGCCGGCGCGGATGAGCAGGGCCGCCGGCACCTGAGGCAGCGGCCGGCTGACGCGGTCAGGCGGGGTGCCGCCCGCCCAGCCGGGCGCGTCCTGAGCCGGGCACGATCTCGCCGACAGCCCGGGCCGGAACCTGCCGGCCGGCCAGCAGCCTGACCGCCCGGTCGGCATCGGCTGGCGAGACGATCGCTGCCATGCCCACGCCCATGTTGAACACCGCTTCCATCTCGGCTGGCGGCACACCGCCCCGGCCGGCGAGCATGCCGAAGACCGGCTGCGGCCGCCAGGCGGAGCGGTCGATGACCGCATCGGCGTCAGCTGGCAGCACCCTGGCCAGATTCGCGGCCAGGCCGCCGCCGGTGATGTGCGCCAGCGCGTGCAGCTCGCAGGAATCGGCCAGCGCCAGGCAGTCACGCGCGTACACGCGCGTCGGCTCCAGCAGCTCAGCGCCGAGGAGCCGGTCCAGCTCAGGCGGCTGAGCGTCCAGCCGCAGCCCCGACGCCGGATCAGCAACGATGCGCCTGACCAGCGAGAACCCGTTCGAGTGCAGCCCCGACGAGGCCAGCGCCAGGACCACGTCGCCCGCGCGCACGCGGCCGGCACCGAGCAGCCGGTCCTCCTCGACCACGCCGGTGGCCGCGCCGGCCAGGTCGAAGTCATCGGGCCCCAGGTGGCCGGGATGCTCAGCTGTCTCGCCGCCGAGCAGGGCGCAGCCTGCCAGCACGCAGCCCTCAGCGACGCCCCCGACGATCACCGCCACCCGCTCGGGCGTCAGAGCGCCGCAGACCACGTAGTCGGTCAGGAACAGCGGCTCGGCACCGCAGGCCACGAGGTCATCGGCCACCATCGCGACCAGGTCGATGCCGACGGTCCCGTACACGCCGAGCTGGCTGGCGATGACCACCTTCGTGCCGACCCCGTCGGTGGAGGTAGCCAGCAGCGGCCGCCGCATCCCCGCGATCTTGGAGGCGTCGAAGAGACCGGCGAAGCCGCCGATCCCGCCGACCACTTCCGGCCGGTGGCTGCGGGCGACCGCGCCGCGCATCAGCTCAACGGCCAGCTCGCCGGCTGCCACGTCGACGCCGGCCGCGGCGTAGCCGCCGGGCGCGCGGCCCTGACCGGCCGGCGGCTCAGCGGCGCCGCTCACCGGCCCGCTTCCCTGGCGGCAGCGGCGAGCGAGCGCTCCAGCAGCAGCTTGCCCTGCTGCGCCGCGTCGACCGGCACCGGGTAGTCGCCGTCGAAGCACGCGTGGCACAGCCTCGACGACGGCAGCGTGGTGGCCGCGACCAGGCCGTCAAGGGAGATGAAGCCTAGCGAGTCCGCGCCGATCAGCTCCCTGATCTGCGCTACCGACATGCTGCTCGCGATCAGTTCGGCCCGGCTGGCGAAGTCGATGCCGAAGAAGCACGGCCAGCTGACTGGCGGGCTCGAGATCCGGACGTGCACCTCGGCGGCGCCCGCCTCGCGGAGCATCGTCACGATGGCCCGCTGAGTGTTGCCCCGCACGATCGTGTCATCTACCGCGACGATCCGCTGGCCAGCGATGACGTCACGCAGCGGGTTCAGCTTGAGCTTGATCCCGCGCTGCCGCAGAGTCTGGCTTGGCTGGATGAAGGTCCTGCCGACGTAGGAGTTCTTGACCAGCCCCTGCCCGTACGGGATGCCGCTGGCCTGCGCGTAGCCGATCGCCGCCGGCGTGCCTGACTCGGGCACGGGGATGACCAGGTCGGCGTCCGCCGGGTGCTCAGCCGCCAGCCGCTTGCCAAGCTCCACCCTGGTCGCGTGCAGGCCACGGCCGGCGATGGAGGTATCCGGCCGGGCCAGGTACACGTACTCGAACAGGCAGCCCTTGGGCTGCGGCCGGGCAAAGGTGCTGGAGCGAAGCCCATGCTCGTCGATCGCGATCAGCTCGCCTGGCTGGATCTCGCGGGTGAAAACCGCGCCGACAATGTCCAGCGCGGCGGTCTCGCTCGCTACCACCCAGCCCTCGCCGAGCCGGCCGAGCACGAGCGGCCTGAAGCCGTGCGGGTCACGCGCCGCATACAGCGTCCGCTCGTCCATGAAGACCAGCGAGTACCCGCCTTGCACCAGCGGCAGCGCGGCCATCGCGGCTGAGCCGATGTCCGTGCCGTCCGGTCCTGACGGCTGCTCCGAGCGGCCGGGCGAGCCGGGCCGCCGCGCGAACAGGCTGGTCAGTACCTCGCTGTCGGAGCTGGCGAGGCTCGGACGGCCAGCGGGATCCGGCCCGGCCAGCGCGGCCAGCTCCACCGCGTTGATCAGGTTGCCGTTGTGGCACAGCGCCAGGCCGCCTGAGACGGTCTCGCGGAAGGCCGGCTGGGCGTTCTCCCAGACCGACGACCCGCTAGTCGAGTACCGGCAGTGGCCGACCGCCAGGTGCCCGCGCAGCGTGCTGAGAACCGGCTCGTTGAAGACCTGGGCGACCAGGCCCATGTCCTTGTAGACCACGATCCGGCGGCCGTCGCTCGCCGCGATGCCAGCCGATTCCTGGCCGCGGTGCTGCAGCGCGTACAGCCCGAAGTAGGCGAGCTTGGCGACATCCTCGCCAGGTGCCCAGACCCCGAACACGCCGCAAGCGTCGCGCGGTCCCCGGTCGGCGGAGTCCAGATCATGCGTCAGGCGGCCGTCGGGCTTGATCACCACGTCAGTCTAGTGAGGCCCGGCCGGCCGGCGGAGCGCCAGCGGCCAGTGGCAGGTACCCGGACAGGTCGGCGCGCTGCCCGCTGGCTGCCACCCGGCCGTCGGCGGCTGCCTGCGCCCAGCCGAGCCGGCCAGCGGCGAGCAGCACCCAGGTCACCGCGTCGGTCTCCACCACGTTCGGCGGGGTCCCGCGCGTGTGCCGGGGCCCCGCCACGCACTGGATCGCCGCGTAGGGCGGGATCCTGACCTCCACGGCGTGGCCGGGCGCGAGCGTCTCCAGCAAGCCGAGCAGGTAGGTCACGGCGACCCGGAGCGCCCCCCGCTGCGGGTGCTGCCCGTCGTCGAGCGCGGCGAGCACAGCGGCCAGGCCGGCCCGGCCGGCTGCCGCGGCACCCTGCCCGGCTGGCAGCGGCGGGTCGCCGAGCGCGGCCCGCTGCTCGTTGACGGCAGCCAGCAGCCGGGCCGGATCAGCTCGTCGGGGCGGCATCTCGCCTTCAGCCGAACAGCGCAGGGAGCGTGGCCTGGTGAGCCGCGGCCAGCTCGGCCAGCGGGATGATGAAACTGCCGGCGACTTCGAGGCTGTCCCCGCCGGTATGGCCGATGACGGTGGCCGGCACGCCGCTGGCCTCGCACAGCGCGGCCAGCTCCCGCTCCCGGCCAGCGCGCACACTGACCACGGCGCGGCCGGCCGACTCGCTGAACAGCATGTCGAACTCCTCGCCGGGCAGCGTGACCGCGCAGCCGGTGCCCCCGGCCAGGCAGCTTTCCGCCAGCGCGACTGCGAGCCCGCCGTCGGACAGGTCGTGCGCGGCGCTGACCAGCCCGGCGGCAGCTGCCCCGGTCAGCACGGCCGCCAGGCTGCGCTCGGCCGCCAGGTCGACGGCCGGCGGGCGGCCGCCGAGGTGACCGTGCCGCAGCTGCGCCCACAGCGATCCGCCGAACTCGGCCGCGGTGAGCCCGAGCAGCACGATCGTCTCGCCGGCCGCGGTGAAGGCGGCCGTGACCCGCCGCCGGACGTCATCGTGCACGCCGAGCACGCCCACCACCGGCGTCGGCTGGATCGCCGCGCTGCCGGTCTGGTTGTAAAAGCTCACGTTGCCGCCGGTGACCGGGATGCCCAGGACCTGGCAGCCGTCGGCGAGGCCGCGTACCGCCTCGGTGAACTGCCACATCACTCCGGGATCCTCCGGGGAGCCGAAGTTCAGGCAGTTGGTCACCGCGAGCGGCCGCGCGCCGCAGGCCGCGACGTTGCGATGCGCCTCGGCCAGCGCGAGCTGCGTCCCGGTGTAAGGGTCGAGCTGGCAGAACCGGCCGTTGCCGTCGACGGCCAGCGCGACGCCCAGGCCGCTCTGCTCGTCGACCCGGATCAGTCCCGCGTCATGCGGCGCGGCGAGCGCCGTATTGCCGCGGACGTAGCTGTCGTACTGCTCGGTGACCCAGCTCTTGTCCGCGGCCGACGGGCTGGCCAGCACGGCGAGCAGGTCGGCGCGCAGCCCGGCGCCCCCGGCCGGCCGGGGCAGCCGCGCCGGGTCGTCGGCCTGCAGCGCGTCCTGGCCTGGCGGGCGGCTGGCCGGCCGGTCATATCGCGGGCCCTGATCAGCGGCGCTGGCGGGCGGGATGTCGGCCACCGCCTCGCCGTGCCAGCTGATCTGCAGCTGGCCGGTGCCGGTGACCTCTCCGATCACCGTGGCCGGCACCTCCCACCTGGCGCAGATCTCCAGCACCCTGGCGACGTCGGCCGGCTCGGCGACGGCCATCATCCGCTCCTGCGACTCGCTCATCAGGATCTCGGCCGGGCTGAGCGACGCGTCGCGCAGCGGCACCGCGTCGAGCCGTACCCGCATGCCGGTGCCGCCGCCAGCGGCAAGCTCGCTGGTGGCGCACGCGATGCCGGCCGCGCCGAGGTCCTGGATGCCGGTGATCAGGCCCGCCGCGTACAGCTCCAGGCAGCACTCCACCAGCAGCTTTTCCATGAAGGGGTCGCCGACCTGGACGCTTGGCCGCTTCGCGCCCTCCCCGGCGCCGCCGAAGGCCGCGCTGGCGAGCACCGACGCCCCGCCGATGCCGTCGGGCCCGGTCCGCGAGCCGAGCAGCACGACCCGGCTGCCCGGCCCGCTCGCCCTGGCGAGCTTCAGGTCCTCGTGCCGCATGACGCCGACGCACAGGGCGTTGACCAGGGGATTGCCCGCGTAGCAAGGGTCGAACGCCAGCTCGCCGCCGACATTGGGCAGGCCAAGGCAATTCCCGTAGAACGAGATGCCGCTCACGACTCCCGGCAGCACCCGGCGGGTGTCGGCCGCGTCGGCCGGCCCGAACCGCAGCGCGTCCATCACCGCCACCGGCCTGGCGCCCATCGCGAGGATGTCGCGGACGATGCCGCCTACCCCGGTGGCGGCGCCCTGGAACGGCTCGACGTACGAGGGGTGGTTGTGCGACTCGATCTTGAACGTGACTGCGTAGCCCTGGCCGATGTCGACGACCCCGGCGTTCTGGCCGATGCCGGCGAGCAGTGCCGGGCTGGGCGGCGCCTTCTCGGAGAGCTGCCGCAGGTGCAGCCTGGACGACTTGTAGGAGCAGTGCTCGCTCCACATCACCGAGTAGATCGCCAGCTCGGCGTCGGTCGGCCGGCGGCCGAGCAGCTCGCGGATTCGGTCGTACTCCGCTCCGGTCAGCCCGAGCTCGGCGTAGGGCTGCGGCCGGCCGGGGGTCGCGGCCGCCCGCTCGACGGTGTCCTGGCCAGCCGGGCCGGTGCCCGCCGAGGCTGTGCCTGCTGAGGCAGTGCCTGCTGGGGCGGTGCCTGCTGGGGCGGTGCCGGCCGGGGCGGTGCCGGCCGGGGCGGTGCCGGGCTGGCCGGCCGCCGGGACGGTCACCTGGCAGCCGCGGCGTGCAGCACGGACCCGAAGAAGCCGAGGCCGTCCTCGCCCGGCCCGGTGAGGGCGTCGATGGCGTGCTCCGGGTGCGGCATGAGCCCGACCACGTTGCCGTCCTGGCTGGCGATCCCGGCGATGCCGGCCAGCGAGCCGTTGGGACTCTCGCCCTGGTAGCTGGCGATCACCCGGCCGGCGGCCGTCAGCTCGGCCAGCTCGGCCTGGCCGGCGGCGTAGGCGCCCTCGCCGCTCTTGAGCACGACGGTGATCTGCTGGCCCGGCCGGTACTGGCTAGTCCAGGCGGTCCGGTTACTCTCGATGGTGATCCGCACCGGCCGGCTGACGAAGCGCAGCCCGGCGTTTCTGGTCAGCGCGCCGGGCAGCAGCCCGGCCTCGCAGAGAATCTGGAAGCCGTTGCAGATGCCGAGCACCGGCAGGCCGGCCCTGGCCGCCGGCACCAGCTCCGACATCACCGGAGCGAACCTGGCGATCGCGCCGCAGCGCAGGTAGTCCCCGTAAGAGAAGCCGCCAGGCAGGATCACCGCGTCGACCCCGGCCAGGTCGCGGTTGCCGTGCCAGAGCTGCACCGGCACTCCACCGGCTCGCGACACGGCGCGGCAGGCATCCTGATCATCGAGCGAGCCGGGAAAGGTGATGACTCCGACCCGGACGGTCATGGGCGTACTGGCGGCCGGCGCATGCAGGCAGGCTACCGGCTCAGACCGCGTCCCTCAGCTGCGACGCGGGCAGGTGCGTCAGCGGTGCGTCGTCGCGCCATTCCAGCCGCTTGCGCAGCGACACGACCGTGCCGCGGCCAGGTCCGCTGCGCAGCGTGACGTCGTCGACGCACGCCCGCATGATCGCCATGCCGCGCCCTGACTCGGGCAGCGCGGCGATCGCCTGCTCGTCCTCGGTGCGGCGGGCACGGGAGAACCTGCCGAGCAGCACGGCCGGGGCGAAGGGCTGCTGGGCGGGCAGCGGACGACGGCGCAGCCTGATGTCAGCCGTCCTGCCAGCGCGGATCTGGTGGCGGCGGCCGGGCAGCGCGGCCGGGTCGAAGCCGCGGCCGCTGTCCAGCACCTCCAGCAGGCAGCGGGTCCTGCTGACGCGCGCGATCACCTCGTAGCGGCGGCCAGGGCCGGAGTGCCGCAGCACGTTGGTGCACGCCTCGGTGACCGCGAGGAGCAGGTCGGCGATGCACGCCGCGTCTACTCCTAGCCGGCTCAGGGTGTCACCAAGCACCCGGCGCATCACCGGGATGCTGAGCGATTCACGGGGGAACACCAGGCAGAACCGAACGTCTACGGTCGGCTCCCCAGCATGAAATCCCTGAGTTCGCATCCGCTCCTCAGTCCCCGAATTCGCGGTCACGCTCCCTTACATCATGAGCGTTTCCCCGACTAGGGCCTGGTAATCATGAACTCGGGCGATCTCTGGACGAACCAGCGTTAGTCGGGGGGACGACTCCCCGAGCCCCCCCGAATGCGTCCGCTCGGGCCGGCTCCGGCGGCCCTCGCGGCCGTCAGAGCGGCCGGACCGAGAATTCCTCGATGACCGGATTCGCCAGCAGCTCGCCGGCCAGCTCTCGCATCCTGGCGATCGCGGCGTCCCCGGCGGGCTCGCCGAGCTCCACCTCGAATCGCTTTCCCTGCCGCACCTCGAGCACCTGATCAAATCCGAGCCTGCGGCACGCGCTCGCAATCGCCTCGCCCTGCGGGTCGTGAATCTCTGGTTTCAGCATCACGTCCACGACGACTCTGGCCACAGTGAGGCAGCGTACGCGACCAGGCCGGGCACCGGGCTGCGCGGCGGCGCAGAAACGTCCTGGCGCCGCCGCTCGTTCCTCACTCACCTAAGCAGTCAAGAGCGGGCTGGCTCCGCTTGACCACTGCGGCATCAGGCCAGGTACTGTCACAGCGAACGCGACGGACGACCGGCCGGTCAGGCACCCCCGGGACCGGCCCCGAGCATGCAAGGAGTGGCACGTGGCCGTCAAAGCTGCCGGGCGAGCTGCCTCCCGCGCGCCGGACGAGCGGGCGCAGCCGCCCGAGCTCGTCCAGCTGCTCACCCCAGAGGGCGAGCGCGTCGAGCATCCCGACTACCCGCTTGAGGTGTCCGCCGACGAGGTCAAGGCGCTCTACCGTGACCTGGTCCTGGTCCGCCGCATCGATTTCGAGGCCATCGCGCTGCAGCGCCAGGGCGAGCTGGGGATCTGGGCATCCCTGCTTGGCCAGGAAGCGGCACAGGTCGGCTCCGGACGCGCGCTCGGACCGCGGGACATGGCCTTCCCGACCTACCGCGAGCACGGCGTGGCCTGGTGCCGGGGTCTCGACCCGGCCAAGCTGCTCGAGCTGTACCGGGGAGTCAGCCACGGCGGCTGGGATCCCACGGCACACAACTTCCACCTCTACACGATCGTGATCGGCAGCCAGACGCTGCACGCCACCGGCTACGCGATGGGCATCCAGCGTGACGGCGCGGTGGGCGAGGACGGCGAGGCGGTCATCGCCTACTTCGGCGACGGCGCCACCAGCCAGGGCGATGTGAACGAGGCGTTCATCTGGGCGGCGGTGCAGAACGCGCCCATCGTCTTCTTCTGCCAGAACAACCAGTGGGCGATCTCCGAGCCGCTGGAGCGGCAGAGCCGTGTACCGCTGTACCAGCGCGCGACGGGATTCGGCTTCCCCGGCATCCGGGTGGACGGCAACGACGTGCTGGCCAG
Source organism: Streptosporangiaceae bacterium (assembly GCA_036495525.1). Classification (GTDB taxonomy): domain Bacteria; phylum Actinomycetota; class Actinomycetes; order Streptosporangiales; family Streptosporangiaceae; genus DASXMR01. The sequence goes on along the minus strand of DASXMR010000057.1, from coordinate 21,332 downwards.
TCTCGCCGTAACGCGCAAGGCGATGCAGGCCGCGCGCGAGGGTCAGGGGCCAACGCTGATCGAGGCGTTCACCTACCGGATGGGAGCGCACACCACCACCGACGACCCGACCAGGTACCGGCTGTCGGCCGAGCTTGAATCGTGGAAGCTCAAGGACCCGATCGAGCGGGTCAAGCAGTACCTCATCCGGGGCGGGCTGGCGGAGCCGGGCTTCTTCGAGGACATCGAGGCCGAGGCGGCCGAGGTCGGCACCAGGGTCAGGAAGGCCTGCCTGGAGATGCCCGACCCGGACACGTCGGCGATCTTCGCCGACGTGTACGCCGAGCCGTTCCCGCCGCTCGACGCCGAGCGCGACCAGTTCGCCGCCTACCAGGCATCCTTTGCTGACGCGGAGGCAGGCCGATGACCGCGCTGACGCTGTCCAGGGCGCTGAACGAGGGCATGCGCAGGGCCATGGAGGACGACCCGCGTGTCCTGATCATGGGTGAGGACGTCGGCAAGCTCGGCGGGGTGTTCCGGGTCACCGACGGCTTGCAGAAGGACTTCGGCGAGGACCGGGTCATCGACACGCCGCTGGCCGAGTCGGGCATCGTCGGCACCGCGATCGGCCTCGCGCTGCGCGGCTACCGCCCGGTCTGCGAGATCCAGTTCGACGGGTTCGTGTACCCGGCGTTCAACCAGATCACCGCCCAGCTGGCGAAAATGCGGTACCGGTCGCTCGGCAAGCTCAGCCTCCCGGTGACCATCCGCATTCCCTGCGGCGGCGGCATCGGCGCCGTCGAGCATCACAGCGAGTCCCCCGAGGCCCTGTTCGTGCACACCGCAGGGCTGCGGGTGGTCGCCTGCGGCGACCCGGCTGACGCCTACACGATGATCCAGCAGGCTGTCAGCAGCGACGACCCGGTGATCTTCTTCGAGCCCAAGCGCAGGTACTGGGACAAGTCCGAGGTCGACCAGGCCGGCGGCCTCGCCGCGGCACTGCCGCTCGACCGGGCCAGGACCCTGGTCAGCGGCACCGACGTGACCGTGCTGTGCTACGGCCCGATGGTGAAGACGTGCGCCGAGGCGGCGGTCGCCGCCGCCGAGGACGGCCGGTCGCTCGAGGTGATCGACCTGCGGTCGCTAGCGCCGCTCGATACCAGCGCGATCTTCGAGTCCGTCGGCCGGACCGGCCGGTGCGTGGTGGTGCACGAGGCTTCGGTCACCGGCGGCCTCGGCGCCGAGATCGCCGCGCGGGTGACCGAGGAGTGCTTCTACCGCCTTGAGGCTCCGGTACTGCGGGTCGGCGGCTACTCGACCCCTTACCCGCCCGCGAAGCTGGAGGAGTACTTCCTGCCCGACCTGGACCGGGTGCTCGACGCTGTCGACCGCACGTTCGCGTACTGAGGGGGCTGGATGTCTGAGCTCAGGCAGTTCAAGCTGCCCGACGTCGGCGAGGGCCTGACCGAGGCGGACATCGTCCGGTGGCTGGTCAAGCCAGGCGACAGCGTGACGATCAACCAGATCATCGTGGAAATCGAGACCGCCAAGGCGTTGGTCGAGCTGCCCAGCCCCTTCGAGGGGGTGGTCGCCGAGCTGCTGGTGCCGGAAGGCGACACCGCTGAGGTGGGCACGCCGATCGTCTCCGTGCAGACCGGCGCTGCCGCTTCCGGCGGCGCCAGCCCGGCCGCCCCGGCTGCCAGGACCGAGCCGGCGGCGCCAGCCAGCCAGGCGCGCGCCGAGGCGCTGGCCGAGGACCTGGTGCCGGAGGCGGCGACTGACCCGGCTCAGGCCGCCGAGCCGCAGCCGGAGCAGCGGCAGGCCGTCCTCGTCGGGTACGGCGTCAAGCTGGGCTCCAAGACCAGGCGGCCGAGGAAGAGCGCCGCCGCGGCCAGCATGGCAGCGCCGTCTGCCCCGGCCGGGCCGGCGCCGCCCGAGCCGGCTCAGCCTGCCAGGCCGGCGGCGCAGCGGCAGTCCGTGCTGGCCAAGCCGCCGGTTCGGCGGCTGGCCAAGGACCTGGGCATCGACCTGGCGGCGCTGAGCGGGTCGGGTCCTGACGGCCGGATCACCCGCGACGACGTGCAGGCGGCAGCGAACGGCGCCGAGACGGCGCCCACCGCCGGGACAGCCCTGGCAGCAGCGGACGGCCGGCCGCGCGAGGAGCGGATCGCGATCCGCGGCGTGCGCAAGCACACAGCCGCGGCGATGGTCGCCAGCGCGTTCACCGCGCCGCACGTGACCGAGTTCCTGCAGATCGACATCACCGAGGCGATGGCCGCGACAGCCCGGCTGCGCGAGCTGCCGGACTTCGCCGGGGTGCGGGTGTCGCCGCTGCTGCTGGTGGCCAGGGCGCTGCTGATCGCCGCGGCACGGCATCCGATGATCAACTCGGCCTGGGACGAAGCCGCCCAGGAGATCGTCGTGCGCAACTACGTCAACCTGGGCATCGCGGCGGCCACCGACCGCGGCCTGGTGGTGCCGAACGTCAAGGACGCGCAGGCGCTGTCGCTGCCGCAGCTGGCGGCCCGCATCGGCGAGCTGACCGAGATCGCCAGGGCCGGCAAGAGCACGCCAGCCGACATGACCGGCGGCACGATCACGATCACCAACGTCGGCGTCTTCGGGGTGGACACCGGTACCCCGATCCTCACCCCCGGCGAAGCGGCGATCCTCGCCTTCGGCCAGGTCAAGGATGCGCCGTGGGTGCACGAGGGACAGCTAGCCGTGCGCAAGGTGACCACGCTGGCGCTGGCGTTCGATCACCGGCTGGTCGACGGCGACCTCGGCTCGGCCGTGCTGCGTGACGTCGGGGCGATGCTGACCGATCCGCTGCTGATGCTCGCCTGGTCCTGAGCCGGAGGGGACACGATGATCAGGCACGTGGTGCTGTTCCGGTGGACGGCGCAGGCCACCGAGGAGCAGAAGAAGAATGCCGCTGACCAGCTCAGCACGCTGCCGCCGCTGATGAGCGGGCTGCGCGCGTATCACTTCGGCCCCGACGCCGGCCTGGTCGAAGGCAACTTCGACTTCGCAGTGGTCGCGGACTTCGACGACGAGGAAAGCTACCTGGCCTACCGCAGTCATCCGGCGCATCTGGCAGTCATCGACCAGGCGATCACGCCGATCAGGGCAGGGCGGGCCGGGATTCAGTTCCCGATCTGAGCGGGTCAGCCGTCGGGCCGGCCTGGCCCGGCCGCTCGGCCTGACTGTCCGTCGAGCGGAAGTAGCCAGCGGGGGTGAGCCCGGTCTCGCGGCGGAACGCGGCGACGAACGCGCTGGCCGTCTCGTAGCCGACCCGCCTGGCCACGCTGCTGACGCTGTGGCCGTCAGCCAGCGCGGGCAGCGCCGCCTGCAGCCGCAGCAGCGTGCGCCAGCGGCCGAACGGGACGCCGGTCCCGGTGATGAACCCGCGGGCAAGGGTGCGCTCGCTGGCGCCTACCTCGCGGCCCCACTCGGCGAGCGTCCTGCGGTCGGCCGGGCTGGCCTTGAGCGCCAGCGCGACCTCGGACGCCCGCTCGTCGGCCGGCATCTGCACCTCGATGGTGGTCATCGGCACCGGCTCCAGGAGGTCGACCAGCAGTGCCTCGGCCCGGCCGCGGCGCGCGGGGTCGAGGTCCTCGGTATCGAGGAAGGCAATCAGCTCGGCGAGCAGCCGCCTCGCCGCCACCGGCGTCGGGTCGGTCCAGCTGATCGGGCACAGGCCTGGCCTGACGTAGAGCGCGCGCATTGTCGCCTGCCCCGCCGAGCGGGTCTCGTGCGGCAGCCCGGCCGGGATCCACAGTGCCCTGGTCGGCGGCAGCACCCAGGTGGCAGTCTCGGTGACCACCGTCAGCACGCCGCTGACCGCCCAGGCCAGCTGGTGATCGTCGTGCGTGTGCCAGTCGAACTGCGCGCCGGCGGCCATCGGGAAGTCAGCCACGACGACGGCACCCTGCGCCGTGCGGTCCAGCGCGCAGTCCGGCGCGCTGGCACTGCCGGGCTCCGTCACCTCAGAATGTCCTGCTGGCGACACATGGTGGCAGCGTACGTCGTAGCCGGGCGGCGGCCACCGCGGTTAGCGTCGTGATCATGAACGAGAATCACGCGCGACTGTGCGCCAGCCCGGAGTGGGCTTCCTACCTGCAGGAAGAGCTTCTTCCCGCGGTCATGCCCGGTGGCGGCCTTGGCCTGGAGATGCTGGAGATCGGACCGGGGCCAGGGGCAGCCACCAGGTGGCTGCGGCACCGGACGGAGCGGCTCACCGCGCTGGAGTCCGATCCCGCCGCAGCCGCCACGCTGGCCGCTGAACTGGCGGGCACCAACGTGACGGTCGTCGTCGGCGACGCCGCGCAGCTGAGCTTCCCCGACGCGTCGTTCGACTCAGCCGGGACGTTCACGATGCTGCATCACGTGCCCACCGCCGAACTGCAGTACCGGGTGCTGGCCGAGGCCTACCGGGTGCTGCGGCCCGGCGGCGTCCTGGTCGGCAGCGACAGCCTGGCCAGCAACGAGCTGCACCACTTCCATGCCGACGACACCTACCTGCCGGTCGAGCCGGCCACGCTGCTCACCCGCCTGCAGGCCATCGGCTTCCGGCGGATCACTATCACCGTCGACAAGGCGCTCGGCTTCATCGCAGGCAAGCCATCAGCGGCCGACGAGGATGACGGCCGGCCAGGTGCGGCCGGGCGACCGGAACGGGAGACGCGGTCATGACCGCGCCAGGCAGCCAGCCGCCCGGGGGAACCGCCAGCCCGGCCGCGGGCCGTGAGGCCGGCCAGACCGGCGCCGCGGCTAGCCAGCTCCGGCTGGCCATCATCTCCCTGCTGAGCTTCGCCGCGACCGAGGAGGAGCTGCTGCTCGCTGGCGCCGGCCAGGGCAGCCAGCCGGACGGTGATGCGGCCGGATCGCCGCAGTGCTGGGCCGCGGTCCCCGTCGTCGCGCACAACACGGAATTCAAGCAGCAGCAGGTGCAGCGGCTGGCCGCGATCAGCGACGGCGGCCAGCCGCCGGAATTCGCCGAGGTCGATCACCAGTCAGCCGCGGTCTACCAGCGCTACCGCGCGCAGCCCGCCGACCAGGTAGCCAGCCAGAGCCGCGCGGTCAGCCGGGCGCTGCTCGACCGGGTGACCGGCACCTGCGACGCTGACCTGCTCGACCCGGCGCGGCATCGCTGGCTGCACGGCCGTCAGCTCGGCCTGCAGATCATCGTGCGCGGCTTCTGGCATCCCACCGGGCACATCGCCGACTATTACCTGCAGCATGGCGAGGCCAGCCGGGCCATCGCGCTGCAGGAGCAAGCCGTGCGCACCGCGGAGTACGCAGCCGCCCCGCCCGCCGCACTCGGGATGGCGTGCTACAGCCTCGCCTGCGCCCGGGCCGTGGCAGGCCTGACCGGTGCGGCCGCTGACGCGCTGCGGCGGGCCATCGCGCTCAATGCCGACCTGCGTGCCAAGTCGGCCAGCGACCCCGATCTCACCGTGCTGCGCGCCGCCGGGCTGGCCGGCTGAGCCAGACATGGCCGGCACCCGGCGGGCGGGGCGTCACGGCAGAATCAGAGCCGTGCACCAGGACCCGGCCGAGCCAACAGGTCAGCCAGGCATGCTCACGGTGCTGCGCGAGTGGGGCCGGATCGGCTGCATCGGTTTCGGCGGGCCGCCGGCGCACATCAGGCTGCTGCGCCAGACCTGCGTGGAGCGCCGGGGCTGGCTTGACCCGGCCGAGTTCGAGGACGCGATCGCCGCCTGCAACCTGCTGCCCGGCCCGGCTTCGACCCAGCTCGCGATCTTCTGCGCCTGGCGGGTGCGCGGCCGGCCGGGGGCGCTGGCCGGCGGCGCCGCGTTCATACTTCCCGGCCTGGTGCTCATTCTCGCGCTGTCCGCGCTCTTCCTGGCCGGCTCGCCGCCCGCGTGGGTGAAGGGCGCCGGGGCCGGGGCCGGGGCGGCTGTCGCCGCGGTGGCCGTGCAGGCCGGGGCCAGCCTGATGCCGGCCAGCTGGCGCCGCGCCGGGCAGGCCAGCCGTTTCCGCTGGGCTGCCTACCTTCTCGCCGGCGCCGCGGCTGCGGCCACCATCGGCCCGTGGCTGGTGCTCGTGCTGCTCGGCTGCGGCATGACCGAGCTGGCCATCAGGTACGCGCGCGGCGGCACAGCTGCCGGCGTCGCGGCGCTGCCGCTGCTCGCGGTGGGCGCGATTGGCGGCGGTGTCTCGCTGTCGCTGGCCTGGGTCGCGCTGAAGGTGGGAGCGCTGTCCTACGGCGGCGGCTTCGTGATCATCCCGCTGATGCAGGCCGACGCGGTCGGCCGGTATCACTGGATGACCGGCGGCCAGTTCCTGAACGCCGTTGCGCTCGGCCAGGTCACGCCGGGGCCGGTCGTGCAGACGGTGTCAGTGGTCGGCTACGCCGCGGCAGGCGTCGCCGGCGGGCTGCTGGCCGCGGTCGTGGCCTTCTCGCCTTCGTTCGCGTTCGTGCTGCTAGGTGCCCCGCACTTCAGCAGGCTCCGGGATAACGAGAAAGCCGGGGCGTTCCTCGGCGGCGCCGGGCCAGCCGCGATCGGCGCGATCCTCGGCTCGGCGATCCCGCTGGCCAGGGCGCTCTCCGAGCCGTGGCAGTTCGCCCTGCTCGCCGCGGCGGCCGTAGTTTTGCTCGTGCTGCGCCGTGGCGTCGTGCTGACGCTGCTGGCCTGCGGCGTCGCAGGCGTGATCTTCGCCGTGGCAGGCGCCGCACTGCCGCACTGAGCCGGGACCGTCACTGGCTTGGGTCACCGGGCCAGCCGGGCGCGGCAGCGACAGCCAGGCGGGCAGCCAGCGCCAGCCCGGCCGATGCAGCAGGATGGAGGCGGAGGTGAGGCAGTCGTGGCAACAGTGAGCGTCCGCTACATCGTCACCGACGTCGATGAGGCGATCAGTTTCTACTGCACGCACCTGGGCTTCACAGAGGTGATGCACCCGGCGCCGGCTTTCGCCATGCTGCAGCGCGGCGACCTGCGCCTGGTGCTCAGCGCACCTGGCGGGGGGCCGGGTGGCGGCCAGCCCATGCCGGACGGCCGGCTACCCGAGCCGGGCGGCTGGAACAGGTTCTCGGTCGAAGTCGATGACATCGAGCAGGCAGCGGCGGCGCTGCGCCGAGCCGGGGTCACCTTCCGCAGTGACATCATCACCGGGGTAGGCGGCAAGCAGGCGCTGATCGAGGACCCCTCAGGCAACCCGGTCGAGCTGTTCCAGCCGGTACTGCCCGAGGCGTCGATGTCACAGCCAGGCTGATCCAGCCGGGCACCGGCGGAAACGGCGCATCCCCGGCTGAGCGCTCCGCACCGCCAGGTCAGCGACCCGCAGCCGCCCTGGCCGGGTCAGAACGCCTCTTCCGGCAGGTCCATCAGCTCACCGGTAGTCGCCTCGGCGACCTCGCGCTCGGCGGCCAGCCGCGGCAGCACGGTCGCGGCGAAGAACCGTGCCGCGGCGATCTTGCCCTGATAGAACGGCCGGTCAGCGGCGTCGGCGCCGTCGTCAAGCCGGGCCTGGGCGATCTCGGCCTGGCGGGCCAGCAGCCACCCGATGACCAGGTCGCCGATGGCGAGCAGCAGCCGGGTGGTGTTCAGGCCGACCCGGTAGACCTGCTCGGGCTGCGCCAGGCTGGCGCCGAGGAAGCCGTGCATGGCGGTCACCGTGGCCTCGACGTCATCGGCCGCCCTGGCCAGCGCGGACCGCTCGGCCTTGAGCCGGCCGTTGCCGCCCTCGGCCGCCGCGAACCGCCTGACCTCGCCGAGCAGGTAGGCCAGCGCCCTGCCCTCGTTCCGCACGATCTTCCGGAAGTACAGGTCCATGCCCTGGATCGCGGTGGTGCCCTCGTACAGGCTGTCGATCTTGGCGTCCCGCAGGTACTGCTCGATCGGGTAGTCCTGCAGGTAACCGGAGCCGCCGAGGGTCTGCAGCGACTGGGCGAGCAGCTCGTAGGCGCGCTCGGAGCCGACGCCCTTCACCACCGGCAGCAGCAGGTCGTTGACCGCAGCGCTGAGCTGGTCACTCTCCCCGGTGGCCCCGGCCACCTGCGCCGCGTCCTGGAAGGACGCCGTGTAGAGCACGAGCGCCCGCATGCCCTCGGCGTAGGCTTTCTGCAGCATGAGGCTGCGCCGCACGTCCGGGTGGTGCAGGATCGTGACCCGCGGCGCTGCCTTGTTCGTGAGCTCGGTGAGATCGGCGCCCTGCACCCGGCTTCGCGCGTAGTCAAGCGCGTTCAGGTAGCCGGTGGACAGCGTGGCGATGGCCTTGGTGCCGACCATCATCCGGGCGAACTCGATGATCAGGAACATCTGCCTGATGCCGTCGTGCACGTCACCGATCAGGGTGCCGACGGCCGGCTCGGTGGCACCGAAGGTCAGCTCGCAGGTGGTGGACGCCTTCAGGCCCATCTTGTGCTCGACATTGGTCACGTAGACGCCGTTGCGCTCGCCCAGGGACCCGTCGTCGCGCACGTGGTACTTCGGCACCAGGAACATGGACAGCCCCTTGGTGCCGCCGCCCGCGCCCTCTGGCCTGGCCAGCACGATGTGCAGGATGTTCTCCGCCATGTCGTGCTCAGCGCTGGTGATGAAGCGCTTGACGCCCTCGAGGTGCCAGGTGCCGTCGTCCTGCCTGATCGCCTTCGTCCGGCCAGCGCCGACGTCCGAGCCGGCGTCCGGCTCGGTGAGCACCATCGTGTAGCCCCAGCGCCCGTCGACCGCGTGCTGCGCGATCCGCTGCTGCTGCTCGGTGCCCATCAGCCACAGCGCCCTGGAGAACGACCCGACCCCCGCGTACATCCAGACGGCCGGGTTCGCGCCGAGGATCAGCTCGGCGACCGCCCAGCCGAGGGTCCGCGGCACCTCGGTGCCGCCGAGCTCGGCTGGCAGCTCGAGCCGGTACCACTCGGCGTCCATGAACGCCTGGAAGGACTTCCTGAACGCGGCCGGCATCTGCACCGAGTGCGTCGCCGGGTCGAACACCGGCGGGTGCCGGTCCGCCTCGGCGAACGACTCGGCCACCGGGCCGCTGGCAAGCCGCTCGACCTCGGCCAGGATGCCGCGCGCGGTCTCCTGGTCGACGTCGGCGAAGGGGGCCGCGCCGAGCAGCTGCTGGCGGCCGAGCAGCTCGAAGAGGTTGAACTCGATGTCACGCAGGTTGCTCTTGAAGTGCCCCACGACGGCCTCCCTGCGCCAGGATTACTGCACGGCGCGCGCTAAAACTACTAGCCAGTAACTTACTCGATAGTACAGTCCAGCGGCCGCCGTGGCAGCCCTGGTCAGGCGAATGTCCCCGGCCCGCTACATCGGCGTCCTGCCGCAGCCGCCGTGCGCGGGGTTATGACATGACCTGTGCAGATACCGAATCTCGTTCTAGAGTTGGCGGCAGCAGCACGGCGGACCCCTGACGAGGTGGACGATGGCGCTCGGCATCACCGAAGAGCATCTGGAACTGGCGGACGCGATCGGCAGCTGGGCGCACCGGCACTGCCCGCCTGAGCTGGTTCGCGAGGCTGCCGGCAGCGCCGATGCTGGCACGGCGCGCTATCTCGAGTCACTTGCGCCGAGCCTGTCCGAGCAGGGCGTGCTGAGCCTGCACGTGCCGGAGGAGGACGGCGGCCAGGGCTACGGCCTGCCGGAGCTCGCGGTGGCGCTGGAAGAACTAGGCCAGGCCATGGTCCCTGGCCCGTTCCTGCCCACCGTGCTGGCCAGCGCCGCGCTGGTAGCCGCCGGGCACGGCGGGAAGCTGCTGGCCGGCCTGGCCGACGGCGGCAGATCAGGCGCGGTCTGCCTGGCAGCCGGGATGTCAGCCGCGCCAGCCGCTGACGGCGGGCTGGTGCTGTCCGGCCAGGCCGGCCTGGTGCTCGGCGGCAGCACGGCCGAGCTGATCGTGCTGCCGGCCGCGGTCGCGGACGGCGAGTCCTGGGCCGTGGTCGACGCCGCAGCGCTGCAAGTCAGCAGCGTGGACGGACTCGACCTGACCCGGCAGCTGGCGACGATCAGCGCGGACAGCGTGATCGTCCCGGCCGACCGGCTGCTGCCAGGCCTGGACCGGGCCACCGTCAGCAGCCTGGCCGCGATCCTGTTCGGTGCTGAGGCGTGCGGCATCGCCAGCTGGGCGGTGCAGACCGCGGCCGAGTACGCCAAGATCCGGCTTCAGTTCGGCCGGCCGATCGGCCAGTTCCAGGCCGTGAAGCACCGCTGCGCGCGGATGCTGACCGCCGCCGAGCAGGCAGCGGCCGCCGTCTGGGACGCCGCCCGGGCACGGCAGGGAAGCGGGGTGAGCGGCCCCGAGCGTGAGCTGGCCGCTGCGGTGGCCGGCGCGATCGCGGTTGACGCCGCGGTCTCCTGCGTCAGCGACTGCATCCAGGTGCTCGGCGGCATCGGCTACACCTGGGAGCACGACGCGCATCTGTATTACCGGCGGGCGCTCTCGCTGCGCGCGCTGCTCGGGCCTGCCAGGCACTGGCACGAGCAGGTCGCGCGGCTGGCGATGGCCGGGGTCAGCAGGCCGGTCAAGGTTGAGGTCGGCGAGACCGGGCCCGGCCTGCGCGACCAGATCCGCGCCGACCTGGCCGAGATCGCCAGCCTGCAGGGTAACGAACGAGTAGCGCGGCTAGCCGCCGGCGGCTGGGTCACCCCGCACCTGCCCAGGCCGTGGGGCCGCGCGGCCGGCCCGCTGGAGCAGGTGGTCATTGACGAGGAGATGCGCGCGGCCGGCCTGCGCGCACCCGCCCTGATCATCGGCGCCTGGGTCGTTCCGGCGCTGGTGCAGTACGGCACCGCCGAGCAGCAGCAGCGCTTCCTGCCAGCAACGCTGCGCGGCGAGACCACCTGGTGCCAGCTGTTCAGCGAGCCGGGAGCGGGCTCTGACCTGGCCGGGCTCAGCACCAGGGCGGAGCGCGCCGAAGGCGGCTGGAAGATCACCGGGCAGAAGATCTGGACCTCGCTGGCGCGCCAGGCCGACTGGGCCATCTGCATCGCCCGCACCAATCCCGCCGAGCCGCGGCACGACGGGATCAGCTACTTCCTGCTCGACATGCACGCGCCCGGCGTCGAGGTGCGGCCGCTGCGCGAGATCACCGGCGATTCGTTCTTCAACCAGGTCTTCCTCGACGGCGTGTTCGTGCCGGACGACTGCCTGGTCGGGGACGTCGACGGCGGCTGGAAGATCGCCCGTACGACGCTGGCCAACGAGCGGGTGTCGCTGTCGCGCAGCTGGACGTTCGGCTCCGGGGTCGGCGAGCTGCTGCAGGTCGCGCGCGCCGTCCCTGACGTCCAGCTGGCCGGCGTCGGTGAGCTGGTCGCAGCGGGCCATGCGATCGACATGCTCGGCCTCCGGGTGACGCTCAAGCAGCTGTCCGGCACCGAGCCGGGCGCCACCGGCAGCGTACGGAAGCTACTCGGCATGCAGCACGCCCAGCAGGTGGCCGAGCTGTGCTGGCAGCTGGCCGGCGAGTCAGGCGCGCTGGCCGCCAGCGGCGGCCAGCCGGTGACCGGCGACGGCCACCCAGACGGCCGGCAGTGGGCCAGGCAGGTACTGCAGACAAGGGCGCTGACGATCGGCGGCGGCACCACCGACATCCAGCTCAACGTCATCGCCGAGCGGATGCTTGGCCTGCCCCGCGACCCCGACCCTCCCGCTGCCTGAGCCTCCCGCCGCGCACCCTGCCTCGGCTGCCGTGGCTGCCTGCTCAAGCCGGTAGCGAAATGGGCGTGCAGAAGCCCATTTCTCCGCAAGATCATCAGGGTCTTCGCGCCCCGGCGTTTTAGCACGGTCGCGCCGGGCGCTCTGGCGCGCTCGCGCGGTGGCCAGCAGACGCCGTAAATGGCGGCGCGACACACGATAGCCTTTTACCGGCGGCGTCTTCTGGGGGGCTGATGACCGACACCGGCGATCCTTCGCTGACCCGGCTAGCCGGGTCTGGCGGGGACTCACCGGAACAAGCCCGTGGTTCCGTAAGCGCCCGCGGCTCAGCGGGCAGCAGCGCGGACGGCGGGCTGTCACGATTGCGCCCAAACCGGCGCCGGCCAGCACCGGCCGACGCCCAGCGGCAGCTGATGGCCAGCATCGCGGCCGGCCGCAGGGCACGTCAGCAGCGCGCGCTGCTGCTGGTATTCGCCGCCATGTCGGCCCTGGTGCTCATGGTGGCGGGCAGCACCTGGGCGCTCACCAGCTATGTCGGGCACAGCCTGCGGCGAGTAAGCGCCGGCACGACCGGGACCCCGGCCGGCGGCCCGCTGAACATCCTGGTCGCCGGCGTGGACCTGCGCTCTGGCCTGACCCGCCGCCAGCAGCTGCAGCTGCACGTCGGGCGGGACATCAGCACGAACTCCGACACGCTGATGATCGTGCACGTCGCCGCGGACAGCAGCCGGGTACAGGTCGTCAGCCTGCCGCGGGACTCCTGGGTCGACATCCCCGGCCACGGGATGAACAAGATCAACGCAGCGTTCGGGCTCGGCGGGCCGGCGCTGCTGGTGCAGACCGTCCAGCAAGCGACTGGACTGACCATCAACGACTTCGTCGAGGTGAACTTCCTCGGCTTCGTCAAGGTGATCGACGCGCTCGGCGGCGTCCGCATCTGCTTGCCGTACGCGGTCGCCGACCCGGACAGCGGACTGCGCCTGTCAGCCGGCCCGCACCACGTGGATGGCATCACCGCGCTGGAGTTCGCCAGGGACCGCCATTCCTTCGCGCTTTCCGACCTGGCCCGCATCTCCGATCAGCAGCAGCTGATGTCGTCGATGCTGAAAGAGGCGATCAGCTCGGGCACGCTGACCAATCCGCTGAAGCTGAGCCATTTCCTGTCATCCGCGCTGCAGGCGGTGCAGGTTGACCGGGGGCTGAACCCGGCGAGGCTGGCCGGCCGGCTACGCGGGATCCGCCCGGCCGACGTGAGCTTCAGCACCGTCCCGCTGGCCAACGTGAACTACCGGACGCCGACCGGCGAGGACGCGGTGCTGTGGAACGCCAGCGCCGCCGCCAGGCTGTTCGCCAGCCTGAAGGACGACCAGGTGCCGGCCAGGCCAGCGCACCGCAAGCCTTCCGTCAGCCGCAGCCAGGTGTCCGTCGATGTCTACAACGGCACGACGATCAGCGGGCTTTCCGCGCAGACCGGATCCGAGCTGGCCAGGCTTGGCTTCACCGTGCACGGCGACGGGCTTGACTGGCCAGGCCATGACATCAGGGCGACCGAGATCGACTACCCGGCTGGCCAGCAGGCGGCGGCTGAGCTGCTCGGCCGGGTCATGCCCGGAGCCGTGCTGCACCAGGAGCCAGGCCTGGTCAGGCTGCGGATACTGCTCGGCCATGACGGCAGTCAGGTGACCGTGCACGGCGGATCAGCGGCCGCCGGCCGCGGCGGAGCCGGCGGCACGGCAGGCAGTGGCGCCGCCGGCAGCCCGGCCGGGACCGGCACGAAGACAGCGGCACAGGCCGCCTGCCGATAACAAGCCGGCCGGCGCTGGCGGCCGCGACCACGGCAGCGATTGAATGCTGACCGGTCCGGGCGCAGCATCGCCTGCGCGGCAGCGGTTTGCGCCGTCACCGGACCCGAGCGGAACAAGGTGACGATTACCCCTCAACGTGCAAATCTTCCGATTCAGGCCATGACCGGGACGTTTTCGCGTTAGTGTTCCGCGCTAGCACCGCTGCCAGCGTCCGTCCTGACCTGCGGGCGCTTCACTATCCGCCGAATCCCTGAACCTCGGGGAGCCGGGGACCCACATGTCCCTGGGGTGAATCGGCGGGCCTAGCCGGATTCCGGCCCGGCTCGCCGTAGGGCAACCACTCCGGCCCGAACCCGTCAGCTAACCCGGTAGGCGGCCAAGGAGAGGAGCCTTTGTGCAGCGCCAGCCCCGCCGTCCCCATGACGCGACTCACACCCGGCAACCAAGCGCAGTTGCGCGCTCACGAAAACGAAGCATGGCCAGCAGGCTGGCCATCGTTCTCGGGATATCGCTGCTGCTGGCCGGCGGCTATGCCGTCCGATCCCTGGTTCGCCAGCCCGCCCAGGCGGCCGCCGCCACCGAGCGCGGCCCGCTGCTGGGGTCCTCCATCACGAGCAAGGCCGATCTCGTCAGGGACAACCGCGAGTTCGGCCGGATGGGCATCGTCCGGACTTACTACCCCGGCCTCCCGGCGGCCAGCGCCTGGACGACCGGCCTGCCAGCAGCTAATCACTCGGCGGTGATCGTCAGCTTCAAGGCGCTGCCGAGCGCCATCCTGTCCGGCTCCGACAACGCGGTGCTATCGCACTTCTTCGACTCGGCTCCCGCCGGGCACCCGATCTACTACTCGTACTACCACGAGCCAGAGGACAACATCTCGGCCGGCGAGTTCACCGCGGCCGCCTACCGGCATGCCTGGGCACACATCGTGGCCCTGGCCCGAGCGGCCAGCAATCCCGCGCTGCACGCGACGCTGATACTCAAGGCCAGGGACCTGCTGCCTGGCTCGCGCTGGAACTGGAAGGACTACCTGCCCGGCGGCGGCATCATCAGCACGCTGGGCTGGGACGCGTACCCGGTCGGCAGCGCCGACAACGTCAACCCGCAGCCCACCCCGCCGGCCCTGTTCATGGGGCGTGCCATCGCCGCGTCCAAGAAGGCCGGGCTGCCGTTCGGCATCGCCGAGTTCGGGCTTTCAACACCGGTCGGCAGGGCCGCCTGGATGAAGCGGGTCGGCAGTTACCTGGTCCGCAGCGGCGCGGTCTTCGCCACGCTGTATGACGGCAGCTCGAGGATTCCGGCCCTGCGGATGAATGACCGTGCTTCCATCGCCGTCTGGCGCAGTTTTGTCTCGCACCAGCGCGCTCCGGCACCGGCGCAGCGGCCGGAGCGCAGTCCATCCAAGCGGATTGCGCACGCGCCAGCCGGGCCACGGATCGCTAGCCTGACCGTGACCCCGGCGGCCAGGGCTACGCACAGTGTCAGGATCACTTTCGAGCTGAGCCAGCGGGCTGACGTGACGGTCTGCGTGCTGCGCACCGACGGCACGGTCGCCCGTCAGCTAGCCAGGCCCCGGCGCGGGGCCGGGCTGGTCACCATCCGCTATCGCGGCCACAGGCCGGCCGGTCGCAGGCTGCCGGCCGGCGACTACCGGATCCTGGTCGTGGCCAGCAACGCACGCGGCAGCGGCAACGTCGAGGGAGCGCTCACCATCAGCGCGGCCCCGTAGGCACGGCCCAGCGCGGATCCGCGCGGGTCCCGGTCGGGTCCCGAGCCCTGACCGGGACCCGCGCGGGACTTCCAGCTTGCTGCCGTTCTCCGGCAATACCGCGGAGAGCAGCCGGGCCGGCGCCGCGCTCGCGACTCCGGCCCGGCTGGCCGTGGCTCAGAGCCTCGGTTTCGTCCACTGCCTCCCGCTGCCGCTGGCTAGCTGGTTCCCAGCGGCGTCATAGGCGGCCCAGCCGAGGAGCCTGGGCGCAGCATTGTTGAGGTAGCCGAAGTACTTGACCCCGGCGAGCTCGAGCGGGCGCAGGTTTACGGCCTGGCCGCCAGCCAGCAACAGCTCAAGCCGAGCCACATCCGGCTGCACCCGGCCGAGGTAGAAGTCGGGCGGATGGCCTGGGTCGCTGGCGACCTCCATGATCTCAACCGGCCGACTGACCGGGCCGACATCGCCAAAGCAGCTGGGACCGCCCTCTGATGGTCCGACAACGTCGAAACAGAGACCTGCTGGCCCGCTGTAGCCGGTGATCGACCAGGTCTTGCCGTCGGCGACGCCCGTCGCGATCCGCGCGGTGACCAGCGGCGGCACGGGCTGGTCGGAACGCAGCCATTGGTTGACCATGCCCTTGAACGCCACCGCATAGCCAAGCTCCCCGTACGGTCCGTAGGCGACCACCTTGGTGATCGTGAGCCGGGTCGGCGCCTGGAAAGCGACGTACGGCCGCCCGTACAGCGTGACCGGACGCAGCGTGAGCACCGTCTCGTCAGAGAGCGTCACTGCCAGGGAGGTAACGTCGCGGCGCACCCGCCCATAGGTACTGGTCACCCTCGCGTTCCCGGTCGAGCTGAAGTCGGCGTCGTGCCCTGCCGACAGCTGCGGCCCTGGGACACTCGCGTCAATAGGGAGTCCTGTCGACCGGACGCTGGCATCCTTGCCCAGCACGACCTTCCACGGCTTGCCGTTCACCGTTCCGTGGGCGATCTCGCCAGGCACCGAGCTGCGCCCAGGGTGCACGGTGATCACCGGCCTAGGCGGAGAAACCGGCTGTAGCGCG
Organism: Streptosporangiaceae bacterium; assembly: GCA_036495525.1. GTDB lineage: Bacteria > Actinomycetota > Actinomycetes > Streptosporangiales > Streptosporangiaceae > DASXMR01. The sequence continues at coordinate 5,149 of DASXMR010000057.1, read as the reverse complement.
GCTCCGTGCGGAAGCAGGCTGGGTACCGCGGCCGCGATGCCAACCGCCACCGCGACGCCTGCCGCGATGCCGGCCCGGCGGCGCCGGCGAATCGTCTTGCCCTGGCGCAGCACCGCGCCAAGCGGCGCCGGCGACGGCTCGATGACCTCAAGCGCCCCGCCGAGGCGCTCGCGCAGCTCCTGGCTCTCGTTGCCGGTCATGACACCATCCCGTCTGCGAGGTCCGCGCTACTTCGCAGCTTGGCGAGCGCGCGGGACGCCTGGCTCTTCACGTTGCCGACCGAGCAGCCGAGCGTCGCAGCCACCTCGGTCTCGGTCATGTCCATCCAGTAGCGCAGCAGCACGACGCAGCGCTGCCCGTGTGGCAGCCGCTGCAGCGCGGCGATCATCGCGGACCGGTCGTCCCGGCTGCCGCTCGGGTCTGCGCCGGGCCGGTCAGGCACGGCGCTGGTCAGCTGCTCGGGCACCCGGCGCTTGCGGAACTTGCTGCGGTTCGCGTTGAGCATGATCGCGCGGACGTAGGCGGCCGGGTCAGCGGCACTGCGCACCCGCGGCCAGGACGCGTAGGCCTTTGCCAGCGCTGTCTGCGCGAGGTCCTCGGCGAGTCCCTTGTCACCGGTGAGGCCATAGCCAAGCCGGACCAGTTCCGGCCAGCGGCCTTGCATGAACTCACTGAACTCCGCGTCTTTATCAGTGTCCACGGCCACCTCCTCACCGCTACAGACCGCACTGGGTGGCCTTACCGTTGCACCATCCACGGCGGGCCGCTAGCGCCCCCCAGGCCGCCCCGCGGGCTGGATAGACAGCGGGCGGTGTAAGAATGCTGGCTCCGCTGCATTAGGGATCCGGGGGGCCCATGAGTAGCGATGATCTGACAGCGCTTGCCGCCGACGCGTACGTATATGGCTTTCCGCTGGTCTTTGACCTGCGCGAGGTCAGCAGGTTCACCAGGGCAGGCCTGGGCTCGCTGCCGGCCCAGCCCTTCAATTCGTTCAGTCACGCCTCAGCGCTGGCCGGGCCGCCTGACCAGTTCGTCTCGGTCAACAACGACACCATTTACTCGATCGCGCAGATCGACCTCAGCGGCGGGCCGCTGCGGCTTGACGTGCCAGACACGGCCGGGCGTTATTACGTGCTGCAGTTCGTGGACGCGTGGACGAACAATTTCGCCTACGTCGGGCGCCGGGCGAGCGGAACGGCAGCCGGCCGCTACCTGCTCACGCCGCCTGGCTGGAAGGCCGACCCGGCCGACGAGCTGACGGTGATCGAGTTCCCGACGATGGTGGGCAGCATCGTGGGCCGCTGGGCGTGCGGCGGGCCGGACGACCTGGCCGTAATCAGCGAGCTGCAGGCAGCCACCGTGCTGACGCCGGACGGTCAGCAAACCGAGGCAGCCGGGATTCCGGCGCCGGTCGCGGTGCCCGCCGAGCTGGCGTTCTACGAGCAGCTCCGCGCCTGGATGCAGGCCTTCCCGCCGTCCGACGCCGACCGCGCCTACCAGCAGCGGTTCGCGCCCCTCGGCCTGCTCGACGAGACCACGCCGTACCCGGAGTGCGCGCCGGAGCTGGTCACGGCGCTGACCGACGGCGCGGCGGCCGGCAAGCAGAAACTCGAGTCGTCCATTACCGGCGGCCAGCTGCCCGTGCTGAATGGCTGGCGGCTGACCTACCACATGTTCGACTACAACGTCGATCATCTGGGGCCTGGCACGATCGACGACCCGAAGTGGATGATCAGCGACCGGCCGGACGGCTACCTGGCCAGGGCGCTGGCCGCCAGGGCCGGGCTATGGGGCAATCACGGCTACGAGGCCGCCTACCCGCTGACCTATGTCGACGCGGACAACGACCAGCTCGACGGCCGGATCGCCTATACGATCACGTTCAGCCCGCTACCACCAGTCGACGCGTTCTGGTCGCTGACGATGTACGACCTGCCGGACTTCTACCTGGTCGATAACCCGATCGGCCGGTACTCCGTCGGAGACCGCACGGAAGGCTTGCGCTACGACAGCGACGGCGGGCTCACCATCGTCATCCAGCACCAGCAGCCGGCTGACACCAGCAACTGGCTGCCGGCGCCAGCCGCGCCATTCCGGCCGATCCTGCGCTTGTACCAGCCGCAGCCGGCCGTCCTGGACGGTACCTATCAGGTGCCGCCGATCAGAAAGGCTGGCCGCTAGCGCTGGCTAAGGGCCTACCGCAGCGCCAGCACGGTCAGCAGCGCCTCGTCGATGCCCCATTGCTGCTCTGGCGTGACGCAGCCGACCAGCTCACCGAGCCGGCTCACGTCGACGGCACCGACGTGCTCGACCAGCACCCGGCTCGCCTCGCTCAGCAAGTCGATCTCCGGACGGAACGAGGCAGGCAGCGCGCTGCGCGACGTCGGGGCGACGAGTACCACCGACCGCGGCAGCAGCTCGTTCGCCTGGACGATCACCCCGTACCGGCGTCCCCGCTGCTCGTGGCCCATCCCGCGGACCGGACGAAATTCGTGGATGTCACCCCGGCGCACGCAGGCTCTCCATCAGCTCGGCGACCTCGAGCATCTCGCGCCGGTCGTCTTCGTCTGCTTCCAGCGCGGCGACCTCTGCAGCCAGGGCCGCTCGCGCGCGCAGCCGCCCGGCGCTCTCCATGATCGCCCGCCGGATCGCCTCGGATCTGCCCACTCCAACGGCTTCGAGCTGCGCCAGCGCCCGCATGGCCTCGGCGTCCAGGCGGACGCTGATCGCTGCTGACATGACCCGAATGTATCACAGATTGTATGACAGCGGCTCAGGGCGGCTGGCGGCTGGCCCGGCGAGCGGAGACGGCCGCCCCGCTGACGGCTTGGCCTCGATGGTGGCCGGGATCGGATCAGATAGCGTGCTCGCGGAACGGACCGGCGCCGCCGCATGCGCGCCATTCCGCCGGGCGCAGCAGGAAGGGTCAGCGCCATGGGCACAAGGCACGGGAAGAACCAGGCAGTTACCCGACCCGCCGGCCCGGCAGCTGAGCGGTGACCGGGAACTCTCCGGCCTGGCCGGTACGCGACGGGGTGCTCGAGCTCGGCGACCTGGCCGTGGAGCGGGGCGGGGTGATCAGGAACGCCGCGCTGGCCTGGCAGGCGCACGGCACCCTGAACCAGGCGGCGGATAACGTGATCGTCTACCCGTGCAGCTACACCGCCGATCACGATGAGCAGTCGTGGCTGATCGGGCCGGACGGGGTGCTCGACCCGACCCGCTGGTTCATCGTGATCCCGGACATGTTCTCCAACGGGCTGTCGTCCGGGGCTGCTGACACCGAGGACTTCCCGGCCGTCGTGACGATGGCGGACAACGTGCGCGCGCAGCACCGGCTGCTGACCGAGGAGCTCGGCGTGCGCCGGATCGCCGCCGCCTACGGCTTCTCCATGGGCGCTGGCCAGTCCTATCACTGGGCAGCCATGTACCCGGACCTGATCGATCGCGCCATCGTCGTCTGCGGCAGCGCCCGGACCTCCCTGCACAACAGGGTCTTCCTGGCCAGCCTGCTGCGCACGCTGGAGGCCGCGCCAGAGCACCTCGGCGGCGGCCGCTTCAGCGCGCCGCCGGTCGCGGCGATGCGGGCGCTGGCCTACATCTACGCGAGCTGGGGGCTCAGCCAGGACTTCTACCGCGAGCGGCTGTTCGAGACCGCGCTCGGCGAGAGCGACCTGGAGTCGTTCCTCCAGCACGACTGGGTGGAGGGGTTCGCCGGCTACCAGGCGGCCAACCTCTACGCGCAGGCGCTCACGTGGCAGGAGGCTGACATCAGCGCCGGCCACCAGCATGATGGTGACCTGGCCGCTGCGCTCGGCTCGATCACCGCCAGGGTGCTGCTCATGCCAAGCGCGACCGACTTGTATTTCAGGGTCGCCGACAATGAGGCCGAGCTGCGGCACCTGCGCAACGCCGAGCTGGCGGTCATCCCGAGCATCTGGGGGCACCGGGCCGGCAGCCCGCAGGGCATCCCCGCCGACCTGGAATTCCTGACCAGCCACGTGCGTGCCTGGCTGGACGCCTGACGATCAGGCCCGGACGGCCTCGTTCCCGGCCCTAGCCGGGCGGTGCCTGCGACGGGCTGTAGAACGCGATCAGCACGTTGACCGGCACGCCGTCTTCCGGGTCATCCCGGCTGGCCTCGTTCAGTTCCTCGGTGATCCGGCGCAGCGCAGCACGAATCGCCGCGGCCCTGGCGGCTGTCACCCTGGACTCGGTCATCTGGAAAACGCCCTTGTTCAGCGAGTCGCCCTCGGCTCCGCCCATGAGGACGGTCCCCGCGCGATAGGCGGCGAAGAACATGCTGATGTAGCGCTTGATGATTTCCGTGACGGCTGCCTCGAACTCATCGGCCGACGCCCGGTCCTGGATCAGGCCAGGGCCGAGAGTCACGTCCCGCTGGCACGCCTCGTACCGCTGCTCCAGGATCCCGGACACCATGCGGCTGGCGGCGGCGCGGATAAGCCCGGCCGTTTCCAGCTGCCTGACGTGCCGGTAGAGCTTGGTCTGCGGTTCACCCAGCTCGGCGGCCAGCTCCTTGACCGACATCAGCGGGGGCTGCCTGGCCGGGCCCTGCATCAGCGCGGTCAGGATGGCCAGGCGCGTCGGGTCGGCCAGCACTTTGAGGGTCTCCACGTCGGTGATCTCCCGGATGCCGCGGCCCGCGTCCAGGTCGCCAAGGCGGGGCCCGCCTTCGCCGTGCCCGCCATCGCGGGCAGGGCCGTCTGGCTGCGCGCTGGCCCCTGGCGCCTTGCTCTGCTGCTCGGCTGACTCGGCCGGCCGATCGCTCATGACTCTGCCCTTGCCAATCGTTCACATCTATGCCAGCATTCACGTTGTCATGAATGATGATGTCTACGCGAATGATTGTACTCGCATGAACACTAGAGGAGGGGTCATGACCGCCGCTACCACAGACGCCGAGCCGGCCAGCACCACCGAATCGACCGGATCAAGCGGACCGACGGTAGTCTCCCAGCCGGCCCCGGCCGGCCCCGCGCCAGCGCTGCGGCCGCTTCGGCGCAACCTGCCGTTCCAGGCGCTGTGGCTCGGCTCATCGGCCTCGGCTCTCGGCCTGGCGGTCGCCGACATCGCTTATCCGCTCGCGATCCTGATGGTCACCGGCTCGCCCGGTGACGCCGGCCTGTTC
>DASXMR010000056.1:0-71332 GCA_036495525.1 Streptosporangiaceae bacterium | reverse complement strand
GCCAGGCTCGCCGCCCGCTCGGGCGATACGGCCAGCGGCCAGGGCGGACGGTCTGGTGGCGCCGGGACCAGCCGGACCGGTGCGCCGGGTAACGACTTGGCCGTCGGCGGCGATGCCGCTGGCGGTAGTCCGGCGGACGGTGATCGGCCGGCCGGTGATGACCGCGGCGCGGCAGTTGGCCAGGCTGATGGTGACCGCGACGCGGAAGCCGGCGGCCAGGCTGACGTGCCGGGGCGGGACGCAGCGCTGCCCGGCGCCGCCGACGGGGCTGACGGGGGACTGGCCGGCCCGGCCGGTCCGGGCCAGGCTGACGGTGCCGGCCATGCAGCCAGCGGCAGCAGCGGCGGGTCAGGCTTGCTTTCAGGCGGAAGCCGCCGGTCAGCTGGCGATTCCTACTTGCCTTGGTTCATCAGCGGCCAGGCGCCGCGACCGTGGTTCAGCGAGGATCCTGGCGGGGATCCCGGCTGAGCGAGGCCGGGTCGGGCTCCTGCCGGGGCAGCAGTACGTCACCGGAAACGTCGGCCGCGAGCCGTACCACGTCGCCGTCAGCCAGCCGGACCGCCGTGCCGGGCAGCACCCGGTCGCCGTTGACGAAAGTGCCGTTGGTGGAGTGCTCGTCCCTGATGCTGGCGTGCCCAGCGTCGTCGACCGCGACCGTCGCGTGCCGCCGGGAGACGTTGTCGAAGCTCTCGAACGCGGCGGCGACCAGGGACTCGCCGGGATCGCGGCCGAGCAGCAGCGAAGTGCCGGCTGGCACTTCTACGTTGCCGGTCGGGAAGGCGAGCCGTAGCACGGCAGGCGAGATGGGGCCGGTTCGCTCGCGGGGCCGCAGGTACTCCTGCATGACCGTGGTCGGCGCTGGCGGATCGTCGCTGACTGACATTGGCCTGGGCAAGTTGGCGCCGCAGGTGAAGCAGATCAGGTCATCCGGCCTGACCTCTGCGGCACATGCGGGGCACGTCCTGGCCATGGTGTCCTCCTGCCTGATCCTGCGGGCACGGTCACGGTGGGCTTGAGCCTAACGCGCCAGGCTGGCTGGCGGCCGCCACGCCCTTGGTCTGGTCTTCGCCGCGCAGACGCTGCCCGGCGGGGCGCGGATCCCCGGCCGGCCGGTACCGGCCTGGCCGGGCGCCGGTGGGCTGCCCGTCCGCAGCAACCAGCTCGCCGCGCAGCAGCACGGCGCGGATCCGGCCGCGCTGCGTGCCGCCGGCGTAAATGGTCGGGCCGGTGCCGTCGTCGAAGGCGTCGCCGCTGATCGGGGCTTCGCCGTCCGGGTCGTACACCACGACGTCGGCGTCCGAGCCCGGCGCGAGCGCGCCCTTGGCCGGGTAGTGGCCGAAGATCCTGGCCGGGTTCTCAGCTGCGAGCCGGGCGAGCCGGGTCAGCGGGATGTCCCTGGCCAGTCCCTCGGATAGCAGCAGCGGCAGCCGCGCGCCGACGCCCGCGATGCCGTAGGCGCAGTCCCCGGCGACCGCGGCAAGCCCGCCGGTGACCGCTGACCTGGTCTGGCAGTGGTCAGATCCGACGGTGTCGATGGTCCCGTCGGCGACGGCCGCCCAGAGCGCCTCGGCGTGCGAGGCGTCCCGCAGCGGCGGCGCGACCAGGTACCGGCCCGGCTCCGGCCCTGCGTAGCTGCGGTCGTCAAGCAGCAGGTGATGCAGGCAGGTCTCAGCGTAGACCGGCGCCCGCGCGCGCTTCCTGGCGAGCCTGACCTGCTCGATGGCGCCGGCCGAGGACAGGTGCACCAGGTAGCAGGGCGCCTGTGCCAGCGAGGCGATGGCGAGGGTACTCGCGACCGCCTCTTCCTCCACCTCGGCTGGCCGGGTGTCGGCGAACAGCCGCGCTGCGCCGGGCCTGGCCTGCGGCCCGGCCGCCTGCACCGCGTGCTCTACCAGCGTCTCGATCAGCGGCCCGTTCTCGCAGTGCACCTGCACCAGCAGGCCGAGCCGCCGGGCCAGGGTCATCAGCTCGAGCAGCCGGCTCGGTGAGCACATGATGCCGAGCTCGGGATAGGCGAGGAAGATCTTGATGGCGGAGGCGCCGGCCGCCAGGGCGGCAGCGAGGTCGGCTTCGGTGACCAGGTCCGGGGCGTAGATCATGGCGTGCAGGCCGACATCAGCGGTCGCGGGCAGGCTCGCCAGCTCGGCCCGCCGTGCCAGCAGGCTGTCCAGGTCGCCCTGGCCGGGGTCCGGGTTGGTGAACGAGAGCACGGTGGTCGTGCCGCCGGCCGCCGCTGCCGCGGTGGCGCGGGGGACGTCGCTCATCAGGTGCGTGTGCGGGTCGACGCCGCCGGGCAGCACGTAGCAGCCGGCCGCGTCGACGACGGGCACGTCATCCGGGCCGGCCCGGCCGATCCCGGCGATGACGCCGTTGCTGATCAGCACGTCGGCCTGCCTCGGGCCGTCCGGCGTGATGACTGTCCCGCCGGTGACGGCAGCGCGCCCCGCCACCCTCGTTCCCCTCGTCCGCAGCGTCGCAGCGGCTACCGCTGGCCGGAGCGGTGCCGTGGCGGCGGCTGTCCGCCGTCGGCCGGCCTGGCCAGCAGCTTGGGCACGTCTTCCATCAGCTGCGCGGTGTACGGGTCGGCCGGGTGCTCGAGCACCTGGCGGACCGGCCCGGCCTCGACCACCGACCCGGATCGCAGTACCACCGTGGTCTGGGCAATCGTGCGCACCAGGGCCAGGTTGTGGGTGATGAAGATCATCGCGAGCTTGCGCTCCTGCTGGATCCGGCGCAGCAGCTCGACGATGATCGCCTGGACCGAGACGTCCAGCGATGAGGTGACCTCGTCGCAGATCAGCAGCTCGGGCTCGGCCACCAGCGCCCTGGCGATGGCGACCCGCTGGCGCTCTCCGCCGGACAGCTGGTCGGGGTAGCGGTTCAGGTAGTCGGGGCCAAGCGAGACGTCGGTCAGCACCCGGCTCACCCGGTCGGACCGCTCCCGGAAGGACAGCCGCATGAATTCCTGCAGCGGCTGGGCCACCAGCTGGCCGACGGTCTTGCGCGGGTTGAGAGAGGTATACGGATTCTGAAAGATGTACTGCACCCGGCGCAGGGTCTCAGCTGGCCGGCGCCGGGCAGTGCGCGCGAGGGCCGCGCCGTCGAAGCTGATGTCCCCGGTCCAGTTGCCGTGCAGCCCGGCGATGCAGCGCGCCAGGGTGGTCTTGCCGGAGCCCGACTCGCCGACGACGGCGACGCATTCCTCGGCCGGCGCCTGCAGGCTGACGCCGAAGAGCACCTGGTCGCCGCCGTACCTGGCGGACAGGTCGCTGACCCCGAGCAGCGGCTCGTCGGCGCAGACGGCTGGCCCGGCGTGGGTCACCGGCCGGGCCGGGCGCCTTGCCGTCGTCTCGGCCGCCCGCAGGCAGCGGACCGACCGGCCGTCGATCACCACCGGTTCTGGCACCTGCACCCGGCACTCGTCGATGACCAGCGTGCACCGGTCGGCGAACGAGCAGCCGGGCCTGCGCCGCCCAGGTCTCGGCTGCTGCCCGTCGATGCCGGTGAGCATCTCGGCGCGGTCGGGCGAGGGCACGGCTCCGATCAGGCCGCGGGTGTACGGGTGCAGTGGCTCCCAGAACAGCCGCGCGGCCGGGCCGAGCTCGATCAGCCGCCCCGCGTACATGACCGCCACGTCGTCGGCGAGCCCGCTGACGACGGCCAGGTCGTGACTGACGTAGACGGCGGCGACGCCGTGCGTGCCGCACAGGCTCCGCACGGTCTCCAGCACGTGGCGCTGGGTCGAGACGTCCAGGCCAGTGGTTGGCTCGTCCAGCACGATCAGCGACGGCCGGCACGCGAACGCCATGGCCAGCGCGACACGCTGCTGCTGACCGCCGGACAGCTGGTGCGGGTAACGGCGCAGCAGGTCCGCGGTCGCCTCGAGGTGCACCTCGCCCATCACCTCGGCGACGCGCCCCTCGGTGTCGGCGGTCACGCCCTGGTGCACGTTCAGCGCCTCGCGAAGCTGGGTGCCGATCCGCAGGGTCGGATTCAGCGCCGCAGACGGGTCCTGCGGCACGTAGCTGACCCTGGCGCCGCGGGCCGCGCGCAGGTCGGCGTGGCTGAGCGCGAGCAAGTCGATGCCGTCGAGCAGCACCTGGCCGGCCGCGATGCGCAGGCCCTTGCGCGCGTGCCCGAGCAGCGCCAGGGCCACGGTGGTCTTGCCCGAGCCCGACTCGCCGACCAGGCCGAGGACCTCGCCGGCCCGCACCGAGAAGGACACGTCGCTGACCACGTCCGGGCCGTTCGCGCCCAGCCGCACTTCCAGGCCGGTGACCTCCAGCCGGGCCAGCTGCCCGGCAGGCCGTCGGCCAGGCCCGCCGGCCGGGGCTGCGCTGAGGCCTGGCTCGTACCTCACTCCGCCACCTCCGAGCCGAGATCCGACACCAGCGCTGTCTGCTCCGGCCGGCGGTCAACGCCGATGGCGACCCGCGCGATCGCGTCGGTGAAGGTATTGGTGCCGATCGTGAGCACGGCGATGATCAGCGCCGGGACCACGACCGACCACGGGTTCAGGGTCAGGCCGAGCCGGTTCTCGTTGATCATCGTGCCCCAGCTCGGGGCTGGCGGCTCCTGGCCGAAGCCGAGGAACGCGAGGCCGGCGATGATCACGATCGAGTAGGTCAGCCGGAGACCTGCCTCGACCATCAGCGGCGCGACCAGGTTCGGCAGTATCTCCCTGCCCATGATCTTGAGGGGCCGTGAGCCCTGCAGCTCGGCCACCTTGATGTAGTCGCGCTCGGAGATGTCCAGGGTCGCCGACCTGACCACCCTGGCCACCTGCGGCGCGTGCGAGACGCCGACGGCCAGCACGATCAGCCACAGTTTCGGCCCGATCAGCGCGAGCAGCAGCAGCGCGAGCACCAGCTGCGGGAACGCCAGCAGCACGTCGACCGCGCGCATCAGGATGCCGTCGGTCAGGCCCCGCAGGTAGGCAGCCGCCATCCCGATGAGCGCGCCGGCCCCGACGCCGATCGCGGTTGCGGCGAGCGCCATCACCAGCAGCACCCAGCCGCCGGCCAGCACCCGGGAGAGCACGTCCCGGCCGATGTAGTCGCTGCCGAGCAGGAAGTGCGCCGACGGCTTGGCGAACTCGACGGCGACCAGGGCCTCCGGGGAGTGCGGCGCCACGAACGGGCCGACGATGGCGATCGCGGCCACGATGAGGGTGAGCACGAGCCCGAAGGCGCCGCGCGGGGTCTTAGCCGCCGACCAGAGCAGCGAGGCCCATTGAGGCCGGCGCGCTCCCCGCGCCCGGACCTGGCGGGCCGGCGCTGCCGGTGTTTGCACGGCCACCGTTACCTCGCGATTCTCCGCCGGGGCGTGGCCAGCAATGCGACCACGTCAGCGAGCACGTTGACCAGCACGTAGAAGGCGGCGAGCACCACGACGATGAACTGGATGACCGGTATATCGCGGTTGTTGACCGCGAACACGAGCTCCTGGCCGATGCCGGGGAAGTTGAAGATGTACTCCACGATGACGATCCCGCCGGCCAGGTAAAGGAAGTTCAGCCCGATCACCTGGATGGTCGGCGCGATGGCGTTAGGCAGCGCGTGCAGCAGCACGATCCGCCACTCGGGCACTCCCTTGAGCCTGGCCATCTCCACGTAGTCGGAGTTGAGCGACTCGATCATCGCCGCCCGCATCATCCGCATGATGTACGGGACGATCACGATTACCAGCGTCAGCACTGGCAGCACCAGCAGCTTGGGGTTGTCCCACGGGTAGGTGCCCGGTGGCAGCAGCGATACCGCTGGCAGGACCTTCCAGACCACCGTGGACAGCAGCACGACCAGGAAGATGGCGACGACGAAGTCGGGCAGCGAGGTGGCGGCGAGCGCGATGATCGAGGTGCTGTGGTCGAACCAGCCGTCCTTGCGCAGCGCCGCTATCGCGCCGAGCAGCATGCCGAGCACCGATCCGATCAGGCCGGCGGCGAGGACCAGCACGGCTGAGTCGATCAGCCGCGGCTCGACCAGCCCCCAGACCGACTGGCCATTGGCCAGCGAGCGGCCGAGGTTCCCGGTGAACAGGCTGCTCAGCCATGACCAGTACTGCGCGACCGCCGGCCGGTTCAGGTGCAGCTGGATCGACAGCGCGTGCACCCTGGCCGGGGTGGCGTTGCGGCCGAGCACCGCCGCGGCCGCGTTGCCCGGCAGGATCTCGGTGGCCGCGAAGATGACGATCGAGACGAGGAACAGCGTCAGCAGGCCGAAGGCGGTCCGCCGCCGCAGCAGCTGCCAGATGGGGTGCGCATCCCGGCGCTGGGCGGGGGGCGCCGGCCGGGCCGGTGCCTCCGTTACCGCCACCGGGCGCTCACCCGTCGTGATGCCATGACGCGCGCGCTGGCCATGCCGTGAGCTCCTTCCGTCAGCACCGCCGAGCAGCAGACTGCCGGTGATCAGCAGACTAGGGCGGATCTGCCCGTGCTGCCAGGCTGAGCTGCGGCTGAGGGCGCAGCCACGACTGTGCTTTCCGCCGTCATCGGCATCATTCCATGACTTTCCGCGCCGAAGTGCCGATTGCGGCCGGTGCCGGCAATATTGCCGCACCCGGCACCCACGTCGACTGCTGACCAGGGAATAGCTGACGGCTGCCAGTCGTGGCCGACTGCCGGCCGCAGCGGCAGGGCCGGGCTACTAGCCGGCCAGCGGGTGGCCGGCCGGGGCGCCGCTGAGCTGCCTGGCCCGCCCGGCCCTGACGACCATGCGCGGGACCAGCAGCTGCTCGACGGTCTCGGTCGCGCCGGCCGCGTCCGGCAGCGCCCAGTGGCCGGACCGCAGCTCGAAGACGGTCAGGTCTGCCTCCCGGCCGGGCAGCGCGGCCCCGATGCTGCGCTCCCGCCGGACCGCGCGCGCGGGGGTCGCGGTGGTGGCCAGGATCACCTCGGCCAGCGGCATGCCAGCGTGCAGCAGCTTGGCCAGCGTCGTCGCCTGGTCGTAGGCGGGCCCGCCGACGTTGTGCGCGTGCAGGTCACTGGAGATGGTGTCCGGCGGGAATCCCTGCTCGATGGCCGCGCGGGCGACCCGGTAGGAAAAGCTGCCTACGCCGTGCCCCACGTCGAACAGCACCCCGCGCTCCCTGGCCAGCAGCACGTCGGGGTACAGCCGGCCTGCCTCGTCCAGGATGCCGCCCTCGTTGCCGTGGTAGCAGTGCGTCACCAGGTCACCAGGCCCGAGGTAGGGCAGCAGCCAGCTGATCGGCGGGCGCATGTCGATGACGTGCACCATCAGTGGCAGCCCGAGCTCGTCGGCGGCCTCGCGGGCCAGCCGCAGCGCGCCGGCCGGGTCGTAGCCGACCATCTGGTAGCCGAGCCTGACCTTGATCCCGATGATCAGGTCGGCGTGCTCGCGGGCGCGCTCGACGGCTTGCCCTACCGACGCCCAGCGCAGGTCCTCCAGCTCCCCGAGCAGGTTGGTGATCATGCCCTGCACGGCGATGTGCAGGAACGCCAGCACCCTGGTCTGCGAGCGCTCGATCACGTACCGGCGCAGGCCGGGAAATGTCTGCGCGCCGGCCGAGCCGGCGTCCACCGCCGTGGTCACGCCCCGCTGCAGGCAGTGCGTGTCCGGGTCGATGCCGTAGTGCGACACCCCCTCGTACAGGTGCGTGTGCACGTCGACGACGCCGGGCGTCACGATCAGCCCGGTCGCGTCGATCACCTGCTGGCCGGCCGCAAGCGGCGCGGCGCTCGGCCCGCCGTTGCCGGTAGTGCGGCCGGCGATGACACTGCCCGAGATCGTGATGGTGCCGGTCGCGTCGACGCCCTGGCCGGGGTCGAGGAGCCGGCCGCCGGCGATGATCAGCTCGCTCATGCCAGCCCCGCCGCCTGCAGGGCGGGCAGCGTCGCAGCGAGCGCGGCCACGGTGCGCTCCAGGTCGGCGTCAGAATGCTCGGTGCTGACGAAACCGGAGCCGTGGAACAGGTGCACGCCCCCGGTCAGCATGCCGCAGTGCAGCGCCGCCGCCAGCGGCGCAGGCAGGGCCTGCTTGAGCCGGACCGGGTCGAGCTGCTCCGGCTCGCCGGAAAACCCGAACAGCAGGTGGAACGTCGAGCTCTGCCCGTAGGCCCGGCCGGCCACGCCGCACCGCTCGAACACTGCGGTCAGCTCGGCGCGCAGCGCGGCCGCCTGCCCGGCCGCGCGGTCCTGCGCCGCGCCGGAGGTGAGCAGGCCAAGCGTCGTCGTGCCCGCCGCGGCCGACAGCGGGTGGGCGTTGTGCGTGCCCGGATGGGCGACCCGGCCTGCGCCCCGCGCGCCGATCCTGGCCAGCAGTCCGGCGCTGCCGCAGACGGCCCCGCCTGGCATGCCGCCCGCCACGATCTTGCCAAGCACGGTGAGGTCGGGCAGCACGCCGGCCAGCTGCTGCACGCCGCCGGGGGACCAGCGGAATCCGGACACCACCTCGTCGTAGATCAGCACGGTGCCGGTCTGGTCGGCTGCCTGCCTGGCAGCCGCGAGGAACCCGCCAGGCAGCGGCACCGTGCCCCAGGCAGCGCCCGACGGCTCGAGGATGACCGCCGCCACGTCGCCGGCCGCGAGGGTGCGGCTCAGCAGCGCGGCATCGGCCGGCAGCACCTCGACGGCGCTGCTGATCTGGGCGGGTAGCCCGTCGGTGTCCGGCTCGTCGAACGGCGGGTCCGAGCCGAGTGCCGCCTGGTCGTGCCAGCCGTGGAAGTGCCCGGCCAGCTTGACGATCCGGCGCCGCCCGGTCACCGCCCTGGCCAGCCGCAGCGCCAGCAGCGAAGCCTCGGTGCCGCTTGCGGTGAACCGCACCTGCTCGGCGGACGGCACCAGGCTCACGATCGCCTGCGCCCAGTCGCTCTCCAGCTCGTGGCAGGCACCGGGATGAAAGGACCTGGCCGCCTGCTCCTGCACGGCGGCTACCACCTCCGGATGGCTGTGGCCAAGCAGCAGCGCGCCGTGGCCGAGCACGTAGCAGACCAGCTCGTGGCCGTCCAGGTCCCACTTGCGCGCGCCTGAGGCGCGGCTGACGGCGAGCGGGAACGGGTCAGCGAGCCTGACGTCGTGCGTCACCCCGCCGGGAAGCAGGCCGACCGCCCTGGCGTGCAGCGCCGCCGACCGCGGGTTCTCCGCGGCCCAGCGGGCCAGGATCTGCCTGCCCTGACCGGCGGCCTGGTCGCTGGTTCGGGCTTGCGTGGTGATGACGCCACCTCCTGCCGCCGTCCGGACGGCCCGCTGCAGCCCGGCTGACCAGCCAACGGTACAGAACACCGCGCTGACCAGGCTGGCGGCGTAGCCCGGTGCCCGCCAGCCCGCCTGGACAGCCCGGCTTGGCCGCCCCTAGTCTTCGCTGTGTGCTCGTTCAAGATCAGGATTGTGCCGCTGGCGTGCTCATGAGCAGCGGCTGAGATGGCAGCACAGCAATCAGGGCAGCCGGGCCCGGCCCGTGACTTCGTTGGCTATGGCCGCTACCCGCCGCTGGTCAGCTGGCCGGGCGGGGTCAGCCTGGTGGTCAACATCGTGCTCAACTACGAGTCAGGTGCCGAGTACTCGCTGGAGGGCGATGGCCGCAACGACAGCTGGGGCGAGTACTCCGATCAGGTCGGCCCTCAGATCAGGGACCTGGGCACGGAAACGCACTTCGAGTTCGGCAGCCGGGTAGGGGTCTGGCGGCTGGCCAGGCTGTTCGACCGCTGCCGGGTGCCGGTGACGGTCGGCGCGTGCGGCGCGGCGCTGGAGCGCACGCCGGAGGTCGCCGAGTGGATCGTCGAGGCCGGCCACGACGTGCTGTCGCACGGGTACCGCTGGTCGGAGGTCTCGGAGCTGAGCAGGGATGAGCAGCGGGACGACATCCGCCGCGGCATCGACGCCATCCAGCGGCTCACCGGCCAGCGCCCGCTTGGCTGGTACGTCCGCTCGTTCCCGAGCGTGCACACCAGGGAGCTGCTGGTCGAGGAAGGCGGCTTCCTTTACGACTCGGACGCGTCGAACGACGAGCTGCCGTACTTCGCCCCGGTCGGCTCGGGCCAGTTGCTGGTCGTGCCGTACTCCAAGGTCTACAACGACAACAGGTACCTGATTAACCCCACCTACGCCGCGCCACGGCACTTCTTCGAGTCGCTGCGGGCCGCGGTCGACTACCTGTGCGACGAGGCGAGCGCCGGAGCCGGGCCGCGGATGATGACGGTCGGACTGCACGAGCGGTGGAGCGGCCAGGCCAGCCGTGCGTCGGCGATCAGGGACTTCATCCAGTACGTGCAGTCGCGGGCCGACGTGGCGTTCATGCGGCGGCTCGACATCGCCCGGTGGTGGCTCGAGCACCACGCCGGGTGGGGGAGCACCAGGCCAGCCGCGAGCCGGGAGGGCAGCGCCGGGCAGTAACGGTGACGCCGCCACCATGGGCCTGACGTCCCCGGCCTTCGGTACCTGGCCGCGCAACCTTGCAGACAACCGAGTCGAGAGCCGAAAGGTGTGCCGCGATCTCATGACCACTGGTGAAGCAAGCCACCCACTGCGTGCTGGCTTGATCGGGGCCGGCTGGATCGGCCAGTTCCACGCGGAGACGATCAGCGCCCGCCCGGATGTGACCCTCACCGCCGTCTGCGACCTGGACCCCGAGCGGGCCGGCGAAGCGGCGGCGGCCAGCGGCGCTGAGGTTTTCGCCGACTGGCGGCAGATGCTCGGCTCGGCTGAACTCGATGCGCTCTGGGTGTGCACGCCACCCGCGCTGCACCTCGAGCCGGCCATCGCGGCGCTGCAGCGCGGGCTGCCGCTCTATCTGGAGAAGCCTGTCGCCCGCACGCTCGACGACGCGAAGGTGATCGTGGCTGCCGCGGCTGCGAGCGGGACGGTCTGCGCGATCGGCTACCAGTGGCACGCCGCCGAGGTGCTCGGCGATGCCCAGCGGGCGCTCGCTGGCCGGCCGGTCGGCTGCCTGGTCGGCCAGAGCGTCGGCGGCACCCAGTCACGCGACTGGTTCCTCAGCAAGGCGGCCGGCGGGGGCAACCTGCTGGAACGCGGCAGTCATCACATCGACCTGGCCAGGGCGCTGGGCGGCGAAGTCGTCGCCGTGCAGGCCGCGGGATCGTCCGTGCCGCTGGCGCCGCGCCAGGCCGGCGAGGGTGACATCGACGACGCCGTGACGCTGCTACTGCATTTCGCCGCTGGCGGCACCGCCACCATCGTGGTCGCCTGGACCATCGACAGCCTGCCCGGTTCTTACTGGGTCGAGGTGACGGCGCGGGACGCCAGGATCCGGCTGGATCTCGACCCGGACTTCAGGGTGTCAGGGGTCAGCGATGGCGAGCAAGTCAGCGCCAGCTCGGAGACCGCGCCGTTCGAGCGCTCGATCGCCACCTTCCTGGCGGCAGCCAGGGCAGGTGACCCGGCCGCGGTCTGCTGCACCCCGGCCGACGCGATCCGCACCCTCGCCGTGGCGGCAGCGGCGGAGGAGGCCCTGGCCACCGGGCGGACGGTCCAGGTACCGGCAGTCTGACCGGCCACGTCCTGCGCGCAGGCAGGCCAGGAAGACGGGAGAACGAGGTCGGCCGTGGCCGGTCTGGCCGGCGGCAGCTGGCGCCCTGCCGGTGGCGGTGTTACCGGTCAGCCTCGGCGGCGCTCAGCGGGTCGAGGCCACTGGCCCGGCCGGCCGCGGCCAGCGCGGCTGGGTCAGGCCAGCCGTACCGTCCGCGCTTGCTGGTCTGGACCCCGGACGCGGCCAGCCCGTAGGCAAGGCTCGCCGCAGCGCCGATCCCGTCGCAGACCGGCACGCCAAGCTCCGCGCTCAGCGCGCTGGTGCAGCTGCCGAAGCCCGCGCAGGCGAGCACCAGCCCGTCGGCTCCGGCGGCCAGCAGCCTGCTGCCCTGCTGGCTCAGCCGGGTGAGCAGCACCCCGCCGGCCGCGTCAGCTGACTCGACGGACAGCACCCCAGTGCACGCGCCTGCCCGCCCGGCCGCCGACAGCTGACTCCAGATGCCGGCGATGCCGCGCTCCAGCGTGGTGATGACGCCGAACCGGCCGGCCACCAGCGACGCCTGGAACAGGGCCGCCTCGCCGATGCCGACGACCGGAGCCGCGGTCACCTCGCGCACGGCGGCGACCGCGGGGTTGCCGAAGCAGCCGATGACGAAAGCGTCCGGCTCGCCAGCCCCCAGCGCGGCGGTCACGATGGCCGGGGCGGCGAGCACGCTGTCGAGGTCGGTCTCGAGCACCGGCGGGCCGCCAGCACAGCCCGCAGCCTGCACGACCGCGTCGGGCGGCAGCGCCGTCACCGCGGCGGCACGCAGGTAGTCAGTGACGGCCTGGTCGGAGTTGGGGTTGATCACCGCTAGCCGGAAGCTCATGGGGCCAGGGAAGCACGACGCGGACGAACGCGGGAAGACGGCCGCCGCGGGCCTGGCGGTGCCCGGAGTGCTGAACCGCGCCTGGCCGGCCGTCGTGGACCTAATAAACCGCCTGCTAGCTGGGAGAACAATGTGCTCACCACGCTTTGCACACGAATAGGGCGTCAGGGTAGCGGCGGGGTACGGCTTGTGAGAGTATGACCCCCGTTCTCCGAAATGCCGAAAGCCTGACTCAGCTGGTAACGCCTCAGTTGCAAGCTGCAAGGGGATTACCTTCCGCGCCTTGAGCAGGCAACACTGTAGGCAAGCCGGGCCGGCGAGCGGTCGGCCCGGTACGCGTGAATTGAGCTGGAGGTACGGTCCGTGGACCGATCGGATGAGAGCCAGATCCTGTCGGCCGAGTCGCTCGGCAGGCGCCAGTTTCTTCGCGGAATAGCGTTCACCGGCGTGGCAGCCGGCGCCGGCGGCTTGCTGGCGGCGTGCAGCTCCGGCTCGTCTGGCAGCACGACGCCGAAGGCAGGGACCAGCGCCAGCGGCGGCGCGCCCAAGAGCGGCGGCAACCTGATGGTCGGCCTTTCCGGCGGGTCGGGCTCGGACACCCTTGACCCGCACAACGGCCTGACCTACCTCGACACCGCCAGGGCGCAGTCGCTTTACCAGCCGCTGCTGCAGCTGGATACCAACGCGCAGAGCAAGATGGTGCTGGCTGAGTCCATCGAGCCGAATAAGTCCACCTCCGAGTGGATTATCAAGCTGCAACCAGGCGTCACCTTCCACGACGGCAAGCCGCTGACCGCCGACGATGTCATCTTCACCTTCCGGCGGATCAAGACCGGCAACAAGGGCAACGGCTTTTCCGGCGCTAGCTCGCTCGGCCCGATCGACCTGAACGGGCTGAAGGCGCTCGACAAGCTCACCGTCAAGGTGCCGATGACGAGCCCCTACGGCAGTTTCGTCGACCAGCTCGCTTACTGGTACTACCTGTATATCGTGCCCGTGGGATTCGACCCGTCGAAGCCGAATGGCACCGGGGCGTTCAAGTTCCAGAGCTTCACGCCGGGTCAGCGCAGTGTGTTTACCAAGAACCCGAATTACTGGAAGGCGAACCAGGGCCTGCCGCACGTGGACACGCTGACGATCATCGACTTCAGCGACAACACGGCGCTGCAGAACGCGCTCACGACAGGCGTCATCCACGGGGCCGGCGCGCTGGAGGGGTCGCAGCTCGCCGCGATGGCCAGCGCTCCGGGGATCACCACGGTCAAGTCGCACACCGGCGCGATCACGCCGTTCACCATGCGGGTCGACCAGGCGCCGTTCAACGACGTCAAGGTGCGGCAGGCGATGCGGCTGCTGGTGGACCGGCAGCAGCTGATCAACTCGGCGCTGGACGGCGACGCCGTGGTCGCGAACGACGTCTTCTCCCCGTTTGACCCGAACTTCGACCACTCGCTGGTCAGGCACACCGACGTGGCTCAGGCGAAGGCGCTGCTCAAGCAGGCCGGCCACGACAACCTGACCGTGACGCTGACCACCTCGCCGGTAGCCACCGGCACGGTGCAGATGGCCCAGGTGCTGGCGCAGCAAGCTAAGGCGGCAGGCATCACGATCAAGGTGCAGAACGTCGATCCGACGACCTTCTTCAGCCAGACGAAGTACCTGCAGTGGACGTTCTCGCAGGACTTCTACAACTACTCGCCGTACCTGGCGCAGACCGCGCAGTCGATGCTGAAGGCCTCGCCGTTCAACGAGACGCACACCGATAACTCCACCCTGAACAAGCTGTACGCGCAGGCCAACAAGACGCTGAGCGCGTCGACGCGCAAGCAAATCGAGTTCGAGATGCAGCAGTTCGACTTCAACGAGGGCGGCTACATCATTCCCGCGTTCATCGACGCACTCGACGCCTACAGCACCAAGATCACCGGGTTCTCGCCGGCGAAGGTCGGCCAGCCGCTGTCCGACTTCAACTTCGAGAACTTCTCGTTCGCCTGATCGGTCAGTACTACCTGATCAAGCGCCCGGGCAGCCAGCAAGCTGCCCGGGCGCGGTCATGACGGCCGCGCACGCTATGGCACCTTGCGGATGCTTTGGGTTCGACTGACGCGTCCGCGTGCCTTGTGAGATTATGAGCCCCGTTCCCGTGAATGCTGCGTTCCAGGTCAGAACGCGCGCGAAGCCAGGAGGTTGACCGGTGGACCCACAGGGTCAGCAGGTCCCGCTGCTGTCGGGCGAGGCCGTCGGCCGGCGCCAGTTTCTGCGCGGCGTCGCCGGGGCCGGTGCGCTCGTTGGCGCGGGCGGGCTGCTCGCCGCCTGCGGCTCGGGCGGCACCAGCAAGTCGACGCTCGCCGCCCGCACCGGCCCGCCCAAGCCTGGCGGCAACCTGCGGGTCGGCCTGGCCGGCGGCTCGGGCAACACCACGCTGGACCCGCACGTCGGCGGCGTGACCTATACCGACACGTGCCGGCTTCAGGCGCTCTACCAGCCACTGCTGCAGCTGAACGCGGAAGGCAGGAACGAGTTCGTCCTCGCTGAATCGATCGACGCGGTCTCGCCGACCAAGTTCATCATCAAGCTGAAGTCGAACATCACGTTCCACAACGGCAAGTCGTTCACCGCGGACGACGTCATCTACAGCTTCAGGCGGATCAAGACCGGCAACAAGGGCACAGGATTCTCTGGCGCCAACTCGCTCGGGCCCATGGACACGAACGGGCTGAAGGCGCTGGACAGTCACACCGTCATGGTGCCGATGACGAGTGATTACGCCAGCTTCGAGGACCAGCTCTCGTACTGGTATTTCCTGTACATCGTGCCGGAAGGCTTCGACCCGGCGAAGCAGAAGCCCAACGGCACCGGGCCGTTCGTGTACCAGAGCTTCACCCCTGGCAAGCAGAGCGTGTTCACCAAGAACCCGCACTACTGGAAGCCAAACCTGCCATACGCGGACAGCCTGACGATCATCGAGTTTCCGGACAACATCTCGCTGCAAGACGCGCTCATCACCCGCCAGGTCGATGCGGCCGGGGCGCTGGAAGGCCCGCAGCTCGCCTCACTGGCGAACACTCCGGGTGTCAAGGCGGTCGCGTCGCAGACGGGCGCGATCACGCCCTTCACAATGCGGGTGGACAAGGAGCCGTTCCATGACGTCAACGTGCGGCAGGCTCTGCGCCTGATCGTGGACCGGCAGCAGCTCATCGACTCCGCGCTGGACGGATACGCCACGGTCGCCAGCGACGTCTTCTCCCCGTTCGACGCGGACTTCGACCACGCTCTCCGGCGGCAAGCCGACATTCCCCAAGCCAAGCACTTGCTGAAGAAGGCAGGCCGGCAGGACCTCACCATCACGCTCACTACCTCCCCGGTCGCCACCGGCACAGTCGCGATGGCACAGGTGCTTGCGCAGCAGGCCAAAGCAGCGGGCGTCACCATCAAGGTCAACAATGTCCAGCCCAACACGTTCTTCAGCCAGACCAACTACCTACAGTGGCCGTTCTCGCAGGATTTCTACAATTACTCGCCTTACCTGGCGCAGGTAGCGCAGTCGATGGTGAAGAACTCCCCGTTCAACGAGACTCACACCGACAGTCCGCGCTACAACAACCTGTACCACCAGGCGAACAGCACGCTGAACAAGAACACGCGCAAGGAGATCGTGACTCAGATGCAGGAGTTCGACTACAACGAGGGTGGCTACATCATCCCCGCGTACATCGACTCTCTCGACGCGTACAGCACGAGGATCACCGGGTGGAAACGCGCGAAGGTTGGCCAGCCAATGTCCGACTTTGACCTAGAGCACTTCTGGTTCGTCTGAGCCAGGACGGGGACTGCAGAGACTATGACCATGGATTCCACCCTGCTCGCTTCCGGTCTGGGCTTTCCCGAGGGACCAGCCGTGATGGGCGACGGCAGCATCGTCATTTGCGACGGCAACACCGGTGAGCTGCTCGCCTACCGGGACGGCAGCATGTCTGCGTATGCGAGTACTGGCGGGTCCCCTTGGGGCACGGTGCTAGGCAGCGACGGTTCCATCTACGTCACCCAGGGCGGCAACGTGCCGGGCAGCGGCGACACCAGCGCCGTGTCCGGTATCCAGCGGGTCAGCCAGGACGGCACGGTCGAGCTGCTGTTCTCCCAGGTAGCCGGGTACACCTTGTACGGCCCCAACGACCTGGCCTTCGGGCCTGACGGCCGGCTGTACTTCACCGAGTCGGGCAGCGAGCAGGATTTCCGCTTCGACGTGCGCTCGCCCGGCCGTCTCTACGCCATGGATGCCTCCGGCCAGGGCGAGATGCTGCTGGAGCGCCCTGACGTCTACCCGAACGGGATCGCGTTCGACGCGCAGCAGCGGCTGTACTGGACCGAGTCGGCGGCGCACCGGATATGCCGCCTGGATGACGGCCAGGCGGTGACGTTCTGCCAGCTGTCCGACAACCACGTGCCGGACGGCATGGCCATCGCCGCCGACGGCAGGTTCTTCGTGTGCACCACCATCTCCGAGGGAGTCACCGTCGTCTCGCCCGACGGCGAAGTGCTGGAGGAGATCCGCCTTGGCGAGCACGCGACCAACTGCATCTTCGACGGCCCGGCCCTGTACGTGACAGCCACCCGCGAGGCCGACATCGAGGCGTCCCAGCGCACCGGCACGTTCTGGCGGGTCGACACGGACGCAGCTGGCGGCCTGGACCTCATCCCCGGCCACCTGTAGCCTCGCCCGCCGTCAGGGACCGGCACAGCCATTCTGGAAATGGCCTATTGACTATGCCACAAAATAACTTACGGTGAGCCATACGAGGGACTTGCCCGTTATGGTGGTCCACCACCGCCAAGTCCCTGACAGGACGTGATGACCATGAGCAAGTTCACGCGGTCCATGATCGGGATAATCGCGTCGTTCACGGCTGTCGCCTCGTTCTTAGCAGTGTCGCCGCTCGCGAGCGCATCGGTCACCTCAGCTACTGCGCCCGGGCTGCATCAGGTGATAGCCTCGCCAGCCGCCTTCGTGTCGGCATCAGCCCAGCTAGCATCGCTCAAATCGGTCCAGGTCAAGACGGCTCGCGCCTCAGGCTGTCCCTCTCATCTGGGCGTCACGTTCTTCTGCGACTTCGCCGCCACCGGCCAGAACAACCGGTGCTTCGAAAGCGACGCAAGCGGCATGAATATCGCGAACTGGAATACCGTTGGCTGCCGGAATGTCGATGAGTCGATAGCGAATAACACTTCCGAGTACGTCCGGCTGTATTTCGGCCCCAACCACGAAGACCCGCACACCTGCATCAATCCAGGCACCAGCTTCAACAACCTGGGTGGGCTGGACTTTAACAGCGGTACCGGCGCTGGCACCCAGCCCGTTGAGAACAACGTGGCTTCCAGCTCGGCCAGCACCAGCAGGTGCACTAACCCGCTCTGATTGTCGCGGCGCCGCTGGTCTAGCCCTGGTCCTTCGCTAGCCAGGACCACGTGCTGACCGGCGGCGCCGGCCGGGCGCGCAGGTACTCCAGCAGCTCGGCGTCGGTCCCGGGAGTCATCCGGTCAGGCGCGCTCAGTCCAGCGGCAGCCAGCGCAGTCGCGAGGCCGGTGCAGTCGCCGACCTGCACGATGTCGTAGCCGTGCCGGCTGAATTCCTGCAGCTCCTCGGCAATCGTGGCGAGCACCGGCGCGGTGACCGCGGCCGGGTAGTCGGCGGCTGGCAGCTGCATCACGCCCCACCCTGCCTTGGCGGCCACGGCTAGCCCGTCGACCTCGCCGTCGGCCGGGTTAACGTAGCGGTCGGCGACCAGCGCGATGCGGAACGACCGCTCGTCGGGCTTCACCGGTCGTCCAGCGCTGCGGTGATCTGCTGGGACTGAGTTGCCTCGTCGTGGTCGGCCAGGGCATGAGTCTCGCCGCCGAGCCGGACCGACAGCCCGCGCTCGTCCAGCTCCCGCCGCAGCTCCTCGACGAAGATCCCCTCGCCGCTGACGTGCTCGGCTGTCCCTTCTGGCCACTCGGGCCGGCCGCCCCTGGCCGGATCCGAGCTGGTGATGTGCACGCCCATGGACGGGCTGCCCTCGACCCCGATCAGCGCAACCTCCTCGCCCTGGCCAGCACGCACGCTGATCATCTCCGCGACGCCGGCCGCCAGCCGCCGGCAGTGCTGCCGGTAAGCCGGGGTGTCGAGCTGCTCCTTCACCGCCCAGAACCGGTTGAGCCCGGTGAACGCCAGCTCGGGGCACGGCATCTGCTCGATCCGCCAGCCCTTGGCCCGCAGTACGTCGACCACCGGCGAGTAGACGCCAGCACAGTGCGCGCCGTCCCCGACCTTGGAGTTCTGGTTCAGCAGGCAATGCGCCACGAACGCCACGCTCATGGGCCGAGCATAGCCGCGCCCTAGAATCTGCCGGGTGACCAGATCTGCGGTGGTAACCGGCTCGTCCTCCGGCATCGGCCGGGCAATCGCGATCCAGCTGGCCTCCGATGGCTTCTGGGTGCTGCTTGCCGACGTGCGGCGTGACCCGCTGACCGGCGGCGAGCCCACCGACGAGGTCATCGCCGCCGCGGGCGGCGACTGCGAGTACGTCCCTGCCGACATCTCGCGGCCAGCCGACTGCGCCGCCCTGGTCGAGCGCGCGGCCGGTCACGCGGGCACGCTGGACGTCCTGGTCAACAACGCGGCCCTGGCTGGCGCCCACTCCAAGCCCCTGCTGCAGACCAGCGAGGACGACTTCGACGCGATCATCTCGGTGAACTTGCGCGGACCGTTCCTGCTCTGCCAGGCCGCGGTGCGGCAGATGCTGACCCAGCCCGAGCGCGGCGGGGTCCGCGGCCGCATCGTGAACATCACCTCGCAGCACGGCATGGTCGGGGCTCCGGGAAACTTCGCCTACGCGGTCAGCAAGGGCGGGCTGGTGCAGCTCACCCGCCAGGTCGCGGTCGAGCACGCCCGCGACGGCATCATCTGCAACGCGGTCGCACCCGGCAAGATCGTCACCGGCGCCGTCGGCGACCTCAGCAAGACCGCCGAGGGCAGCGCCTACGTCCGGTCGCGCACGCCGTTTAGCAGGCTAGGCGAGCCGCAGGACGTAGCCTCGGCCGTCGCGTTCCTGGCATCGGACGCCGCCACGTACATCAGCGGCATCAACCTGATGGTCGACGGCGGCTGGATGGCGTACTGAGGCCAGCCCACCGGGGCCGGCCAGGCCGCAGCACCGCGCGGAAGCGCCGCGCTGGCTGGGCGGGCGATCATATCTGGGCGGGCGATCATATCTGGGCGGGCGATCATGTTCAGCTGACCAACGCGCAGCACCAGCATCTCGTGCGGCCGGTGCCGTGCCGTCGGCTTGTAGCATCTTCAGCAAGCGGGCACGGCACTCAGGCCCTGGCCAGGGCCGATCTGCAAAGGGGCAGATATGACCAGCTTCGCGCTGACTGACGAGCACGAGCAGCTGCGCGCGACAGTTGAGGAATTCGCCCGCGACGTGGTGGCACCGGTGATCGGCGGCTACTACGAGCGGGGCGAGTTTCCTTACGACGTCGTAGCGAAGATGGGCAAGCTCGGCCTGTTCGGCCTGCCGTTTCCCGAGCAGTACGGCGGCATGGGCGGCGATCTGACCGCGCTCTGCCTTGCCCTGCACGAGCTGGCCAGAGTCGACTCGTCGGTGGCGATCACCCTGGAGGCCGCCGTCGCGCTCGGGGCGATGCCGATCTACCGGTTCGGCAGCGACGAGCAGAAGCAGCGCTGGCTGCCCGACCTGTGCCTGGGCGAACGGCTGGCAGCATTCGGGCTGACCGAGCCGGGCGGCGGGTCAGACATTCCTGGCGGCATGACCACCACCGCGAGGCTGGACGGCGGCGAGTGGGTCATCGACGGCACCAAGGCCTTCATCACCAACGCTGGCACGTCGATCACCTCACTGGTGACCGCGCTCGCGATCACCGGCAGGTCGGGGGAGCGGCGGGAGATCTCCGCGATCATCGTCCCGGCCGGCACACCAGGGTTCTCCGTCGGCCGGGAGTACTCCAAGGTCGGCTGGCGCGCCTCTGACACCAGGGAGCTGTCGTTCAGCGGCTGCCGGGTGCCCGAAGCGAACCTGCTCGGTGAGCGTGGCCGCGGCTATGCGCAGTTCCTGCAAATCCTCGACGAGGGCCGGATCGCGATAGCGGCGCTGGCCGCTGGCCTGGCTCAGGGCTGCGTCGACGAGTGCCTGCGGTACGCACGCGAGCGGACGGCGTTCGGCCGCGAGATCGGCCACTACCAGAGCATCCAGTTCAAGATCGCTGACATGGAGGCCAGGGCGCAGCTGGCCAGGCTCGGCTGGCTCGACGCGGCCAGCCGGGCGGCAGTCGGGGAGCCGGTGAAGAAGCACGCCGCGATCGCGAAGCTGACCGCGTCCAACGCGGCCATGGACAACGCCAGGGACGCGACCCAGGTCTTCGGCGGATACGGGTACATGAACGAGTTCCCGGTCGCCCGGTTCTACCGGGACGCCAAGGTGCTCGAGATCGGCGAGGGCACCTCAGAGGTGCAGCGAATGATCATCGCGAGAGAGCTCGGCCTGACCGACGACGGCCGCGGCCGCTAGCCACGACCCCGAAGTTCTGACAGCCCTTGCAGTTCTGAGCGAGGCAGTGCGCTCGCAGCGGCAATGGCGGAGCTTCAAGCACAGCTCACTAGACAGGCTGTCTAGACAGTATGTACAGTCCTGTGACATGAGCACCCTCACTAGTCACCTGGTCACCCGGGACCCAGCACGAGCGGCTGCCTGGTACGCGTCAGTGCTCGGCGCGACGGAGAACAGCCGGATCACGCTGCCCGGCGGGCAGGTACTGACGATCGAGCTGCAGTTCGGCGACAGCGTGCTCGCCATCGCCGATGAATTCCGCGATATGGGCATCATGTCGCCGCTGACCCTGGGCGGTACCCACGGCGCGCTGCACCTCGCCGTCAGCGATGCGGACGCTGTCTGGCAGCAGGCCCTCGCTGCCGGGGCGACCGTATTCGAGCCGCTGCACGACGCGTTCTGGGGCGACAGGACCGGGCAGTTCATCGACCCGTTCGGGCACCGCTGGGCGGTGGACCAGCACCTGCGGGACGTGCCGCCCGATGAGGTGGCGCGACTGGCGGCCGAGGCGTTCGCGCCGGGCCGGGCTGACTGATGCGGTACCGGACGTTCGGGGGTACCGGGCTGCGGGTCTCCGAGCTGTTCCTGGGTGCCATGACCTTTGGCGAGCAGGGCGGGGTAGGCGCGCCGCCGCAGGAGTGCCGCCGCATCCTTGACGCCTACGCCAGCGCGGGCGGGAACGTCATCGACACCGCCAGCAATTACCGCGGCGGGGCGAGCGAGGAGATCGTCGGCGACCTGCTGGCGGGCCGGCGGGACAGGTTCGTGCTGGGCACTAAGTACACGGTGACGCGCGATCGGGATGATCCCAACGCGGCAGGCAACCACCGCAAGAACCTGCGGATGTCGCTGGAGACGAGCCTGCGCCGGCTGCGCACCGACTACATCGACATCTACTGGGTGCACATGTGGGACCGGAGCACGCCGGCCGAGGAGACGATGGGCGCCCTCGACGACCAGGTCCGGGCCGGGCGCGTGCTGTACGTCGGCATCTCCGACGCGCCTGCGTGGGTTGTCTCCCGGGCGAACACTCTTGCGCAGTGGCGGGGCTGGGCGCCGCTGGCCGGCCTGCAGGTGCCCTACAGCCTGGTGCAGCGCGACGCTGAGCGCGAGCTACTGCCGATGGCCGAGGCCTTCGGCATGACGGTGGCGGCCTGGAGTCCGCTGGCGGGCGGAATACTGTCCGGGAAATACACCCGGCCCGGCGGACCCGGCCACGGATCCCGGATCGACCCGGCGTCGCTGACACAGCGCGAGCGACGCATCGCCGAGGCCGTGCAGCAAGTGGCCGGCGACCTGGGTGCCACGCCCTCGCAGGTCGCGCTGGCCTGGACGATGACCAGGTCACCCGCCGTTCATCCGATTGTCGGCGCCCGGCGGCTGGAGCAGCTTGAGGACAATCTGGGCTCGCTTGAGGTCGAGCTGACCGTCGAGATGGTCAGGGGCCTGGAGTCAGCCGCTGAGTTCGACCCCGGATTCCCGTCGGCGTTCATCAGCGAGACCAGCGGCTGGGTGTTCGGCGCAGCGCAGGTTGACTGAGGCGGGCCGCGTGAGCCGGGAAAGTAACGCCGCGCGGCCCGCCCGCCGCGACCGGCGGCAGGCAGGACGCGGCGAGGGAGCGGCCGACCGCGGCGGGCGGGCGCCCGGCCAGCGCGAGGACGCAGGCGCACGCGACGTCCGCGAGCTGATCCTTGATGCCACCGAGCGGCTGCTTGGCGACCGGCGGTTCGAATCGCTGAGCGTGGCCGACATCCTGGAGGCGGCTGGCGTGGCCCGTGGCAGCTTCTACTTCTACTTCGCTAGCAAGCATGCCGTGCTCGCCGAGCTCGTGCGCCGGGCGGTGGGCAGCGCGCACCAGGCTGCGGGCGTCTGGGCCGGCGACTCATCCGGCGCGCCCGGCACGGCGCTGCTTCAGGGGACCACGGCAGGAACTCGGCTATGGCACCAGCACGCCCCCGTGCTGCGCGCGATCGTGGAGAACTGGCAGTCCGACCCTGCGCTGACGCAGCTGTGGGCCGAGACGATAGACGGGTTCACCGAGGTAGCGACCGACCGCATCCTGGCCGACCGTGCCGCGGGCCTGGCGCCCGACCGCCAGGACGACCCGCGGATGCTGGCAGCCGTCTTGTGCTGGATGAATGAGCGGACCTGGTACCTGGCCGCGACTGGGCACCCGGCGTTCACCGACGAGACCCGGCTCACGCACGCGCTCACCGAAATCTGGGAAGCCGCCATCTACGGCACGCCCGCAGGCCCGGCCGACGTCTGACCCGCCCTGGCTCCATTGGGCGCAGAGCAGACTAGCGCTAGCCGTCGACCATCGCACCGATGCTGACCGGGCTGGTCGTCATTCCCGCCTCGAACATGAGCTGCGAGACGCGCTGGACCTGGCCGACGGACAGTGCCGTCGGATAGGTACCGAGCGTCACCAGGGCGGCGTCGTTGGCGTGGATCTGCGCCGTTGTCATATGCGCCGCTGTCGTCAGGACGCCTTGCACGGGCCCGCGGGTTGCCGCGTCGGCCTGGGCCTGCAGCAGCGCCGTCCGGAACGCGCTCACCGCCGCCGGGTTGGTGCTGGCAAAGGAGCTCGACGCGAAGTAGCCCGACTGGGGTAGCCCGCTGGCCACGCCGCTGCCCGCGTCGACGACGACCTGAGCGCCGAGCTGGCTCTCGGCCTGGAACACGTACGGCTCGCTGACCAGGATCGCGCTGACCTTCCCGGTCTTCAAGTCACTGATCATCTCGCTGGCCCGGGTCGGCTGCCAGCGCACGCTGGTGAAGCTCACCCCGTCGCTCTGCAGCACCGACTCGGCCATCAGCGTCTCGATGCCATACGGGTTGTTGATCTTGCGATTGTCGCCCCTGCTCGCGTCCGTGGGAGCTAGCTGCGGCAGTGGCGTGGCAACTTTCTTGTTCACCAGGTCCAGCGGCTTAGTGATTTTGGAGCCAGGCAGCGTGAGGATCTCGGTCGTGCTCGGCGCGGCGTCGTAGCCATCGGCGATCAGCTTCAGCGGGAGGCCCTTACTGGCCTGCTCATAAAGAAAGTCGGTGTAATCGCCCGCCGCGATCTGCGCGCCGCCGTTCTGCAGCGCCGTCTTCACTGCCTGCAGGCTCGAATAGGACTTGATGTTGACGTGCAGGTCGTGCTGGCTGAAGAAGCCGCCGGGGCTGTTCGCGAGGTAGAGCGGGGCGTTGCCGATGCTGGGATCCAGGCCGGGGACCACAGCCACGGTGATCGTCTGCCCGCCGCCCGAGCTGCCGCTGCCCGCTGAGGTGCCGGGAACGTGGCATGCCGAAAGCGCCAGCCCGGCCGACAGCGCGGCGGCGCCGAGCCGGAAGGCGGAAACACGGGCACGGGCCCGGACAAGCCGCATAAGGCTCCCTCTAGACCACGGATGACTCAGAATCGGATGTTCAGGGACACATGCGTAGCGTGACACGTTATCCTAGTCTGGCCGACTCGGGAGGTCAGTGCAGGCAATACCGATTTTTACCCCTGCGGACTGGTATCGCTGTGCGCCGGCCGGTAACGCGTTAGAGTTGGCCGGGCTGTTCCGTGACGCTGCGTGCAACAAGGTGTCGTCTCATACCAAAATCGTCTGCCAGAAGGGGTAATGCCATGTTGGTCCCGCCCCGAGGCCCGGACCACGGTCTGCTCCCAGCGGCCGCGTGATGAGGGGTGCGAGAGCTGTGCGCTCCAGGAGCAAGAGCACCGGCGGTCGTGGCAGAACCGAAGTTGCCCGGGTACCGGAAGCAGCCAGGGCCGGCAACGGGAATGGCGCGGTAGCGGTAGCGGTAGCCCCGGCGGCGTTCGGCGAGGGTGCGCCGCCCGCCCATGACCTGACGGCCAACGGGCACCAGCCGGCCGCGGCCCTGTCAGGCGGGTCACGTCGCTCGCTGAAGAACTGGCGGGTGCGCTCACGGCTCGTCATGCTCGTCAGCATCCCGACGGTCGCGGCTGTTGCCCTGGGCGGGTTCCGGATCGCGTCGTCGGTCCAGAGCGCCGTGACCCTGCAGCGCGTCGACAATCTTGCCTCGCTGTACCAGAAGAGCACTCAGCTCGTGCAGGCGCTTCAGCAGGAGCGCGAGGAAACCGTCCGGTTCATCGTGCTCGGAGACACCGGCGGCCGCTCCGCCTCGCTCTCGCTGTCCAGCAAGCTCAAGACCACCGCCAACCCCGAGGTGGCTGTTCTCGACAAGGACAACACGGCGACCCGCGCCGCCGCGCGTCAGGTCAGCGACGAGCTGAAGAGCATCGACGACTCCTACCCGAAGCTGGCGCAGCAGGACGCGGCCGGCGCGCAAGCCGCCATCACCGGCCTGACGGCGCTGCGTCAGGCCGCGACCCAGACCCAGCTGCCAGCGCTCGTGGTGATCCAGAAGTACAGCGACGCGATCAGCGCGCTGATGGCGCTCAACGACCAGGTGGCGACCAGCAGCAACGACTCGACCCTTGCTGACACCGTGCGGGTAGCAAGCCTTGTCTCGCAGATCAAGGAAGAGGTCTCGCAGCAGCAGGCCATCCTGACCTCCGGGCTCAGCTCCGACCTGGTCGGCAAGAACGAGTTCGGCCCGGCTCAGCTGACCGCCATCAACAACGCCGTCGCCGAGCAGACTGGTAACCAGGCCCAGCTGGCCGCGGCCGCGACGCCGGCCCAGCAGCAGCTGTTCAACAACGCGCTTCAGGGGAACCCAGCGACGGCCAAGGCGCAAGCGCAGGAACAGCAGGCCATCTCCGAAGCGGCCAGCGGCGGCACCGGCTCGGCTGACCCGACGTTCGCGGATGCGGTCGCCGGCGCGACGTCGGTTGTCGGCAGCCTCGGCGGCGCCGAGAAACAGCTGGTCACCTCCGTCATCGACCGCAGCCAGTCGCTGCGGCGCGGCGCGATCACCTCGCTGATCATCGACAGCATCGTCGTGCTGATCGTGCTTGCACTGGCCATGGTGCTGATCACCCTGGTCGGCCGGTCGCTGGTGCGGCCGCTGCGGCGGCTGCGTACTGGCGCGCTGGAGATCGCCGGCCTGCACCTGCCGGAGGCGGTGCGCCGGATGAGCGAGACCGACGGCGAGGACGTCTCCGTCCTTGAGGTGGAGCCCATCGCCGTCGACTCCTCCGACGAGATCGGTGAGGTCGCGCGGGCGTTCGACCAGGTGCACCGCGAGGCGCTGCGGCTGGCCGCTACGGAGGCGGCGCTGCGCGGCAACGTCAACGCGATGTTCGTCAACCTGTCCCGCCGCAGTCAGTCGCTGGTGGAGCGGCAGATCAAGCTCATCGACGACCTGGAGCAGGGCGAGCAGGACGCCGAGCGGCTGTCCAGCCTGTTCCGGATGGACCACCTCGCCACGCTGATGCGCCGCAACTCGGAGAACCTGCTGGTTCTCGCCGGTCACGACTCGTCGCGCCGGTGGAACCAGCCGGTCGCGGTCGTCGACGTGCTGCGCGCGGCGGTTTCCGAGATCGAGCAGTACGAGCGCGTCACGCTCAACGTGCAGCCGGGCATCGCCGTCCGTGGCCAGGCGGTCAGCGACGTCGTGCACCTGACTGCCGAGCTCGTGGAGAACGCGACCTCGTTCTCAGCCGCTGACACGCCGGTGAGCATCGTCGGCCACCTGCTCAGCAGCGGCGGAGTGCTGGTCGAGATCGGCGACCAGGGCGTCGGCATGGGCGCCGAGGAGATGGCGCACGCGAACTGGCGGCTTGACAACCCGCCGACGGTTGACGTGGCGGTCTCCCGCCGGATGGGCCTGTTCGTGGTTGCCCGGCTGGCCGCCAGGCACGGGATCAGGGTCCGGCTGCGCGCCGGTGACTCCGGCGGCCTGACCGCGCTGGTCTGGCTGCCCGACGAGGTGGTCACCGAGGAGCGGGCTGGCACCCTCCCCGGCCTGGGCCGGTTCGACGGCCGGATGCCAGCGGACTTCAACGACTTCAGCAACGGCGTGCCGACGGACTGGCCGCCGGGTGACAGGTCAGCGACCGAGCAGGAGGTCAACGCGGCCCGCACGCCGCGGTTCGCCCCGCTGCCGAACGACCCGGCTGCCGCCGGGAGCGGCCTGTGGCCGCGGCGGATACCCGGCGCTGGTCCCCGGCCAGGTACCACGCCCGGCGACGTCGGCGCGGCGACGGGTCCGCTGCCGGTCTTCCGCACGAGCCCGAGTCCTGGCGGCTCGCCGTTCGACCAGGAAGTCGACGGAACGGCGCCGCAGCCGACGGTCGACGCCGGCCAGGCCGTCGAGCGCGTGGCCGACGTCAGCGCTGACACGCCCGACCAGCCGGTCATGCCAGCCGCCGGCCAGCCGGCCGCCGAGACCGAGCAGCCGGCCGCGGCGGCTCAGTCCGGCTTCCCGATGACTGCCGACTTCGGCGGCTCAGGCCGGCCGGCTGAGCACGGCCTCAGTCGCCTGGGGCTGGCCGGGTCGGCGGGCGATGTGATCGTTCCCTCATCAGCAGCACTGGGCCAGGAGAACCGGTTGCCGATTTTCGAGGCGGTGGAATCCGACTGGTTCCGCCGGGGCGGACAAGCTGTCAGCTGGACGGGCAAAGCGGGGCTGACCGGGTCCGGCGCGGCCGGCCAGGCGGTCGGCGCAGTGGCGGGTGCCAGCGCGTCCCCGGCCCGGCTGTCCAACGGCGGCAGCGAGCCCGGATATCCGGCCACGCCTGACAGCTCGGGCAGCTGGTCCTCGCCCGCCGACGAGGGCTGGCGCGCTGCCGCGGCCGCCTCGGCCCCGTCGTCGTCCGGCGTCACGCCTGCCGGCTTGCCCAAGCGGGTGCCGCAGGCCAACCTCATACCCGGTACCGCCGCCGAGGCGGCCGCGCCGCCGCCGGCCAGGTCGGCCGCGGCGACCAGGGACAGGCTCGCCAGCTTCCAGCGTGGCGTCCGGCGGGGCCGTGCGGCGGCCTCCAGCGATGACCAGCAGGGAGAAGAGGACGGTTCCTCATGACGCGTGACACGAGGTCAGGAGGCCGGTCATGCTAGAGGAGCGGACACGGCTGAGCCACTCAGTTACCATACGTGCGACCAGTCCCATCGCCATTTGCGGGGCACAGGCTGCCCGTCCCGATAGGAAGGAGCGCTCGTGACTCCGCTAGTGCGTCCGGCGCAGGACCTGAACTGGCTGATCACGAACTTCGTCGAGCGGGTCCCTTCCGTCGCGCATGCCATCGTGGTCTCTTCCGACGGACTACCGGTGGCTTTCTCGCAGGGATTTCCGCCTGACCGGGTCGATCAGCTGGCGGCAGTTACCTCCGGCCTCACCAGCCTGACCCAGGGGGCGTCGCGCGTCTTCGAAGGCGGTGCCGTCACCCAGACGGTCGTGGAGATGCAGCGCGGCTTGCTGGTGGTCATGGCGATCAGCGACGGCTCCAGCCTTGCTGTGCTCGCCGCCGCCGACTGCGACATGGGCCTGGTCGCTTACGAGATGGCGCTGCTGGTCGAGCGCGTGGGCAGCGCCCTGACGCCCGAGGCACGCGGATTGACCGCCCCGGACTGGTCTCAGGACGGCAGATAAGTGACAGGAGACGCCGGTGTCGGGTCCCCGCCGGGATGACTGGGCTCCTGCCGATGGCATGTACTCGTCAGGACCGCCCGATCGCCTGCAGCATGCCGCCAACCAGTCAGCGGGCGGCAACGCGCCGGTGCCGCGCGACCCCGGCCAGGTGCGCCCTGGCGCGCACGGCGGCGGTGCGGAAGGGCAGGCGAGCCCTCTGGTCCGTCCGTACGCCGTCACCGGGGGACGGACGAAGCCGAGGTATCAGCTTCAGATCGAGGCCATGGTCGCCGCTTCTCACTACGAGTCGCGCGACCTTTCCGTGCTCAGCCCCGAGTGCCAGGCCATTCTCGGCTTCTGCCGGGACTGGCGCTCGGTAGCGGAAATCTCCGCCGTGCTCAGGATGCCTCTGGGGGTAGCACGCGTGCTGATCGCTGACATGGCGATGGAAGGACTGGTCCGGGTCCACCAGATGGATCATGCGCAGGGTCGCCCGGACCTTCATCTGCTTGAAAGGGTGCTCAGTGGACTACGCAAGCTCTAAGGCCGTCAGCATGGCGGCGGACGCGGCGATGACCTCAGTGAAGATCGTCGTCGCGGGCGGCTTCGGCGTGGGCAAGACCACTTTTGTCGGCTCGGTCTCCGAGATCACTCCGCTCACCACCGAGGCCGTCATGACCTCGGCGAGCGATGGCCTGGACGACCTGTCGCATACTCCCGACAAGACGACCACCACCGTCGCGATGGACTTCGGCCGGGTGACCCTCGACGCCGGCCTGATCCTCTACCTCTTCGGGACGCCTGGCCAGCACCGGTTCTGGTTCATGTGGGACGACCTGATCCAGGGCGCCATCGGTGCCGTGGTCCTGGTGGACACCCGCAGGCTGGCAGATTCCTTCCCGGCCGTCGACTACTTCGAGTCGGCGAAGCTGCCCTTCATCATCGCCGTCAACGGGTTCCACGGGAACTTCCCGCACGCGATGGCCGACGTCCAGGAGGCGCTGTCGGTCAGCCCGCAAACGCCGATTGTGCAGTGCGACGCGCGCGGCCGCAACTCCACCAAGTCCGCCCTGATCGCGCTGGTGGAGCACGCCATGTCGATGCAGCTCAGCCCGCGCTGAGGTAACTGGCACCAGCCAGGCGTCGTGGCTGGCGCTGCCAGTCCGCGCTAGCCTAGGTCAGCGGGTTCACAAGGCCAGGCAGCCGCGCGGCTATCAGCAGTCGGCCGGCGCCACGTAACCAGGGGCGGTAGCTCAGCCGGTCAGAGCAGCGGACTCATAATCCGCCGGTCGTGGGTTCGAGCCCCACCCGCCCCACTCACTGAATGTATTACTCCGGCTGATGCCTCCCATCTGGGCTTCGGCTGATGGGTGCCAGTGTTCCGGCTGATGGGTTACGCCTGCTTCGGCTGATGGGTGACACTCCCGGTTCATGAGGGAGTTGTCTGTGGTTGAGCAGCGGTATGAGGCCGTCCGGGCGGTGATCGCCGATGGTGAGACGGTGACGGATGTGGCGGCCCGGGTCGGGGTGGCGCGCAAACGGTGCATGCGTGGCTGGCCCGGTATGAGGCGCGCGGGCTGGAGGGGCTGGCGGACCGGTCGCACCGGCCGCGGTCGTGTCCGCATCAGATGACCGCGGCGGTGGAGGTGACGCTGGCCGAGCTGCGGCTGGCTCATCCGTCGTGGGTCCGCGCCGGCTGGTGTTCGAGCTGGCCAGGCGGGAGGTGGGCCCGGTGTCGGAGTCAGCCGCCTACCGGCCGTTAGTGCGGCTGAATCTGATCGACCCGGCTGCACGGCGGCCGCGTGACCGTAAGTGGAAGCGGTTGGAACGCGCAGCGCCGGTCGACGCCGGGGCGGCGGTCACGGTGGCGAGGCCGAGGCGCCAGTCCGCCCGGCGCGGTCAGACAGTACGCCGGCCGCCGAATGGGCGGTCACGCACAGGCCGAGAGAGATATGCATGACCGCCAGTGCGATATTCAGCTTTCTCCCACCGGAGCTCGAAGGAACCCGGGCCTTTACCCGTGCAGGCCGTCCAGGACGAGGCGCAGGCAGGGCTCTGGTGTCTGGCCCGTGCGGGTGTCCTTGGGCAGGGCACTGACCATCGACAGCAGCTGAGTCGGGGTCAGGTCCGGGCGGAGCGGGACCTCCTGCCGGGCTCGCTCAAACAGCCGGGCGAAGCTGTCTTTCATCGGCCCGCACAGGGTACCCACGGCCGAGCTGTCGTCGCTCAGCGATTCCCCGACCCTGGCGCTCATGCCCCGGTACCCGGTCGCGCACCGATCATAGAGCTCCAGCCACTCGCTCAGCGCCCGCCACACATCCGGGGCTTCCAGCGCGCGCTGCGCGGACGCGTCGAGCTCGTCCACCCGCTCTTGCAGAATCGCAGCGAACAGATGCTCGCGGGTCGGGAAGCGCCGGTAAAGGGTTCCCCGCCCGACTCCGGCGGCCCGGGCGACGTCTTCCATGGGCGCGTCGGTTCCCGCCTGCGCGAAGACGGTCCTGGCTGCGGCGAGGACCGCGTCGTAGTTCCGCTGCGCGTCGGCGCGCATCATCCTGGGGTCGGGGGAGGTCACGGGATCAGCGTACCGGATAAGTGGACACAGTGCCCGGATATTGCTAGCGTCGAATCGGACACGGTGTCCGGATAGGAGGGCGTCATCAATGATCAGCATCTGGCACATCGGCATAGCAGTCCCTGACCTGCCGGCCGGCCAGGAGGAACTCGGCGAGGTATTCCGGCTGCGCTGGCGCCCGGCCAGGCTGCGGGCACTGACCCTCGCCGACGCGGCCGGCCGACCCTACGAGGTGGACTGCCATGTCGCCTTCTCCGTCGGCGGGCCATTTGCGGTCGAGGTCTGGCAGGCCATCCCCGGCACCCCGCTGGACATCCCGGAGGGCGGCGGCGTGCACCACATCGGCTACTGGGTTGAGGATCTGGCCGCCGAGGCGCGACGGCTCGACGCGCTCGGCTACCGCTCCTACGCCACGGCCGGCACCACGCCGCTGCTGAACCGGGGACCCGCCGGTACCCTCATCGAGCTTTGTGACTTGCACAGCGACCGGCCGTCGCTGCGTGACCTGTTCCCGCCCTAATCCGAGTTCGCTGGCGAGCCGCTCCTGGCCTCCGCCCTCTGACACCGCGGCCGCCAATGCCCGCATCTACCACCAGGAGAACAGCATGCGCATCGGAATCATCGGCGCCGGCAACATGGGCGCCACGCTCGCCGGCCGACTCACTCGGGCCGGGCACCAGGTCACGATCGCCAACTCCCGCGGACCCCAGACACTCACCGGCATCGCCGCCCGGACCGGCGCCTCCCCAGTCCCCGTCACCGATGTCGCCAGCAACGCCGACGTCGTGATCGTCGCCATCCCCGAGAACAGCATCCCCGCGCTTCCCGCAGGGCTGCTCAGCGGCCTGCCCGCCGACACTGTCGTCATCGACGCTGCGAACTATGTCCCCGAACTGCGGGACGGGCACATCGGCGCCATCGACGTCGGCCAGCCCGAAAGCCAGTGGGTGCAATCACAGCTGGGACACTCGGTGGTCAAGGCGTTCAACACCATCCGTCCGGCGAGCCTGGCCACGCTCGGCAAGCCCGGAGGCGGCGAGCGTACGGCGATCCCGGTCGCCGGCGACGACCCGGCCGCCATATCGATCGTGCTCGAACTCGCGAACCAGCTGGGCTTCGACGGGCTCGACGCCGGACCCCTCGCCGGGTCGTGGCGCCAGCAGCCCGGCACCCCCGTCTACACCGCTGACCTGCCCCTCGGCGCCGCACGGCAGGCCCTGGCCGACGCCACCCTGGCGCAGATCCACAGCTGGCGCAGCAGACCCCCCCAGGAGCAGCTAGCACCCACAACGCGGCAGACTGAACGCACCATGCATCCGAGCGGCCGCACCGGAGTGCGCTTCGTCCTGACCAACCCGTCTGACCCCAGACGCCTGGATGAGTTCGCTGACTGGTACGACGTCTACTCCGCGGCACTGACCGTCCCCGGTTACCTGGCCAACGACGTCCACTTCGAGAATCCTGACGCCGGTGGCGGGCGCAACAGCCCGCGTTACGCGACGATCTACGACATCGTCTCACCCGACCCCGCGACTGCCTGGCCAGACACCGAGCGCTCGCCTGCCTACCCCGCGGGCCTGTTCAGCGACCCGCGCGCCAAGCTGGTCTCTCCGGCACTGCGCGCCTCCTACGCCCTCGTCGGCACCCGGCTCCAGCCAGGCAAGCACAGCCCGCTCACCGGCATCCACGTCATCCTCTCCA
The DNA here is from genome assembly GCA_036495525.1 of Streptosporangiaceae bacterium. GTDB lineage: Bacteria > Actinomycetota > Actinomycetes > Streptosporangiales > Streptosporangiaceae > DASXMR01. The sequence goes on along the minus strand of DASXMR010000056.1, from coordinate 38,662 downwards.
ACGGCGGCGGCGACACCGAGCGCCAGGCCTGGGAGGCCCAGGTCCTGCTGACAGGCTTGTACTACTCAGCCGCACGATTCCGGATTATCGAAGGATCCCCTGACCCCGCCGAATGGCTCGAGGTATTCGAGACCGACGTTCCCGATCCCCTCCGCGCTTACGCTCGAACAGCTAGCCACACGCCGCCTGCGCCGCAGATCCGGCCCGAACTGAGCCAGTCGTTCCGCTTGGCCGGCCCGCAGAACAAGGGTCGCGTGAGCTGAGCACCCTCCCGCGCCGAGTACACCAAGCTGACCCACCGCGCCATCTCCGCCGAGCGCCAGGCCGCCCGCGAAAAAGCCGTCCTCGGCATGGACCTCTGGACGACGTCGCTCAGCTGGCTGCCCTGCTCACACCCGCCGTGCGCACCGCTCGACTGAGATCCCGAGCCTCGCACTGGTCGAGGGTGCCCTAGGTGAAACCGCGACCGTGGGTGTACACCAGCGCAGCCTGAGCAGGATCGGATCCGCAGCTATATCCGCCCAGGTCAGTTGCCCTAACAGGAGTCGCTGCCGGGCTGGACGCATAATCCGCCGGTCGCGGGTTCGAGTCCCACCCCGCCCCCACCATGATCATCATGTGCTCTGAGCTGCGCGTTTTGCTGAATCTCTCCGCGATCTTCGGCGGACGCCTGCGGAGAGCACTGGTAGCAGCCAGCTCCCTACATCGTGCGGTCGGATCTGATGATCCGGTTTCGGGCGGCTCCGCCGGGTGGCGCGGTGTCGCTGGCCAGGTCGGCCGGCTGAGCTGCGCCATTGTTGGTCAGCGGTCCGTTGCGGAACAGAATCACGGCGGCGATCGCGGCGATGGTCAGGATGGCAGCCGACCACCAGAAGGCGGTGGTGTAGCCGTGGATCTGGGCCAGGCCGGTCAGCTGAGGGCTGGGCCGGCCGTTGACCAGCGTGGCCGGCCTGACGTGGCCCGCGATGTAGCTAGTGACGGTGCTGGCGAAGATGGTGTTGAGCAGGGACGTGCCGATCGAGCCGCCGAGCTGCTGGCCGGTGTTAATAGTGGCCGAGGCGACGCCCGTGTCTTGCGGGGCAACGCCGAATGTCCCGCTGTTGAAGACCGGAGCGAAGACCATGCCGAAGCCTAGTCCGATGATCAGCAACGACGGCAGAACGTGAGTTGCGTAGCTGCTGTGCACACCGATGCGCGTCAGCAGGGCCAGGCCGATGGCGGCGAGCAGGAGTCCGGTCGGTGCAAGCGGTCGGGGCCCGACACGCGGCATGAGTATGACGTTTGCGGTGGCGGAGGACAGGACGAGGCAGGCCACCATTGGCAGGAACGCCACCCCGGAAATTACCGGGGAGAAGCCCAGGGTCTGCTGCAGGTAATAGCTGAGGAACAGGAAGACGCCGAACAGGCCGATCGCGCCGAGCAGCATGGTCAGGTAGGCGCCGCCGCGGGTGCGGTCAGCCACGATCCGCGGCGGTAGCAGCGGCTCGGGCGCGGTGTACTGCCGCCAGACGAATCCGGCCAGCAGTATCACTCCGGCGGCGAGGAAGCCCCAAGTGGAGGGGGTGTGCCAGTTGTGCAGGGCGGCGTTGGAGAAGCCGTAGACGATGCAGAACATGCCGCCGGAGACCAGTGCCGCGCCGGGCAGGTCCAGCCTGGGCCTGGCCGACGACGGGGCCTGGCGGCGCAGCAGCGTTACGGCGCCGGTGACGGCGATGCCGGCGAAGATCAGGTTGACGTACAGGCACCAGCGCCAGTCCAGGTACTCGGTGAGCAGCCCGCCGAGCAGCAGTCCGATCGCACCGCCGGCGCCGGCGACCGCGCCGAATACACCGAAGGCCCGGCCTCGTTCATTGGTATCGGTGAACGTGACAGCCAGAAGCGACAACGCCGCCGGGGCGAGCATTGCCCCGAACAGGCCTTGAGCGGCTCGTGCGGTGACCAGCATGCCGAAGTTCACGGCCGCCCCGCCGACCGCTGAGGCGACGGCGAACCCGATCAGGCCGGATATGAACATCACCCGCCGGCCCAGCAGGTCCGCTAGCTTGCCGCCGAGCAGCAGCAAGCTGCCGAACGCCAGCGCATAGGCGGTGACGACCCACTGGCGGTCCACGATGGAGAATCCCAGATCTCTTTGCGCGCTCGGCAGCGCGATGTTCATGATTGTCGCGTCGAGCACGATCATCAGCTGAGCAAGCGCGATCACCCCGAGGATCAGCCACCGGCGGTCCGGCGCGGCCGGGGAAGAAGTTGCGTCGGGCCCAGTATCGGCAGGCTCAGTCACGGCGCGTCCGGGCCCGGCACCGATCTCGTTGTCATCACTCACTGTGGCTTCCTTCGAAGAGGTTGTCCGGGGCAGTGCGGGTCTCGGCGGCGGACGCGGTGGCCAGCGGGTAGACGATCTCGTCCATGATGTGCAAGGCCGACCGGGTGTCGGGCAGCTTGCCGGACATCACCAGCTCCTGGAGGCCGAGCGCCGGAAACAACCGGGCCAGAAGATCGAGGTCGTGGCCCGCTGGCATTTCGCCGCGGGCTACGGCCCGTTCGAAGACAGTCCGGAAGCCGGCCATCCGCGGCGCGATGAATTTCTCCCGGAACACCCGCCGCAGCTCGGCGTCATGAGCCAGCGCGTTAACCATGCCGACCGTCAGCGCACCGAGGTGGCTTTCCGCGTTGATGAGGTCCGATGCCATGGCGTGCAGGTCCTGGCGCAATGATCCGGTATCCGGGACGTCGTGCTCGCCTTTGAGGCTGTTGAGTGCGTCGACGACTAGTTCTGCCTTGCTCTGCCAGCGTCGGTAGATCGTGGTCTTGCCCGCCCGTGCCCGTGCCGCCACCGCGTCCATGGTCAGCCGGTCGTAGCCCATCTCGGCCAGCACGGCCAGCGCGGCTTCCCGCAAGGCGACGTTCCGTGAACTGTCCAGGGAGCGGCCGCCGTGAGCCGCCTTCAGGGTGTCCCCGGTTCTTCGGGTTCGAGTCATGCTCCACGTCCTTGCGTGCGCTGCGCATGGCGCTACGAGAGCGTTCCGCTACTGGATAGTTTCGCTACGCTAGCGTATCGCAGGGACTCGTGATGCATTATCGTGACCCGTACGCGGTGCGCCCGCCGTGCCTGGCCGGGTTCCGCAGGCACCGTCATTGCCGGCATCCGCCACGGCGAGGGACTTTGCCAGCCGGGCATTGTGAACGCCTGGTTTTTGGCCTGAGCAAGCTGAGGAGAATGCTGGTGAGCGCAGAGCCTGCCACCGTTTCCGGTCGTCCCGGCACCGCGGTGGTGACGGGTGCCTCGTCCGGTATAGGTGACGAATACGCGGCGCGCCTGGCCGCTGGCGGGTATGACCTGGTGCTGGTCGCCCGTCGCACGCATCGGCTGGTCCGGCTGGCGGAACGGCTCCGCAGCGAGCACAGTGTGGCGGTCGAGGCGCTGACCGCTGACCTCGCAGTTCCTGCCGACGTGGCCAAGGTTGCGCAGCGGGTCGCCAGTCCCGACGTCACATTGCTGGTCAACAACGCCGGGATCAACGGCTACGGCCCGTTCGCAGAGGTTGATGCGCAGCTGCAGGCGCGGGTGGTCGCGGTCAACGTCTCCGCGCCGACGACCCTAGTCCGGGCAGCGCTGCCGGGCATGGTGGAGCGCGGCCGGGGCGCGATCATCAACGTGTCGTCGCTGCTTGCCTTCTCGGGCGACATGCCGTCGCTTCAAGGGTTGGGGCGAGCGGTGTACGCGGCCACCAAGAGCTACCTCGTGACGTTCTCCCGGATTCTCGCGGGCGAACTTGGACCAGGGTCGCCGGTGCGGGTTCAGGTCGTCTGCCCGGGAATCACCGCGACCGAGTTCCATCTGACGCAGGGCGACCGGCCGGTCGAGGGCGACACTCCAAGGGCAGAGGGCGGCGGAATGCCCGCTCCCGACGTGGTGACCGCTTCCCTGGCCGCACTGCACCTGGGCGAAGTCGTCTGCATCCCAGGCCTTGCCGAACCGGCGGCAATCGAGCATCTCTCGGGCGCCGAAGCGGAGATCCGTACGGCGATCCGCGGCCAGCTCGCCCGTCGGTACGCCAGCACTAACTGAGTACGGCAGGTCAGGCGCGGCCACAAGGCACACGTGGCGGGCCTTCCAGGACCGCTGGTTCTGCCCCTAGGTACCGTTCAACCTGGCCGGGTGGCCTTCATCGTGCCTGCGCTGACGCTGCTCACCTGGGGAGTCGCGTGCGCGCTGACCCGGTGGCGCGCCGTCTTCGATCATTCTCCGAAATTCCCGCTCTGCTCGTGAGCGGCCTGCCGTTCATCGCGGGGTACCTGCTGATCGCGTCGACTGTGCTCGCGCTCGTCGACGGTGACCTCGGCTCACCGGGCGGCGTCGCAGGCGCCGCCGTCGCGCTGCTCGCGCTGGCCGGCCTGGTGGTATTGGTGAGCCGAGCGCTGCGCGCGCACGCGGCGCTCGACAATGAGGGCAGGCCGAGGCGGCCGTGGGGCCGCATCCTGCGTTCCCCGTTCTTCCCCGGCCGGCTCGACGTGGTCCGGGTGCGCGGCCTAGCCTACGGCGACGGGCCGCGCCGGACGCTTGACCTCTACCATCGCCGCGGCAGCCCGGCCAGCCAGGCCAGCGCGCCGGTCCTGCTGCACTTGCATGGTGGCGGCTTCTACTCCGGCAGCAAGGCCCGCGAGGCGCGGCCGCTGATCCGGCACCTGACCAGCCGGCGTGGCTTCGTCTGCGTGAGCGCGAACTACCGGCTGCAGCCGCACGTGACACTCGCCGACCAGGTGGCCGACGTGCGCGAGGTGATCGCCTGGGTGAGGGCGCACGCCGCGGACTATGGCGCCGAGCCTGGCACGCTGTTCGTCACCGGCAGCGCAGCCGGCGCGTACCTGGCGATCCAGGCGGTGTGCGAGGGGGAGACGGGCATCGCTGGCCTGATCTGCCGCTACGGCTACTACGGCGGCCTGGTCCCGCCCGGCGACATGCCGCCGATGCTGGTGGTGCACGGCGAGAAGGACATGCTGGTGCCGCGTCGGACGCGCGCGCCTTCGTGCAGCATGCACGCGCGGTGTCAGCCAGTCCGGTCAGTTACGCCGAGCTGCCCGGCGCCCACCACGGCTTCGACATGTTCGAGTCCATCCGGTCCGCCGCGGTGAACGAGGCAGCGGAGCAGTTCACCGCGAACGTCGGCCGTCGTAACTGACTCCCGAGCACAGGGCAGGTCCGCCCTGGCCCAGGGAGAAGGAAACGCTCGCCGGATGATCGCCGTTTACCGTGGCGGCAGGTCAGCGGGCACTTCTCCGGCGAGGTGGCTGATGACCTTCCCCGAGATGGTGTCGAGCGCGGTCACTTCCTCGGCGCTGAGCAGGTCGATCATGTGCTGGCGGACAGAGGCGACGTGCGGCGGTGCGGCCATCCTGAGGGTGTCCTGTCCCTGCTCGGTCAGGCTGATCAGCGCTCCGCGCGCGTCGTCGGCGCACGGCTGCCTGGCCACGAGGCCACGCTGCTCCATCCGCCCGACGTGGTGCGCCAGCCGGCTGGTCGACCAGAGAAGCTGGGCGGCCAGGTCGCGAGCGCGCCAGTGACCGTCCGGTTTCTCCGAAAGCGTCGACAGCACGTCGTAGTCTGCCTCCGACAGGTCGGAGTCGTGGTGCAGGTCGCGAGCGATCTGCAGGTCAAGCAGCGTGCGCATGCGCCGGTAGCGGCGCCAGGCGCGCTCTTGCGGCGGGTTCAGCCAGCGAGGTGATGCCACGGGCCCATCATAGCGTGTTGCTGACACGTCAGGAATCTGATAAGTTTGCTGACATGTCAGTTAACTCCGCGGCGCCCGAGCCAGGTGACGAGCGTGTCGCCCGGCTGGCCAGCCGCGGCAGCCTGGTGGCCCGGCTGGTGCGCCTGTACCTGGGGCTCGCCGGGTTCGGCGTGAGCCTGGCGCTGATGGTCAGGGCCCGGCTGGGCCTCGGCCCGTGGGATGTCCTGCACCAGGGCATCGCGCGCATGCTCGGCGTGCAGCTTGGCACGGTGAACGTCGCCGTCAGCGGCCTGGTCCTGCTGGCATGGATCCCGCTGCGGCAGCGGCCTGGCCTGGGCACGGTGAGCAACGCGGTGATCGTCGGCCTGGTCGTCAACGGCGCGCTGGACGTGCTGCCCGGGCCAAGGGCGCTGGCCTGGCGCGCAGTGTGGCTCGCCGCCGGGATCGGGCTGAACGGGCTGGCGACCGCCTGCTACATCGGGGCCGGCCTCGGCCCGGGCCCGCGGGACGGGCTGATGACCGGCGTCGCCGCCCGGGGCCACTCGCTGCGCGTGGTGCGCACGCTGATCGAGCTGTCGGTGCTGGCGATCGGATTCGCGCTTGGCGGCACCGTCGGAGTCGGCACCGCCGCTTACGCGCTGTCCATCGGCCCGATCACCCACCTGCTGCTGCCGCGGCTGACGGTCACCAAGCCGTCCGGCGCGAAGGCGCCCGGCACGAAGCCACCCGGCACTAAGCCACTCAGCACGAATTCACCCGGCACTAAGCCACCCGGCACAAAAGGAGCATGCGACCATGACAGAGCTGATCTTCGGGGTGGGCGTGCCCGCCTCCGCCGCGCGGGGAGACGACCCGGTCGGCCTGGCCAGGGAGGCTGAGCGGCTCGGCTTCGATTTCGTTTCCGCCGCCGACCACCCCGCCGGCGCTGACCCGAGTTATGAGACCACGACGATGCTCACCTGGATCGCCGCTAGCACCAGCCAGATCAAGGTCGCGAGCCGCGTGCTTGGCGTGCCGTTCCGCCGCCCGGCGATGGTCGCGAAGCTCGCGGTCTCCCTCGACCTGCTGTCCGCGGGGCGGTTCATCCTCGGGCTCGGCGCCGGCTATTCCGACCAGGAGATCGCCGCTGTCGGCGGCCCGGTGCTGTCGCCGGGCGAGAAGATCGACGGGCTCGCGGAGGCCATCGGTGTCATCCGCGGCGCCTGGGCGGGCCCCGGCTACACCCAGCACGGGCGCCAGCACAGCGTCATCGACCTCACCATGGAACCCGCGCCCGCTCACCCGATCCCGGTCTGGCTGGGCGCCTTCGGACCGCGCGCCCTGGCGGTCACCGGCGCTCTCGCCGACGGCTGGATCCCCTCCCTTGGCTACCGGCCGACGGAGGAGTTCCCCGCCATGCGGCACCGGATCGACGTCGCAGCCGAAGCGGGCGGCCGGCGGCCAGCGGAAATCCGGAGCATCCTCAACCTCGAAATCCGGCTCGGCCCGGCCGCCGAACCGCAGCAAGACGTGGTCACCGGGTCAGCCACGCAGGCGGTCAGCCAGCTGCGGCAGCTGCTCGGTCTCGGCTTTACCGGATTCAACTTTCTGGTCAGCGGCCAGGACCGGGCAGCCACCATGCAGCGGCTGGCTGATGAGGTGCTTCCCGCCCTGCGGGCTACCGGCTGAGCAAGCCGCCGCCCGGAAAGGTCATTCCCTGGCCAGCCCGGAAAGGTCATTCCCTGGCCAGCATCGCGGCGGCCTGGCGTTCGAGGTCGACGTAGGGCTCGCCGCTGGTATCCACGGCGACCTGCCTGATCGTGCCGCCGGTGAACCGGTGCGGCGCCTCGCCAGGGTAGTCGCCGGTGACGGCCGCCCCGCTGTCCCGGCCTACGCACAATCCCTCGCCTGCCAGCGTGAAGTGGCCGGGCTGGGTCCTGATTCGCCGTTCGCCGACCTTGCGGCCCCCGTGGTAAAGCGACAAGATGCCGGTGGCCACGCCGGGCGATTCCTCGCCGTCCTTGTCGAATGACGCGGACAGGATCAGGTTCTCCCCGACGGGCACGTCCTCGTTCGCAACGACCTTCTGCTCTTCGATGCCGACGAAGCTGTAGACGTAGTGCAGCCGGTTGTCCTTCACATAGAGCGCGTGCCCGCCGAACTGCGCGCCGTGGGCGAAGAGCACGCCCTGCGCGCCGGTGGCGGGGATGTCCACCAGAGCGCCGATGCTGTAGGAGCGGTTGCGGACGTTCACCGCCTGGTGCTCCGGCACGTCGGAGGTGTCGGGGTAGTAGGTGTAGCGGTTTGCGGGGGCTGCTCAGCTGCGGCCGGGAGGTACCGAGGATCTCCACCGGGGAGCGATCATCCAGCGGGAAGGCGCCGTTGGCGCCGGCCTCAGCGAACCAGAGGCTGACCAGCTCGCGCAGCTTGCCCGGCTGCTCCGCCGCCAGGTCGTGCAGCTCAGTCGATCATCGCCAGGTTCCGTTGCAGGTCGTCCGGGATGCCGTTGAAGAAGAGGTTCTCGTTGACTGACCCGTCCGGGCCTCCCTCGCCACTGGCCCCGTTGTCGGAGACGAGGATGACCAGAGTGTTCTCCCGCTGACCTGATTCCTCCAGGTCAGCAACCGGCCGGTGTGATGGTCGGCATGCGACAGGAATCCTGCGTACACCTCGGCCATCCGGGCGAACAGGCGTTTCTCGTCCGCCGACAGCGAGTCCCACGGCTTGGTGTAGTCCAGCGGCGGGAACGGCTGGCCCTCAGGGCCGGTGCGATCGCGCGGCGTGCCGATCGGGTTGACCTGCGGCAGCCCGGTATCGCGCGGGACGATGCCCAGCTGCTTCTGCCGGGCGAGGATCTGCTCCCTGATCGCCTCGTATCCCAGGTCGAATTTCCCGGCGTACCGCTCAATCCACTCGCTGGGCGCGTGGCAGGCGCCCGTCCCCGGGCACCTAGGCGTCGCGGCGGATAACCACGATCGCGGTCACGGCGATGAGGGCAGCGGCGAGCAGCACGAAGATGCCGGTCTCGATGCCCTGGAACGCCCAGTACCGGCCGGCGGGCTGGTAATTGATCACCGCGCGGTACCCCTGCGCGGCCAGGCAGGAACCGAACCTGGCGGGACCCTGGAAGACGAGCGCCTGGCACGCTGACGGCAGGTGCCCGATGGGCAGGTGCACGCCGCCGAATGAGATGCCAGGCCCGCCGTGAGAGCTGACACCCGGTACCTGGCCGTGCGGGCCGACGACGCCACTCGAGACCAGCCAGTAGGAGCCTTTCGGCACGGCCGGAGGGTGCAGGAAGCTGAAGGTGCTGGTGAGCGGCGTCAGGTAGTGCGAGCGGAAGTCCTGGCCGATCACCAGCCGCAGCAGCGTGAACACGCCGAGGGTGACGGCCATCGCGGGCAGCGTGCGGCGGATCAGGGCTCCGGCCGCGATGCCGAGGGCCACCGCGAACAGGGCATAGCCAATGGGGACGATGCCCTGGATGTCGAACTGGCCAGGCTGGAAGTTCTGGTGCTTGAGGGCGTTCTGCGGGCTTGACCACCAGGTAACGAGGCCCGAGACCGCGCCGCCCCAGGCGGCAGCGGCGAGCAGCACCCAGCCGACCTGGGCGGTCAGCCAGCGGCGGCGGCTGACGCCCTGCAGCCAGGCGAACTGGCTGGTGCCGGTTTCGAGTTCCCTGGCCACCAGCGGCCCGCCCCAGAAAACTCCCAGCAGGCACGGCACCACCACGGTGAACCCGACCAGCAAGGTCAGCGGCGTGCTACCGAGTATCAGGGAATCGCCGAGGTTGCCGCAGGAGTGGCTGGCGGCGCAACTGGCGAGGGCGGAGTGGTACTGGGACGCCATGTCCCGGCCGGTGACCAGCAGCGCGACCGCGAGCAAGGCGAGCGCGGCGGCGGCGAAGTACGCCTGATTGCGGTGCTGGCGCCAGACGAGCCAGGTCATTGTTCTTCTCCGATCATGGTCAGCCGCGCCGGTGCCGGGCTGGCGTGCTGGCCCATGTAGCCGAGTACCAGCTCCTCGAGTCCGACGTCGGAGGCCTCGAAGGCCGGGTCGACGACAGGCCCGCCGCGGCGGATGAGCAGGGTCACCTGGCGGGCGGTGCGCACGGCATGCACCAGGGTGTGATCGCGCTCGATGGCAGTAGTGTCCTTGCGCGGCCCGACCAGGACCTGATGCTCGGCGAGCACCGTGTCGATGTCACCGCACAGCTGGACCTGCGACGCGGCCAGCAGGATCAGGTGGTCGCAGGTCCGCTCCAGGTCAGCGACCAGGTGCGAGGACAGCACGACGGTCAGGCCGCCGTCGGCCACGGCCTCGGCCAGGTGCGCCAGGAACTGCCGCCGGGCTAGCGGGTCCAGCGCCGCGACCGGCTCGTCCAGCAGCAGCAGCCGGGGCCGCTTGGCCAGCGTCAGCGCCAGCGCCAGCTGAGCACGCTGGCCGCCAGACAGCGTGCCGACCTTCTGGCCCAGCGGGATGCTGAGGCCGTCCAGCCGGCGCCGGGCCGAGTCGCCGTCCCACCGCGAGTTGAGGTGCGCGCCGATACCGAGGTGATCCTCGGCGGTGAAGCGCTGGTACAGCGGGATCTCCTGGGCCAGGAAGCCGATGCCGGCCAGGAAAGCCGGATCCTGGCCTGGCCGGGCGCCGAGCACCGCCACGTCCCCGCCTGTCGGCCTGGCCAGGCCGGCGAGCAGCCGCAGCAGCGTCGTCTTGCCGGCCCCGTTCGGGCCGATCAGCGCCGATATCCGGCCCTCGGGAACGCTGATCGTGGCCTCGCTCAGAGCGGTGACCTTGCGGTAGCGCTTGGATAGCCCGCTGGTCCTGATCGCCGCCTGGGCGCTGCTGGCCATCATGCGGTCTCCTCCTCGGCTGCCGCCCGCAGCGTGATGCGAAGCAGCGATTCAATCGACTCGTCATCCAGCCCGGCCTCGCGGGCGCCGCGCACCCAGTGCGCCAGGCTGCGAGCGAGCCGCGAGTGGGTGCCGGGCGGCGGGCCAGCGGGGCGGCCCACGACGAACGTGCCCTGCCCGGCCCGCGGCTCGACCAGCCCGTCGCGCTCCAGGTCGCGGTAGGCCTTGAGCACGGTGTTGGGGTTCACCGCGGTCGCCGCGACGACTTCCCGCACCGTGGGCAGCTTGTCGCCCAGGTCGAGCACGCCCATCCGCAGCGCCTGACGTACCTGCTGGACGATCTGCAAGTACGGGGGCACGACCGACCGGCCATCGAGCCGGAAGCTGATCATGCTGCTTCCTCCAAAGTACTAAGGCATTAAGACTTTAAACCCAAGCAGAGCGAGCGTCAACGAGGGAGCAGGCGGGCTGTCGTGCCCAGACGCTGACCGGCTGTCTCCCTGAGACCAAGGGCCTGCCCGCCGGCATCGCCCGCCAGGCCGTGGTTAACCGGCGTGCCTGGGGAATGATCAGCTGAACAGGAGCGGCGGCACGGGGAAGCGGAGCCGCACAAATTCGAGGCCGCGCGCACGCGGTGTGATGCGCGGGATTGCCGGGAACTGGGCTGCCCGAGGCCGTCAGGCAACTAAGCGAGGGGAAGAGCAGTCATGAAGCTGGTAGTCATCGGCGGTACCGGGCTGATTGGCTCGCAGGTGGTCAGCAAGCTCAGCGAAGCCGGTCACCAGGCCGTCCCGGCGGCGCCGAGTACCGGCGTCGACATCATCACGGGAGCGGGCCTGGACCAGGCCCTGGCCGGCGCGGACGTCGTGGTCAACCTGGCGAACTCGCCGACCTTCGACGATGCGTCCCTCGACTTCTTCCGCACCTCCATGACCAACCTGCTGGCCGCCGGGCAGCGGGCCGGCGTCGGGCACCAGGTCATCCTGTCCATCGTCGGCGTGGACCAGGTGCCAGGCCTTGTCTACTACCGGGCCAAGGCCATGCAGGAAGACCTGCTCCGGCAAGGCCCGACGCCTTACTCCATCGTGCGCGCCACCCAGTTCTTCGAGTTCATGGACGCCACCATGGCGATGACCGCGGACGACAGCACCATCCACCTGCCACATACGCCGATCCAGCCGATCGCCGCAGCCGACGTCGTCGACACGGTGGTCGAGGTGGCCGCCGGCCAGCCGCTGGACGGCATCCGCAACGTCGCAGGCCCGGACGTGTTCCCCCTCGACGAGCTCGGGCGGGTCACGGTCGCCGAGCACCGCGACGAACGGACCGTGGTCACCGACGACAAGGCTGGCATGTTCGCTTCCGTCTCCGGCGATGTGCTCCTCGCCGGGCCGGGGACCAGGCTCGCTCCGACGCACTATCAGGACTGGCTGCAGCGGGCGCACTGATCCCCGCTGCCGCCCGGCCGGTGCCGGCTAGTCCTTGCCGCCCTTGGCCAGGTCACGCCAGCTGCGCTCAGAGACGTGGACGTCGTAGCGGCGCGCCGCAGCGAGGATCCGCCGCCAGGCTTCGTCCCGCTCGGTGTCGCTCACGCCCTCGACCTGGTCGAATCGCGCGATCGCGTTGCGCACGTGCCGGGCGTCGGTGAGCGGTTCCTTGCGCTCGCGGGGGAAGGCGAACTCCTGGTCCGGCAGCCGGTCCTTGTCCGCGGTGCTGAGTCCATCAGACTGGCGCGGCACCTGCTGCCCGTGCGCTCGCTCGCTCTGTACCTGGCGCGCCCTGGCGATATTGCGCCTGGCGGCTTCCTTCTGTCGCGCCGTGGCCATGACGCCCTCCTTCCGGGAGTGGGTGTCAGCCCCACCCGGCGGCCCTACCCTGGCGGCGCCCCGTCATGCGCTGCGCCCGGCCGGCGATCCGGCACCGTGGGGCGGGGCTAGGCAGCTCGCCCGGCGCGCGCAGCGCGATCCCTGCGGCCGCGTAGCAGGGACTTGCGCTCCGCGTCGGTCAGGCCGCCCCAGATTCCCTGGACCTCCGGGTGTTCCAGGGCGAACCTGGCGCAGTCCGAGCGAACCTCGCAGCGAGCACAGTAGGCCCTGGCGCAGCTGACCTGGCTCGCTGACGCGGGCGTGGCCGAGATGGGGAAGAACAGGTCAGGGTCGGCGGAAAGGCAGGCGGCCCCGGATCGCCAGTCGTCTGTCTGCCAGTGTGAGTTCATCCGTTACCTCCGTCGGATTGGCTGCCCGTCCGGCCGGTGCCCGCTGGCCATCCCGAGCATCACCTGCTGACCTTGCCGCTACCCAGCTCCAGCAGCCCATGCATGCCGAAGGCCGGCGGGCCTGCGGCCGGCCGTGAGCATGAGACGTGCGCTGGACGCGCCGCCAGCGCCGGAGCGGCCCCGCCGCATGAAGCAGGCCGCGGGTGGAAGATGAATGCGCAGGGGTCTTTGGAGGATTCCTACAGCTGGCGCCGCCGCCCGGTGGCAACTTTGACGGTGTTCATGCCGTCTCCCGGCGGCGAAGGTTGTTGACCGGGGCCCCCGCACCGGGAGCCTGGTGTTCGCCGTGCACAACCCTTGGAGGCCCGGCCGGTGTTCAACCGCATCGCGATCGTCAATCGCGGAGAAGCCGCCATGCGGCTGATCCGCGCCGTCCGCGAGCTCAATGCCGAGCACGCGGCCGCACCGGTCGAGACCATCGCGCTCTACACCGATGGCGAGCGCAGTGCCACCTTTGTCCGCGAGGCCGATCACGGCTACTGCCTCGGGCCTGCCGCGGCCCGCCCGTACCTCGATCACGCGGTGCTCGGCCGGGCGCTCACCGAGACGGAAGCGGACGCCGCGTGGGTCGGCTGGGGATTCGTTGCCGAGGATCCCGCCTTCGCCGAGCTGTGCGAGAAGAACGGGGTCACCTTCATCGGCCCGAGTGCCGAGGCGATGCGCAGGCTGGGTGACAAGATCGGCGCGAAGCTGCTCGCCGAGGAAGCCGGCGTGCCGGTGGCGGCGTGGAGCCGCGGCGCCGTGGACAGCCTGGAGGCGGCCCGGCGCGCGGCTGACGAGATCGGCTATCCGCTGATGCTCAAGGCGACAGCAGGCGGGGGCGGCCGGGGCATCCGATCCGTGCGCAGCGCGGCCGAGCTCACCGAGGCCTACGAGCGCACCCGCCTGGAAGCCGAGCGCGCCTTCGGCAGCGGCGTGGTGTTCCTGGAGCGACTGGTGACCGGCGCCCGCCACGTCGAGGTGCAGGTGATCGCTGACGGCCAGGGCACCGCCTGGGCACTCGGGGTGCGTGACTGCTCGGTGCAGCGGCGCAACCAGAAAGTGATCGAGGAGTCCGCCTCTCCGGTGCTCGGCCCGGAGCAGGTGCGGCAGGTGAAGGCGGCGGCCGAGCGGCTGGCGCTGGCTGTTGACTACCGGGGAGCCGGCACTGTCGAGTTTCTCTACCATCCCGGCGAGCGCATGTTCGCGTTCCTCGAGGTCAACACCAGGCTGCAGGTCGAGCACCCGGTCACCGAGGTCACCACCGACGTCGACCTGGTGAAGGCGCAGCTGCGGGTGGCCGCTGGCGGCCGGCTCGCCGATCTGGTCCCCGCCGAGGCTGGGCACGCCGTCGAGGCGCGGCTGAACGCCGAGGATCCCGACCGCGACTTCGCTCCGTCGCCAGGCCGGATCGAGCGGCTGGCGCTGCCAAGCGGGCCCGGCATCCGGGTCGACACCGGCGTCAGTGAGGGTGACGCGATCCCCGCCGACTTCGACTCGATGATCGCCAAGATCATCGCCTACGGGCGCAACCGTGCCGAGGCACTCGCCCGGCTGCGGCGGGCGGTGGCCGAGACCACGGTGATCATCGAGGGCGGGACCACCAACAAGAGCTTCCTGCTCAGCCTCCTGGACGAGCCGGCCGTGATCGACGCGACCGCTGACACCGGCTGGATTGACCGGATCCGCGCCCAGGGCGGCCTGGTGGCCACCAGGCACTCAGGGGTCGCGCTGGCCGCTGCCGCCATCGAGGCGTACCAGAACGAGGCGTACGTCGAGCGGCAGCGGCTGCTGTCCACTGCGCACGGCGGACGCCCGCAAGTGCAGCACGAAAGCGGGCGGCCGATCGACCTCAAGCTGCGCGGCGCGAACTACCGGGTACGCGTCGCCCAGATCGGGCCGCACCGGTTCCGCATCGGGATCGGGGACTCAGCCACGGTGGACGCCGAGCTCGACCGGTTCGACGAGCACACCGGCCAGCTGCTGCTGCACGGCCGGCGGTTCCGGCTGCTGACCGACACGCACGGCCCGGTCCACCTGGTCGAGGTGGATGGCATCACGCACCGCGTCGGCCGCGACGAGGGCGGCGTGGTGCGCTCTCCCGCCCCGGCCCTCGTGGTCGCGACCCCCCTGCAGGTCGGCGACGAGGTCGAGGCGGGCTCGCCGGTGCTCGTGCTGGAGAGCATGAAGATGGAGACGGTGCTGCGCGCCCCGGTCAGGGCCGTGGTGCGGGAGTGCCTGGTCTCGGTCGGCAGCCAGGTGGCTACCGGCGCGCCGCTGCTGCGCCTGGACCCGGTCGGCGACCAGGCGGCGGTAGCGGGCTCCGTGGCGCAGGCGGCTGACCTGGAACTACCGCCGGAGCCGGCCGCCCGGTCAGCCACCGAACGGGTCGACCGCGGCATTGCCGACCTGCGCGGCCTGCTGCTCGGCTATGACCTCGATCCGCGCGACGAGCGCCGGGTGCTCTCGGACTACCTGGCCGCGCGCGCTGAGCTGAGCCAGCGGCCGCTGGAAGCAGAAGTCGGGCTGCTGCAGGTCTTCGCCGACCTGGCCGAGCTCACCCGCAACCGGCAGGCCGGTGAGGAGACCCAGGCCGACGACAGGGTGCACAGCCCGCGCGAGTACTTCCACATGTACCTGCAGAGCCTGGATGTCGACCGGGCGGCGCTGCCGGACACCTTCCGCAGCCGGCTCGGCCGGGTACTGGCCCGCTACGGCATTGACGATTTCGAGCGCACGCCAGCGCTGGAAGATGCCGTTTTCAGGATCTTCCTCGCTCAGCAGCGCGCGCCCGCCGACGCCGCCGTCATCGTCACCCTGCTGCAGCAGTGGCTGACCGAGCCGGCCCCGGCCGGCGGCCTGCGCGAGCTGGTGGGCCAGGCGCTTGAGCACCTCATCATCGCCACTCAGCTGCGCTTTCCGGCCGTTGGCGACCTGGCCCGCAGCGTGGTGTTCCGCTGGGCCGCCCAGCCGATGCTGCGCCGCAAGCGGGCCGAGGTCTACGCGGGCGTGCGCAGCCATCTGCGCTACCTCGACCGCAACCCGTCGGCCCCGGACCGCGCCGAGCGGATCGCCACCATGGTCGCCTCGCCAGAGCCGCTGGTCCGGCTGCTCGGTCAGCGGATCGGCCGGGCAGGGACCGATCACGGGCCGATGCTCGAGGTCCTCAGCCGCCGCTACTACGGCAGCCGCGGCGCCAGCCAGGCGCGCTGCGTGGAAGTGGCCGGGCACTCGCTATTCACCACCGAGTACGACCGTGACGGCGAGCACTTCCGGCTCATCGCCGCTGCCGCTGACATCAGCGAGCTGCCTGCTGCGCTGGCTCAGGTCGCCGAGCTGGCGACCGCTGACGGAGTGGCGGACATGTACCTGACCTGGCCCGGCCAGCCGGAGCCGGAGACGATGGCCGCGGCCCTGAGCGACATCCTCGACCGGTCCGGCGTGCTGGCCGTGCTGGCGCGGGTCACGATGTCGGTGGCCGGCCGCAACGGCGCCGAGATGCACCACCACTTCACCTTCCGGCCGGGCCTGGGTGAGGACCGGCTCATCCGGGGCCTGCACCCGCTCATCGCCCAGCGGCTGCAGCTGCCCCGGCTGCGCAACTTCGACCTCACCCGGCTGCCGTCAGCTGACGAGGAGGTGTACGTCTATCGTTGCGTCGCGCCGGACAACCAGGCCGACGAGCGGCTCGTCGCGATGGCGCAGGTGCGGGACCTGACGCCGCTGCGTGACGCCGACGGGCGCATCCTCGCCCTGCCCGCCATCGAGGGCGCCCTGGCTGCCTGTCTCGACGCGATCCGCACCGCGCAGGCAGAGCGGCCCGTGGAGCGGCGCTTCGCCACCAACCGGATCACCATCTACGTCTGGCCGCCGAACGAGCTCAGCCTGCAGGACCTGACTCCGGTCGCTGACCGGCTGCTGCCGATGACAGCCGACGCCGGCCTGGAGGACGTGCTGTTCCTGGCCCGGCAGCGCGACCAGGCCACCGGCGGCCTGACCGACATCGCGGTGCGGCTTTCCTACGACGCAGGCATGCGGGTGACGGTCACCGAGCCGACGGCAGAGCCGATCGAGCCGCTG
The DNA here is from genome assembly GCA_036495525.1 of Streptosporangiaceae bacterium. GTDB lineage: Bacteria > Actinomycetota > Actinomycetes > Streptosporangiales > Streptosporangiaceae > DASXMR01. The sequence goes on along the minus strand of DASXMR010000056.1, from coordinate 21,767 downwards.
GACGACTACCGGCAGAAGGTGCTCGCCGCACGCCGCCGCGGCGCCACTCATCCGTACGAGCTGACCGACATGCTGGCCGGCCCGCGCGGCAGCTTCGTCGAGCACGACCTCAGCGACGATGGCGTGCTGGTACCCGTCGAGCGCCCCAAGGGCCGCAACCAGGCAGGCATCGTCACCGGCGTGATCAGCAGGCCGACGGAGCGCTATCCCGACGGCGTCCGGCGGGTGATCCTGCTCGGCGACCCGACCAGGTCGCTCGGCGCGCTGGCCGAGCCCGAGTGCAGGCGGGTGATCGCGGCCCTTGACCTGGCCGAGCGGATGGGCGTGCCGGTGGACTGGTTCGCGCTGTCGTCGGGCGCGCGCATCTCGATGACCTCGGGCACCGAGAACATGGACTGGGTGGCCGCTTCGCTCAAGCGGATCGTGCAGTTCACCCAGGATGGCGGCGAGATCAACATCGTGGTCGCCGGGATCACCGTCGGTGCCCAGCCGTACTGGAACGCCGAGGCGACGATGCTGATGCACACCAGGGGGATCCTGGTGATGACACCGGACTCGGCCATGGTGCTCACCGGCAAGCAGTCGCTGGACTTCTCCGGCGGCGTGTCGGCCGAGGACAACTTCGGCATCGGCGGCTACGACCGGGTGATGGGACCGAACGGGCAGGCCCAGTACTGGGCACCTGACCTGCGCGCTGCCTGCGATGTGCTGCTGGCGCACTACGACCACACCTACGTCGCGCCGGGCGAGAGCCACCCGCGCAGGGCCGTGACCGCCGACCCGGCCGACCGCGATGTCCGCGACTACCCGCACGCAGTGCCCGGCAGCGACTTCGCCACCGTCGGCGAGATCTTCTCCGCCGAGCACAATCCCGATCGCAAGAAGCCGTTCGACATCAGGTCCGTGATGCGCGCGGTGGCTGACCAGGATCACCCGCTGCTTGAGCGCTGGGCGGGCATGGCTGACGCGGAGACCGCGGTGGTGCAGGATGTGCACCTCGGCGGCTTCCCGGCGTGCCTGATCGGCATCGAGTCGCAGTCGGTGACCAGGCGCGGTTTCCCGCCCACTGACGGCCCCGATACCTACACCGCTGGCACCCTGTTCCCTCGTTCTTCCAAGAAGGTCGCCAGGGCCATCAACGCGGCCAGCGGCAACCGGCCGGTGGTCGTGCTGGCGAACCTGTCCGGCTTCGACGGCTCACCGGAATCCATGCGGCTGCTGCAGCTGGAGTACGGCGCCGAGATCGGCCGGGCGATCGTCAACTTCCGCGGCCCGATCGTGTTCTGCGTCATCTCCCGCTATCACGGCGGCGCGTTCGTGGTGTTCTCCAAGGCGCTGAACCCGGCCATGACCGTGCTCGCAGTCGACGGCTCGTTCGCGTCGGTGATCGGCGGGGCGCCAGCCGCTGCTGTGGTATTCGCTGGCGATGTCAGCAAGCGGACGGCGCGAGACCCGCGGGTAGCCGACCTGGAGGCACGCGCCGCCTCGGCTGTCGACGGTGAGCGGGCAGCGCTGGTCCAGCAGCTGCTTGAGGTGCGCGCCGCCGTGCGGGCGGAAAAGCTCGGCGAGGTGGCGGCCGAATTCGATGGCGTGCACAGCATCCGGCGCGCGGTCCAGGTCGGCTCCGTGGACGCCATCGTCCAGCCGGCCCGGCTGCGCCCGGAGATCATCGCCGCGATCGAGCGCGGCCTTGCCAGCGCTTAGCCTGCAAACCGCTAGTGGACGCACCGCCAGTTAGCTCGCGTTGGTCATAATGCTGACTAGAGATAATCTACACTTCTGATATGACTATTGCCGCTACGCCGGTGCCGCTGTCGGAGGCTAAGGCTCACCTGTCTGAGCTGGCCCGCCGGGTGCGCCGACAGCATGAGCGCATCACCCTGACCAGAAACGGCGAGGCCGAGGCTGTCTTGCTGTCGGTTGATGACCTTGAGGGCCTGGAGATGACCCTGGAGATCCTTGGCGATACCGAGGCGGTAGCGCGGATCTCGGAGAGCCTGGCAGCCCTGGAACGTGGCGAGCCTGGCGCTGATCTTTCCACAGTGCGCCAGGACCTGGCCCGCCGCCGCGTCACCGGCGGGTGACCGACAACCCGTCACGGCGCTATGAGATACGGTTCCAGCCGGCCGCACGCCGAGCGGTCGCTCACCGGCTGCCGGAATCTGTTGCCGCCGCCGTGCTGGAGTTCTGCGAGGCCGCGCTCTCGGTCAACCCGCAGCGGGTCGGTAAGCCGCTGTTCGGTTCGCTGGCCGGCTGCCACGGTGCCCGGCGCGGCACCTATCGCATCATCTACCGGATTGACGAGGCGGGCCTGGTAGTCCACGTCCTCGACGTTGATCACCGCTCGGACGTCTACAACCGCCCGCATCAGTAACCATCACGAGCAGTTCAAACGACCAGGCCGCTGGCAATGCGGGGGAAGCCGCAACAGCTGTGAGCGCAGCGCCGGCCCGGAATCAGCGGCACGGCTACTTGATCAGGTACTCCCAGCCTGGCTGCCAGGCGAGATCGAGCACCGAAAGCTCCTCCAGTGGCACGTCGCGGAGGAGGTGCTCCAGTGCCCAGTGAGTGGCGCGGTGTCCAATGACCAGGACCCGCTGGCCGTTCCAGCGGATCGGCAGGTCATCGAGGCACCGGCCTACCCGCGCCACCGCCGCCCGCCAGCTTTCCCCGCCTGGATACGGCCGGTCTAGGTGCTTGCGGCGGCTGGCTCGCAGTTCGGTGATCGGCATCCCGTTGCGCTCGCCGTAGTCGCATTCGCGCAGCCGCCAGTCCAGCAGTACCGGGATCGGCGTGCCAGCGAACGCCGTCTGAGCCGTCTGGGCGGCGCGAGCAAGGTCGGAGCTGAAGACCGCGCTGATCTGATCGTCCCGTCGGCGGACACCGAGCTGGTGCGCCTGTATGCGGCCTTTCTCGGACAGCTCGCCGGGCTGCCACCCCGTGGCGCGGCCGGCCTCATTGTCCATGGACGTGCAGTGCGTCTCGAAGACCAGCTCGACGGCCATCAGCCAACCTTTGCTGACGGGTTGTGCTCAGGAGCGGGGCTGGTCGGGCCTCTGGTCAGGTATGTAGTCGGAACGCCTGACCACGCCGGCGATCTGCTCGCCATGCAGATACCTGAGCACGTTCTGGGCGGCGACCCGGGCGGCGGCGAGCATCGTGCCCGGCACGATGCTCGAGTTGTGCGGGGAACCGATCACGTTCGGCAGCTCGAAGAACGGATAGTCGGTCCGGAACGGGGTGTCCCCGGCCGGCTCGTGCCACCAGGTATCGATTCCGGCGCCGGCCTGCGGATTCTCGCTGAGGAACTCATACAGGGCGGCCTGGTCGATGATCGCGCCCCTGGCCACGTTCACCAGGATGGCCGTCGGCTTCAGCAGCCCCAGCTCCCGCCGGCCGAGCAAGCCGCGGGTGGTCAGAGTCAGCGGCAGCGAGAGGATGATCACGTCCGAGGCGCTGAGCACCAGGTCCATGTCGGCGAGCGTGCCGATGAACTCGACTGGCTCGCTGGTCTGGCCGGTCCGGTTCACCGCGTAGATCCTGGCGCCGAACGCCCGCAGCAGCCGGGCCGTCGCCCGGCCGATGCCGCCGAAGCCGAGGATGCCGCAGACAGCCCCCTCAAGCACGAGCGACGGCTGCCACTTCTCGAACCGCCCGGCGGCCATCGCAGCGTGCCGCTGGGGCAGCCGCTTGGCCAGGCTGAGCACCATCGCCAGCACGTGCTCGGCCATCTCCGGCGCGTACGCGCCGGCGTTGCTGGCGAACATCGGCCAGTCCGGCAGCGCGGAGAAGTCGATCGAGTCCACCCCGGCCGAAAGCAGCTGTACGAACCGCAGGTCAGGCGCCTCGTGCAGGGCCCGGTGCGGCAGTTCCCTGGAAAGCTCCCAGGCCACCAGGACCTCGGCCTGCTGCAGCGCCGCCAGCCGCTCGCTGTCGCTGAGCTCGTGCGTGTAGGCGAGGGTGGCGGCACCGGCCAGGATTTCCGCGTTGATCGCGCGGTAGTCCTCGTCCGCCGGGTAGCTCAGCACTACCAGCTGTTCGGTGGCCATCGGCCGCCTCTCTGTCGGGCGCGGTGACGCCTGGAGTTATGCCCCGATTCTGCTGCCGGCCCGGCCCGGTGTCCGGCGAACCCCCTCGGCTGCCCTGCCGTCACCCGCAAACCGGCCCCGGCCTGGTCCGGGACGGGCAGGTATGCTCCCGGCAAGCGCAGTCAGCGTGATCGCTCGCGGCAGGCTACCGCGGGGGCGACTAAACCGGGAGGATGCGCGTGCCTGATCTGCTTGAGATGCTCCGGCAGGGTCCCGTCGTGTGCGCCGAGGGCTACCTGTTCGAGTGCGAGCGCCGCGGCTACCTGCAGGCCGGCGCCTTCGTCCCCGAGGTCGTGCTTGAGCATCCTGAGGTCGTTGAGAGCCTGCACCGCGAGTTCGTGCACGCCGGATCCGACGTGGTGGAGGCCTTCACCTATTACGGTCACCGGGAGAAGCTCCGGGTCATCGGCAAGGAAGACATCCTGGAGCCGCTCAACCGGCAGGCCCTGGCCATCGCCGCGAAGGTGGCGCGCGAGACCGGCACGCTGCTGGCCGGCAACCTGTGCAACACCAACGTCTACGAGCCGGGCGAGGCCGCCGGGCGGACCGTCAGGGCGGCGTTCGACGAGCAGGTCGGCTGGGCCGCCGAGGCGGGCGTGGACTTCGTCATCGCCGAGACCTTCAGCTGGACCGGCGAGGCGCTGCTCGCGCTGGACGCCATTCGCGCGGCCGGCCTGCCTTCCGTGGTGACCTATGCCGTGCACCGCGAGGGCACGCTGCGTGACGACCAGAACCCGGCGGACGCCTGCCGGCGAGCTGAGCAGGCGGGCGCGGACGTGGTGGGGCTGAACTGCATCCGCGGCCCGCAGACCATGCTGCCGCTGCTGCCGGCGATCCGCGCGGCGGTGGCTTGCCCGGTCGCGGCGCTGCCGGTGCCGTACCGGACTACGCCGGACGACCCGTCGATGCAGTCGCTGCGCGACCCGGTCCGCGACGGCGCGCAGGCGTTCCCGACCGCGCTTGAGCCGTTCACCTGCACCCGGCACGAGCTCGCCGACTTCACCGCGGCGGCACTGCAGGCCGGCGTGCAGTACCTCGGCATCTGCTGCGGGGCCGGCCCGCAGCACATCCGGGCGATGGCCGAGACAGCGGGCAAGACGCCGCCGGCCTCCCGTTACTCGCCGGACATGTCCAAGCACTCCTTCCTCGGCTCGGCGCCCGGCATCACCCAGAGCTACCGGGAGTACGCGCAGAACCTGTAGCGCCCGGAGCCCGCCAGCCAGCCGGCGCCCAGCCGGCGGTACCGGCGCCGGCCGCCGCGTTATCGATCTTGACCGGCGGCGGCGTCACCCGCGATGCTGGCCACCAGCGAGCACGTTTGCCAGCGGACCGGGATCGGCGCGGTGGCAGCAACCAGCCAGAGACCGGGCGCCATGGCTCAGCCAGCGACCAGACAGGGGTTGACCGGTGAGTTCACCAGCACATGTTCGGTACGTCGTGATCGGCGCCGGGATGCACGGGCTCTCCACGGCCTGGCACCTGGCCGACGATCTGGCCGCGCGCGGCCAGGGCAGCGGCGCGGACATCCTGGTGCTCGACAAGACCGGCGTCGGCGCCGGCGCCTCAGGGATTGCCTGCGGCACGATACGCAATAACTACTTCCAGCCGGCCATGCGGGCGCTGATGGCGCACAACGTGTCGGTCTGGGAGTCCGACCCGGAGGCGTTCTCCTACCACCCGGTCGGCTTCCTGCAGGTGGCGCCGGAGGCCATGCACGCCGACGTGGTGCAGATCTACCAGCAGCAGCAGGCCATCGGATACGACTCGGTGCTCATCGAGGGCGAGCAGGCCTGCCGCGACTACATGCTGGAGATGTTCGGTGACTGGCAGGCGCCTGGCGCGACCACGGTGCTGCACGAGAAGCAGGGCGGCTACGCCAACAACAAGAGCTCGCTGGCCGGCCTGCAGGCCAAGGCGCTCGCCGCCGGGGTGCGGATCCAGCTGGGCACCACGGTCACCGGGCTGCAGGTGGCCGGCGGCGCGGTCACCGCGGTGGAGACCGACAAGGGCGCCATCGCCTGCGACCACGTGATCGTCGCAGCAGGCCCGTGGGTGCGTGACTTCTGGGCGATGCTCGACCTGCCGGCCGCCGTCGACGTGACCGACCCGGCCGGCGCGGTGCACCCGGCGGTGCCGATGTGGACCTACTGGGCGCTGCAGGAAGGCACCCTCGAGGTCGACCCCGGCGCGTTCACCACCAGCAGTGGCGGCTTCCCGCCGGTCGTGCACGTCGACTCCGACGCGCCGCTGCATGACGACATCGACGGCTCGCTGATCACCGACCAGATGTGGGGCATCTACTTCAAGCCGGACTTCAGCTTCGGCGGGGTGCAGGGCGGCGCCGCGCCGTACATCGTCGACCACCCGGCAGCCGAGGTCGCCGTCGACCCGTACGGCCCGGCCAGCCCCGAGTTCACCGTCGGCGACGACTTCACCCGGATGTGGACCTCCGGCCTGGCGCACAGCCTCAAGCGCTTCGAGAAGCAACGGCACCTGTACAGCAAGGAGCCGTCCGGCGGGATTGGCGCGTTCACCCCGGACAGCTTCCCGGTCTTCGACACCTTCTGCGATAACGCCTACGTGATCGCCGATTCCAACCACGGCTACAAGATGATCGGCGTCGGCGCGCTGGTAGCCAGGGAGCTGCTCGGCGAGCCGCAGGCGCTGCTGGAGCCGTTCCGGTTCTCCCGCTACAGCACCGGCAAGCTGCACCCGGTCAGCAACTCGCCCTTCCCGTGGAGCTGACGTCCCGGCCGGGCCGCCCGCCCGGGTACTCCGCGTTCAGCCTGGTGAAGCATGGCCTGCTGCGGCAGGGCTGGACGCCAGCCTGGCGACGGCACGAGCTGCGCGGCAGCTACGACGTGGTGATCATCGGGGGCGGCGTGCACGGCCTGGCCGCCGCCTATTATCTCGCGGTCAGGCACGGCATCAGCAACGTCGCCGTGCTGGACAAGGGCTACATCGGCAGCGGCGGGTCCGGGCGCAACACCGCCATCCTGCGCTCCAACTACCTGACTCCAGAGGGCGTGCGGTTCTACGAGCGCTCGATGGAGCTGTACCGCGGCCTGGCCGCCGACCTGAACTTCAACGTGATGTTCGCCAGGCGCGGCCACCTGACCCTGGCGCACAACGACGGCTCGCTGCGCACGATGCGCTGGCGAGCCGAGGTGAACAAGCTGCAGGGGGTCGACTCCGACGTCATCGGCCCCGCCGAGATCAAGCGGCTGGTGCCCTACCTGGACATCTCCCCGCGAGCCAGGTACCCGGTGCTCGGCGCGCTCTACCACCCGCCCGGCGGCATCATCAGGCACGACGCCGTGGTCTGGGGCTACGCCCGCGGCGCCGACGCGCACGGCGTGCACATCCACCAGGACATCGAGGTCACCGGCATCGACGTGGCGAACGGCAAGGTGCGCGGCGTGCAGACCAGCCGCGGCCCGATCGCAAGCCCCGTCGTGCTGAACTGCACGGCTGGCTGGTCGACGCTGATCTGCGACATGGCCGGGGTCCGGGTGCCGGTGCAGACCTTCCCGCTGCAGGCGGCGGTGACCGAGCCGGTGCGGCCGTTCCTCGACGCCGTGGTCGTCTCCGGCAGCCTGCACGTCTACGTCAGCCAGACCGACCGCGGTGAGCTGGTGTTCGGCGCCAGCGTCGATGAGTACCCCTCGTACTCGATGCGCGGCTCGCTGGACTTCATCGAGGGGCTGGCAGGTCACGTGCTCGAGCTGATGCCGTCGCTGGCCAGGGTGCGGCTGCTGCGGCAGTGGGCCGGGCTGTGCGACATGACCCCGGACTTCTCGCCGATCATGGGGCTGACCCCGGTGGAGGGGTTCCTGGTCGACATCGGCTGGGGCACCTACGGCTTCAAGGCAGGTCCGGTCTCCGGCGAGGCGATGGCCGAGTGCATCGCCAGCGGCAAGCCGCCGCCGATCATCGCGGGTTTCGACCTGGCCAGGTTCGCCGAGGGCCGGCAGCTGGGCGAGAAGGGAGCGGCGTCCGTTGGCCACTGACCGAAGCGCAGCTGATCGCGGCGGATCCCGTCGCGGGGGAGCCAGCCAAGGCGGATCCGGCCATGGGGGAACCGGTCACGGGGACGGCCGGTCATGATGCTGCTGCCCTGCCCGTGGTGCGGGCCGCGCAACGTCTCTGAGTTCCGTTACGTCAGTGAGCTGGTGCCGCGGCCCGACCCGGCAGCCGCCAGCCCTGGCGAGTGGCGCGACTACCTCTACCTGCGCGGCAACCAGCGCGGCTGGGTCACCGAGCGCTGGTACCACCGGGCCGGCTGCGGGCAGTACTTCCTGGTCGACCGCGAGACGGCGACCGACCAGACCCGGCCGCGTCAGGACGCCAGGTGACCGCGCCAGGCGCGCCGCCAGCCCGGATGCGGCTCGGCCCGCAGCCCGGCGAGGTCATCGACCGCTCGGCGCCGCTCAGCTTCCGCTGGAACGCTCGGCCGTACCTGGCGTTCGGCGGCGACACGATCATCTCCGCGCTGGCCGCGGCCGGCGAGCGGGTGTTCTCCCGCAGCTTCAAGTACCACCGGCCACGCGGCATTCTCACCGCGAGCTACCTCGACCCCGGCTGCACCGTGCAGGCCGGCGACGAGCCGAACGTGCGCGGCGCGCACCGGCTCGTCGAGGATGGCATGGACGTCCGGCCGCAGAACAGCTGGCCGTCACTGCGCTTCGACGTGAAGGCGGCGAACCAGCTGGCCGCCGCGTTCCTGCCCGCTGGCTTCTATTACAAGACCTTCATCCGGCCGCAGCGGCTGTGGCCTGCCTACGAGCACGTGCTGCGGCGGTTCTCGGCCGGCGGGACGACCTCCGCGCACGCGGCCGCCGAGTACTACGACAAGCGTTACGCGCACCCCGATGTGCTGGTGGCCGGCGGCGGGCCGGCTGGCATGGCCGCTGCGCTCGCCGCCGCGCGGGCCGGCGCCAGCGTGCTGCTGGTCGACGAAGAGCACCAGCTCGGCGGCCACCTGCGGTGGTCCGGCCAGGCCGGGCTGGCCGCGCTGCGCGAGCTGACTGACCAGGTCGCCGCCGAGGACGCCATCGAGGTGATGACGAACTCGGTCGTGCTCGGCCGCTACGACGGCAACTGGCTGGCGGTCGTGCAGCGCGGACTGCCAGGCGTGACCGAGCGGCTGATCAAGGCCAGGGCCGGGGTGCTGGTCGCCGCGCCTGGCCTGATCGAGCGGCCGTACGTGTTCGCCGGCAACGACCTGCCGGGAGTGATGCTGTCCACCGCTGCGCGGCGGCTGATCGCCCTGCACGCGGTTCGGCCGGGCGACCGGGCGGTCGTGCTGACCGCGAACGCGTCGGGTGACGCCGCCGCCGCTGACCTGACCAGAGCCGGCGTCGAGGTCGCGCACGTCGCCGACGCCCGGCGGGGCGGCGATGTCGTACGCGCGCACGGCCGTGGCGCGCTGCGCGCCGTCGAGCTAGCCGACGGCAGCCGGCACGACTGCGACCTGCTGGTCACCGCGACCGGCTGGACAGCGCCGATGTCGCTGCTGACGATGGCCGGGGACCGCCCGGTGTACAGCCAGCGCGCGGCGCGGTTCTTCCCCGACCCGCAGCGGCTGCCAGGCGACGTGCTTCCGGCGGGCGGGATCGCTGGTGACGGCAGCCTGGACGAGCTGGTCGCGCACGCCACCGCCGTCGGCGCGGAAGCCGCGCGGCGAGCCAGTGCCGCCAGCCAGGCCGCCGCCGGCCATTCAGCCGGGGCTGGCCATTCAGCGGGGGCTGCTGCGCCGGGCATTAGCAGCGGCCCGGCTCGCGAGCCGGTCGCGATCCCTGAGCTGCCAGCCGGCGAGCACCCGGAGCTGTTCCGCGGCCGCACGCACGGGTTCGTCGACCTGGGCGAGGACGTGTCGTCGAAGGACCTGCAGACCGCCGTGCAGGAGGGCTACGACTCGGCCGAGCTGGCCAAGCGGTACACGACCGCGACCATGGGCCCGACTCAGGGCAAGCTGGAAGTGGTCAACGTCGTCGCCATCCTCGCCGGCCTGACTGGCCGGACGATCGCGCAGACCGGCACGACGACCTGGCGGCCGCCCTACGCGCCGGTGACGCTCGGCGCGCTGGCGGGCCGGATCTTCGAGCCGGTGCGCTACTCGCCGATGCAGCCGTGGCACGAGCAGCACGGCGCGACGCCGCTGGTGGCCGGTGCGTGGATCCGCCCTGACCATTACGGCGACCCGGCGGCCGAGGCCAGGCGGGTGCGCGAGAGCGTCGCGATCATCGACGTGACCCCGATCGGCAAGCTCGATCTGCGCGGCCCTGACGTGCCGAAGCTGCTGAACCTGCTGTACGTCAACAAGTGGTCGAAGCTCGGCGTCGGCCGAGTCAGGTACGGGGCGATGTGCGCCGAGGACGGGGTGGTACTGGACGACGGCGTGACCGGCCGCCTCGGCGAGGAGCACTACCTGATGAGCACGACCTCGTCGGGTGCCGAGACGGTAGCCGAGTGGGCGGAGAACTGGCTGCAGACCGCTCATCCCGACTGGCAGGTGCATCTGACCCCGGTGACGACTGCGTTCGCCAGCATGAACATCGCCGGCCCGCGCAGCCGCGAGCTGCTCAGCCGGGTCGCGTCCGGCGTCGGCTTGTCCCCGGAGGCGTTCGGCTACATGCAGGTGCGTACCGGCGAGGTGGCCGGCGTCGCGGACTGCGTGATGTGGCGGATCGGCTTCACCGGCGAGCTGTCCTACGAGCTGCACGTGCCCGCGTCGTACGGGCTGCACGTGTGGGAGGCGCTGCTGGCCGCCGGCGAGGACCTCGGGGTGGGCGTGTTCGGCGTCGAGGCGCAGCGGATCCTGCGGCTGGAGAAGGGCCACCTGATCGTCGGCCAGGACACCGACGGGCTCACCCAGGGCTTCAGCGCTGGCCTGGACTGGGCCATCAAGCTAGACAAGGACGACTTCATCGGCCAGAGCGAGCTGGCCTGGCAGGCCGCGAGCCAGGACTACCCGCAGCTGGTCGCGCTGCAGCCGGCCGACGGCTCGGTGGTCCCGCCGGAAGGCAGCCAGATTGTCCAGGGCACCGCGATCGAGGGACGCATCACCTCCAGCCGGATGTCGCCGGCCCTCGGCCGCTCGATTTGCCTGGCCCAGCTGTCCGCCGGGCTCGCCGTCCCTGGCACGCAGGTGACCGTGCTGCTGCCCGGCGGCCAGCGAGTACCCGCGCGGGTGATGGAGCACCTGGCGCACGTCGACCCAGAAGGGGAGCGGATCCGTGGCTGAACTGCTCGCCCGAAGCCCGGTCACCCCAGCGTCGCCGGTCGTGGCTGACGGCTGGGAAGTCAGCGGGCTGCGCAGCTCGGCGAGCCTGACCCTCGCCGACCTGACCCCGCTGGCGAAGGTCGCGGTGCGGGCCCGGCCAGCCGGGGCGATGGCCAGCGCGCTTGGCGTGCCCTTCGGCCGGGCCGCGCGGGACGCCGCCGGCGCGCTGCTGATCGGGTCGGGGCCGGGGGAGTGGCTGGCCCTCGGCCCCGCCGGCCAGGAAGCCGCGCTGCGCGGCAGGCTGGAGCAGACGGCGGCGAGCGCCGCGGCGGGCGAGCTGGTCACCGTCCTCGACCTGACGCACGGCCGGGCGCTGCTGCGGCTGACCGGCGCGCAGGCCGCCGCGACGCTGGCCAAGGTGTGCGGCATCGACCTGGCCGACTCGCGGGTCCCGCCCGGCGCCGCGTTCCGCTCGTCGGTCGCCAAGCTCGTCGCCGACGTCGTGCGCGACGACCTGACTAGCAGCGATGCGACCGGAGGCGAGGGGCAGGCCAGGTCGTACCTGCTGCACTGCGAGCGCTCCTACGGCCAGTACCTGTTCGATGCCCTGCTCGACGCCGGGGCCGAGTTCGGCATCGCGGTCGACGGCTTCCGCGCTCCAGGGATTTAGCGCCAGAACGAGGTCGCCAGCCGCTGGTCACCGCTGTCAGGGCGGCTCAGGCCGAACGCCGGTCACGGGACCTTGCCGCATGCTGGGCCAGCTGGCTGCTCAGCCGGCCTTCGCCCTGGCGGCGGGCTCTGGCGCCCCGAACTCGTCGCCGTGCTGCGCCTCGATCAGCCGCATCATCGTCGCCCGGCGGCGCAGCAGATCGGCGAACACGCCGCGGTTGCGCGTAATGACCTGCGCGGGCGGCAGGGTCAGGATGCTGACCTGCTCGTCGGTCAGGTGCATGGGCGAGTCGGCTGGCTGCTCGATCAGGTCCGCCAGGCAGACCAGGGTCTCGACGATCTTTGCTGACGGCGAGAACTCAACCTGCGTGTCGGTCATCGCGCTGGTCCCCTCCCAGACGGCCCGGACACATCGGGCTCAGTTTCACGGTTCGTAACCGTTCGGCTACAAGATAACCGAGCCGCCGGAAAGATGAAGGCACATTACGTAATTGACTGTATGCGGAGCGCTTCCGATATGTTTTGGGTGCGCCGCCGAGGGTTGCCGGACCGCCCGCCCCGTGGTCAGCCGGTGCCTCGGGGCTCTGCTTGACCGCCAGGGCACCGCGTCCGACGGGGGGCCGAGCAGCCCGGCACCCCCCGGGCTGAACGGTTGCTCCGCTCAGCTCAGCCGGCGGCGCACCAGCCAGAACGTCAGGCCAGCCAGCGCCAGGGCGAGCGCCACGAAGATCGCGGTCTCCAGCCCCTGGAACGCCCAGAACCGGCTGGCGGGCTGGTAGGTCACCACCTGGTGCAGGTGCAGCCTGGACAGCGCTGACATGCACCTCTGGAACTCGACGCGCTGGCACGCCGCCGGAACAGGTGAGATGTGGTTGCTGATCGGATGCCCGGCCGCATCAGCGAGCTGGGTGGAGTAGACCCAGTCGCCTGGCCTGACCGACTGCGGGATCACGGTGACCGCGTGCAACCCCGGGCTGCCGGGCCTGTTGCTGATCCCGAGCCCCGCGGCGCGCGCGTTCAGCGACGACACAGCTCGCACCGGCGCGATCAGCAGGGGCCTGATCACGATGCTGAACAGCATCCGGAAGCCGATGAACACGCCGAGCGTCAGCGCGACCGCCGGTATCGTCCGGCGGATGATCACCCCGGCGGCGACGCCCAGCGCGAAGGCGAAGGCGGCGTAGCCAGCCGGGACGATGCCGCGCTCGCCGAACACGCCGAGGCCGAACAGGTTCTTGTTGATCGCGTCAGCGGGACGGGCAGCCCAGCTGAGCAGCAGCGCGAAGATCTCAGTGGCCGCCACGCTGGCCAGGCCGACGACGCACATCCTGACCGCCAGCCAGCGGTTCCTGGTCACGCTCTGCGTCCAGGCCAGCTGCTGGGTGCCTGCCTCGAGTTCCCTGGCGATGAGCGGAGCTCCGCAGAATGCGCCAAGCAGTGCGGGTACCGCGACCAGAGCGGTGCCGAGCAGCTGGAGGACATGCCAGCTCTCGGTGCTTTCGATGTGGAGCGAGCCCGCTGCGGGCCGGGACAACTTAAGGTGAGCCAGCACGAGCGTGACCGCTACCGCGGCCACCAGCAGGCCGATGACAGCTGCCTGCGCGCGGAACTGGCGCCAGCTGAGCCAGATCATCGGAGTACCTCCAGTGCGGGGCGGCGGTCAGCGGCGTTGCCCTGCCGCAGGTAGGCGAGGATCACGTCCTCGATGCTGAGCTTGCTCACCGTCCACGCCGGGTCGAGCACGGGGCTGCTGGTGCGCACCACCAGCGTGCTCTGGCGGTCGGTGTGACTCGCGTGAATGAGCTCCTGGCCAGCGGGCAGCGCACCGGGGTCACGCCTCGGGCCGGTGAGCATGACGTGGCTGGCGAGGATCTCGTCCGCCTCGCCGGCTAGCGCGACCCGCGAGCCGCCCAGCACGACGTAGTAGTCGCAGATCCGCTCAAGGTCGATGACCAGGTGCGAGGAGAGCAGCACGCTGACCGCGCCCTCAGCGACGATGCCCATCAGATCCTGCAGGAACTCGCGCCGCGCCAGCGGGTCGAGACTCGCGACCGGCTCGTCAAGCACCAGCAGCTCAGGCCGCTTGGCGAGCGCCAGGGTCAGCGCGAGCTGGGCACGCTCTCCGCCGGACAGCCGCCCGGCGCGCTGCCGCGGGTCGAGCCCGACTCGCTCGATCCGGTCCTGTGCCATCGAGTCGTCCCAGCCGGGATTGAGGTGGGCGCCAAGCTTCAGATGATCGGCCACGCTCAGCCAGGAGTAGACCGGGGCGTCCTGGGCCATGAATGCGACCCTGGCCAGCTGCCCGGCCCCGCTGTCCGGCTGGCTGCCGAGCACCTCGACACTTCCGGCCGTCGGCGTCAGCAGGCCCACAGCCAGCCGCAGCAAGGTGGTCTTCCCGGCGCCGTTGGGACCGACGAGACCGGCCACCCGGCCGGCCGGGACGGTGACCGTGCAGTCGCGCAGCGCCCATCGGCGGCCGTATCGCTTGCCCAGGCCTTCCGCCGTCAGCATGGCGGTCACGCTATGTCCCTGGCTTCGGATCGGTCCCGCTCGGAACTGGCCCGAAAGGAGCTGAGGAACAGGGCCTCAATGCTTTCGTCGTCCAATCCCGCCCGGCGCGCCCGGCCCAGCCAGCGCTCAAGGTCCTGGCGCAGCGGTCCGTGCGCGGCCAGCGTGGTGTCGGCCAGCGAGCGGGTGATGAACGTGCCGACGCCCGGCCTGGCGGTGGCCAGGTCCGCATGCTCCAGCTCACGGTAGGCCTTGAGCACCGTGTTCGGATTGATCGCGAGCTGCGAGACGACGTCCTTGACGGTGGGCAGCTGCTCGCCCTCTCGCAGCACGCCGAGCCGTAGCGCCTGCCGCACCTGGCGGACCAGCTGCTGGTACGGCGCAACCCCGGAGTGAGTATCCAGGTGGAACTCGATCACGCCGAGCCTCCGTTCATCCTGTTTGTTGATTTAACTAGTTGCATAGCACATTAGATAACTCATCGAAGTAGGACGTCAAGTCGTGATGCCGAGCCGGTGCGGCACGGGATGCCGGGGCGCGAAGACCACCGCGATGCCGACCCTGGCACCCGGCCGCTGACCGGATCATCCGAGCCGGGTGCTGCGGGCCGCGACTGCGCAGGTAGTCGATGGGTAGTAAGCGGCCATGCCAGCCAACCGGTTAGCGCTGCGTGGCGTTCTGCCGCCGCTGCTCGCCATCCTCGTCATCGGCGGCATCGCGGGGTGCGGCAGCCCGCGCCGCACCGCCGCTCCGCAAGCTTCGCCTTCCCCGTCCGTCACGGCCTTGCACCGGGTGATCCGCGGTTCGTCCGTCACCGCGATCGGCGATTCGGTCATGCTCGGCTCGTCCGCTGCCCTGCAGCGCCGGCTGCCAGGCATTCAGATCGACGCGCAGGTCAGCCGGCAGTTCACCGACGGCCTTCAGCTGATCGCGCAGCTGGCGAGCAGCGGCCAGCTCCGCCGGGTCGTCGTGGTCGATCTTGGCACCAATGGCACCGTGACCCCGGCGGAAGTACGCGAGCTGCTCGCCGAGATCGGCCCGCACCGCCGGGTCGTCCTGGTCAACACCTTCGAGCCGCGCCGGTGGGAGAGCGAGGTCAACGCGACATTGGCCGCGGCCGCCCGGCAGCGCCCCGGCGTGCTGCTCGCCAACTGGTTCGCGCTGATCAGGCACCGCACCGGGCTGCTGTCGCCGGACCACGTGCACCCGCTGCCAGCCGGCACCATCCTCTACGCCCGCCTGGTGCGCCGGGCCGTGCAGGAAGCCGGCAACCTGCCGGGATAGCGCGGTGGCCAAAACCCGCGGCTTCCGGTATGACGATGCGCGAAGTCCCGGTCACGGCGCGACGGATCACCGCGAGGGGAGAGCCGCGAGCGCAGGGCTGCGCGGCGCGCGCCAGTATCATCGGGCAGATGCGAATGACGTGGCGTGCTGGCGTGCCAGCGGTGCTGTGCGCGGCGCTGCTCGCTGCCGGCTGCTCGTCGAACTCCGGCGGCTCGGGCCAGGTGCCCCGCACCCTGCCGACGACCGGCTCTTTCACCCTCGATCCGTCGCTGCAGCAGAAGCTCGCCGCGCAGTACCTTGCGATCGCCAGGCCAGCAAACGAGCGTCTGGAGGACGCTAACGACGGCTTCGAGGACGACCAGAAGGACAACCTGCGGGCCGCGGTGTCCGATCTGCGATCGGAGACGGCAACCGAGCGCTCGTTCGACCAGCGCCTGCTGCAGATCAACTTCCCGCCGCCGATCGCCGCCATCGCCGCCGACATCGTCCGGGCGAACAACGTCAGAATCAAGCTCACCGACCTGCAGGCGCGCTCGCGCACGCTCGCGCAGCTGCGCGGTTTCGACTCGATGCACACCGCCGCCGACGCAGCCGTCGAGGTGCCGGTCCGGGCGATCCGCAAGGCCCTTGGCCTGCCGTCGCCGTCCACCAGCTGACCGGCGGGCAGCGCTCGCGGCCGGCATAAGCCAGCCAGCACCGGGGACGTACCTAAGTGCCCTCACCCGAGCCAGCCAGGCGAGGCTGAGCGTGACCTGGCGGACGCGGAACCCGCCCTGAGGAGGTCCAGATGTCTGGCGTGGCTCCCGGCGAGCTCGCAGAGGTTGACCTGCTGCGTGAGCTCGAGCACCTGCACGAGACCCGGAACGAGACGTTCCTGCACGGCTCGGACGACGCGCTGCGGGAGCACACCAGCCGCACCGCCCAGCTGGAGCAGGAGTACCTGCGGCGGTACCCGGAGCGGGACATCGACCCGGCCAGGACCAGGTCAGGCGCGCGGGCCGGCGCGGCCGGCCGGTAGCCAGCCGGGTCGGCACCCGCCCGCCGCCCGCTCTGGCACCGCATTGCCCCAGGGCAGGACGGGGCGGCCATGGCCAGGCCAGTGCCGCTGACGCCCGGCGGCCCGCGATACTTGGCCGGGTGACAGCCAGGAGCTACGTGGTGACCGGCGCCTCCACCGGAATCGGCCGCGCGGTCGCTGACCAGCTTGTCGCCGACGGCGCCGTGGTCTGGGCGAGCGTGCGGACGGACCAGGACTCGGAGTCGCTGCAGCGGCAGCACGGCCCCGCGGTGCGCGTACTGCGGATGGACCTGACTGACGACGCCTCGGTCAGCGCCGCTGCCGAGCGGGTGCTCGCCGCTGGGCCGCTGAACGGCCTGGTGAACAACGCCGGGGTGGCGCTGCCCGGTCCGCTTGAGTACGTGCCGCTGGCGGTGTTCCGCCGGCAGATCGAAGTGAACCTCACCGGGCAGCTAGCGGTCACTCAGGCGATGCTGCCAGCGCTGCGGCAGGCGCGGGCACAGGGCGATGACGCGCGCATCGTGATGATCGGCTCGATCGGCGGCCGGATCGCCGGCAGCATGCTCGGCCCGTACCACGCGTCAAAGTTCGGCCTGGTCGGGCTCACCGACACGCTGCGTGCCGAGCTGGCACCTTCCGGCATCCGGGTCGTGCTGATCGAGCCGGGCAACATCGCGACGCCGATCTGGGGCCGCGGCATCGCGGCCGGCGATGAGCTGCTCGGCCGGCTGCCCGCGAGCGGCCGGGAGCAGTACGGCGCGCAGATCGCCGCCGCCAGGGCCGGCGCGGCCAGGTCAGCCGAAGCCGGCCTCCCGCCGCAGCGAGCCGCCGCGGTCATCGTCGCCGCGCTGACCGCGCGCAACCCGCGGCCGCGCTACCTGATTGGCACCGACGCCAGGATCGCGGCCATCGCGGCCCGGCTGCCCTACCGCCTGCGCTACCGGCTCATCGCTGCCAGGAGCTGACCTGCGCGGACCGGCCGACCTGCGCGGCTGCGGCGGCCCAGCGCGGCTCCGGCCGACCTGCCCGCCCCGGCTGAGTTGCTCGCGATCACAGCGGTGCTGGCCTTGGCCAGCCTGCTGGCCAGGTGGTCCAGAAATGCCAGGCGACGACCTCGGCGGCTCAGCCGCCGGACGTCACCGGCCGAGCTCTCGTGCCGCCAGCGCCAGGATGTCTGCCCGCCCGGCCGTGACGGCCGCCGCCTGCTGCGGCGTGGCATCGCCCCGGTACACCGCCATCGCGCCGCGGATGGCGTCGGCGTGCCTGGCCGGCAGGTGCTCCAGAGCCCACTCCGCCGAGCCGAACTTGGACTGCACCACATCGCGATCCAGCACGCTACGGATGATCCGGCACGCGTTCAGCACGGCGAAAGCGTCCCCGGGATCGCTGACCGCGAAGTCCAGCTCGTTGTTCAGCGCGGCGCGCAGCTCCGCCTCGGTCGGCTCGGGCACGATCTTGGCGGGCGCCGGGCCGTACATGATCACGCACCGCCCCGCCAGCCAGTGCGCCCGGTGCAGCGCCCATGCGCCGTCGCGCAGCTCGGTGCGGACCAGGTGGGCGGGCGGCGCGCTGCGGCGCGCGTCGGCGAGCAGGATGACCCAGCCATCAAGCTCCGCGCCGTAGGGCGGGTGATCGCGGGCCAGCTCGTCACTGAGGCGCTGCAGCCCGGACTGCTGGTCAGCCGTCGGTCGCCGGCTGACCAGCGCGTGATAGTCGAGGTCGGAGTGCCCCTCGGTCTCCGGGAACATGGCGGCGCCGTAGACGTAGAGGGCGCGCAGGTCCGACCCGAGCGCTGTGCGCAACCCGTCCCGGAGCGCGACGCATGCGGCACGGAACGTAGCCGGCAGCGACTCAAGCGGAACAGCGGAAACGGATCGCGGCATGGCACCAGTCTGACAGCCGCTGCCGGGCCCCGGCTCCGCTCGTCTCAAGGCTGCTGGAAGTCAGGCTGCTCCCAGATCCGCTCGCGGAGGTAGTGCCGCACCTTGCTGATGTACTGCTGCGCCGGGGCGGTGTGCCAGCGGCCGGCGAACCAGCGGCCGACGCAGCCCCACAGGTCACCGGCGTGATACCGGCGGCCGTGCGGCACCGTGTTCAGCCACGTCTCGTAGCCGCTGAAACAGGACCGCCAGATGGCGTACGCGGTGTCGGCGTTCATCGCGGTGGACCGGCCGATGCCAGGCCAGCTCGACTTCTCGAACGGGTACCTGTTCTGCAGGATGCCGTAGCTCTGCGCGCACTCACCCTGGGCGTTGAGCTTGCGGTGGCCGGGCGGGCATGCGCTGCGGTCGGTTCCCCAGTCGCCCTTGGTGGTCTGCCGCCACCAGCTCTCGACTGCCGCCTGGGCGAAGACGACATTCTGGTTGATGCCCCACTTGCAGGCGGCCCACCGCAGGATCTGCCTGGTCGTGCCCCTGAAGTCGCCGTTGATCCGCGGCCCGATCCGCCGGTTCGCCTGCGGCGTGTCGCCCTGGAAGAACGCCCGCCCGACATGCTGGCCGGTGCGCCGGTTGAAGCGCTTATTCACGCCCTTGTTCTCCGGGGCTGGCTTGGTCCGCCGGACCCACCGTGCGCACTGCGCCCCCGACGGGAGCTTCGCACCCGGGCGCAGCGTCCGGAAGTGCACTGGCGCCGCCAGCGCGGAAGCAAGGCGCGCGGCGGAGCTGAGTTCTCGGCCGCCAGGCGCCTGGACGCGCCGCGCCGACGCGGACTGTGCGGCCGGCCGGATGGCCTGCGGCCTCTGACCTGCAGCGGACAGATGCACCGCGGACACGACTCCGATCGCGACGACAATCACGGCGACCGCGCCGATCATGTGACCTAGCCGTCGGCTGTGGCGCGCGGCGTGCATTCCCGTCTGGCGATTCACAAGACGTTATAGGTACCGCCGCGGACAATTGCCTGTCAATCGGTTCGCCATCCTGTGATCACTTCTCTGCGGTCAAGGTGAATCCATCTCCGCCGGTTAGCTGACATCACCCGGGCGGGATCCGATCGTCGGGCATCGCGTCGCGGGCCGCCTGCTCCAGGCACGACCGGCTGCGCGACGACTGGCTTCATCGTCGGCGGGTAACGGGCGATCGTGCTAGTGATGATGGTGGCAGCGACTGCAGCATCAGCGAGGAGGAGCCGGGCGTGACCCTCACCCAGGCCGAGATCGATTACCTGAGCGAGCAGCGGCTTGGCCGGCTCGCGACCGTTCAGCCCGACGGCAGCCCGCAGGTCAAGCCCGTCGGGTTCCGCTACAACGCCGAGCTCGGCACCGTCGACGTGACCGGCTTCGGCATGTTGTCCAGCCAGAAGTTCCGCAATGTCGGCCGCAACGGCCTCGCGGCGCTGGTCGTCGACGACATCCCGTCCGTGCAGCCGTGGCGAGTGCGCTTCCTCGAGATACGCGGGCCGGCTGAGGCGGTCAGCGATGGCCAGGGGGACGCGGCCAGCCGGGACGCGGCACTGATCAGGATCCATCCCCGGCGGGTCATCAGCTTCGGCGTCGAGGAGCCGCCCGACGAGCCGCACCGGACCAAGATGAGGGCGAGGAGCGTGCCGGACGCCTGACCGGCCGAAGTCTCCGGACCTTCGCTGCGTTTATCAGGGGCTCACCAGCAAGATCCGGTTGCGGCGCACCCTCCGATCAGGGGCGCACCCTCCGATCAGGGGCGGCGGCCAGCAAGGACGCAGAACTCGTTGCCCTCCGGGTCGGCAAGTACGACCCAGCTCTCGTCACCTGCCTGGCCGATTTCCGCGTGCCGGGCACCTAGGTCGAGCAGGCGACGGACCTCCTCGTCTTGCTCCCGGTCGGTGGGGTTGACGTCGAGGTGGACCCTGTTCTTGACGGTCTTGCCCTCGGGCACCCGCGCGAATGTCAGCATCGGTGGTACCGGGCCAAGGCGGTCCTTGCCCTCAGGCACCGCGGGGGAGCCAATTGAGACAAATCCGTCCTCTTGGACTTGTACCTCGTAGCCGAGGACCGAGCACCAGAACCGGGCGAGGCCGTCGGGGTCAGCACAGTCGATCGCAAGCTCGGTGAGCTTACTGGTCATGTCAGACCCTCCCGGTAGGCAGCGGTCCGGTCAGGGCCTCACGCTAGTCGCAGTGGTCGATAAACCCCTCCGGATTTTCCGGGCTGCGTCTCGTGCTGCTGTCTCGTGCAGGTCACGCCGTCATGGGAATCAATCGACGCGAAGACACCCATCGCCAGCGCAGGCACTGACTTGGCCGCATCAGCGTCCGCTGCCCTGCTGGTGATCGCTAGCCGGGCGTCCCGTCGCGCTCGCTTCTCTGGGCGAGGCGCTGGAGTTGCCCTTCGTGCACGTCGGCCACCCAGTCCCAGCCGTCCTTGGCCGACGGGCCGATCCTCGGGTCGCTGAGATCCTTGGCGTCGTGCAAGGCGTGCACGTACGCCCGATCCCGGTCGATCCGTGCATCTACCTGATCAGCTCCACCGATGGACCCGTGGCCGGGAATGAGGACATCGACGTCGCCGGCCACGCCCTCGAGCAGCCGCAGCGCGGCGAGGTAGTCCTCGATCGGGTCAGCGGCGTCGTTCAGGTCAAGCATCGGAATCAAGACATCAGAAAGCATGTCGCCGGCGACGAGAACCCCGCGCTCCTCAACCAACAGCGCCGCATGGCCCGCGGCATGCGCCTGATGCTCGATAATCCGGACCTGAGGGCCATCCCAAGGAATCCGCGCCGTCTCGGCGGGCAGGCCGCCAATGAGGCCGAGCAGGTCCAGCGGCGTCTCCTCGGGGATCCCGAGCCGGCGCGAATCGAGCCCGCGCGACAGCTGATCCCGGATAGTAGACGCGCAGCGGGCTGTGCCATATCGGGGCGCCGAGCCGAACCCGGCGTGCGAAAGCACGTGATCCAAATGAGGGTGCGTCGAGAAGCCCGCCACAACGGTCTGGCGGGCTTCGGACAGGTCGTTCGCCAGGCAGGCCATTTCGGAGCCGTGTATCCAGGCATCGATGAGC
>DASXMR010000055.1:0-4557 GCA_036495525.1 Streptosporangiaceae bacterium | reverse complement strand
GGCAGGGGCTGCGGTCTGCCGATCGGCGGCCGGCGCTGTGGTCTGCGGCTCTACGGCGCGGGTCGGCTGCGGCTCGGCCGTGCGAGTCAGCGGCTGCGGCGACGATTCCGGTGCGGCTGGCCACTCAGCATGTGCCGCCGCTGCCGCTGGTTCCTTAGCTGGCGCGCTCGCTGACGCCGGCTTCTTGGCTGGTGCGTCGGCTGCCGCTGGCTCTTCAGCTGGTGCGTCCGCTGCCGGGGACTGCTCAGCTGGTGCGTCCGCTGCCGGTGACTCCTTAGCTGGTGGCCCTGCGGGCGGTGGGTCGGGAGCCGGTGGTCTCGCGTCTGCCTGGCGGGGTCCGGGGCCTGCATGTGCCGGTACGGGGCTCGGCCCGGAGGCAGCCGGAACGGCGGGTGGCGAGGAGGCCGCCGCCGCCGCCGCTGGTCGTGCCATACCCGCTGGCGGCGGAGCCGCGATCGTGCGCGGCCGGCCGAACAGCGAGTACACGGTGACGGCCACGGTCCGCGGGGCCAGCTCGCGCAGCGCGGCGCGCACCGATTCCGGCCGCAGTTCGTAGATCTGCACCCGGTACCGGCGCAGGCCGGCGTGCGGCACCACGATGCTGGGCAGCCGGACCAGGTAGGAGACCGGCAGCACTAGCAGCATGATCCCGGCAAACCCGCTGAGCACCGGATTGGCACGGCCTGCGAGCGGTGCGGCCGGCCCGAGCATGATGTCGACCCGGACTCCGTACGGCCGCCAGGTGATCCTGACCTGCTCGACGTCCGACCAGGGCAGCTTCCTGAGCGCGCGGCGGCGCCGTCCGACCCGCCGCGCCGCGCCGACCCGCAGGCCAAGCCAGATCGCCGACTGGTCAGCGACGAAGGCGTTGTTGCGCATGGTCGAGAGAACGGCGAGCAGGGTGACAGCGCCGAGCAGGAGCCCGGCCAGGGCGATCGGGCCGTACCAGTCGAGCAGACGGTAGACGGTCAGCAGCGCGGCGCTGGCTGCCGCGTACCAGACCACCACCACGCCAAGGATTCCGCGCGGGAACACTGGCGACGGTCCTCTGACCAGCGCGGCGAAGCGACCTTCCACTGCGGCCTCCCCCCCGTTACCCGATACCGGGATCCTCCTTCCTGCACGGCCGCCACGGCAAGCACGAGTTTTGCCGGCTGGCCGGCTAGCCGGTGGCCGCCGAGGCATGAGTTTTCCCGGCCTGCTCAGACGGCAAATCCGCAGGCCAGGCGGTGCTACCGGGGCCGCCGCCCGCTGCCCGGTCAACACGCCACGCCACGCTAAGAGGGCGATTTTGCCGCGAGCGCCACCGATCTTGCCGCATGATGTAGTGATCTCGGTTCGGTAACACAGCCGTCAGCGTCAGGGGTAACCCGCCTAATGAGCACTGGATGGCCGCAGGAGCGACAAGAACTGCGGCGGCCTTACGGCCAGAGTGACGAGGCATGGCCCGACACCGGCGACGTCGGTCCGTTCGAGCACCCGTCGGGACCGATAGCCCAGTACCCGTCCCGGCCGGCTGCCTCCCGGCAGCGGCAGGCGCCGCTCACGCAGCATCCGTCCGGCCCGTTTCCAGTCGGCGGAGCCTGGCCGGAAGACGGCGGTGAGCAGGAGCAGCGGCAGGGCCGCCGAGGCTCCCGCAAGTCACGCAGGTCCGCTGGCACCGCGGATGCCGCGTCCGCAGGCCCGGCCGCGCCGGGTGGCGGTGACGACGACCAGGACCTCGAGTGGATCAGGTACCTGACCGGAGCCGGAAATGCGGGGCCAGGCGAGTCGCCTGGCTCGGGCCGCGGCTCAGGACGGCAGGACTCGCCGCCCGCACGCCGGACAGTGCTGCCACGCACCGCGGCGCCGCGCCCGGCCAGCCCGCCCGCGCAGCCTCGCGCCGCCGCGCCGCCGCGTTCTGCCGTGCCGCCTGCGCCAGCGCGGCCAGCAGCGCCGCCGGCTTACCAGCCGCCGGCGAGGCCAGCATCACGACCGGCTGGGCAGCGGCCGCCTGGCCAGCCATCCGGGTTCCAGGCACCGGCTCACCAGCCGTCGGGGTTCCGTCAGCCGAGTCCCAAGTCCGCGCCGTTCCAGCCGCCTGCTCAGCAGCCGCCCGGCTACCGCCAGCCGGGTCACCAGCAGCCGGGTCACCAGCAGCCGCGCCAGCAGCCGCCCGCGTTCCAGCCGGATCCCAGGGCCGGGCGCGCCGGGCAGGCCGCTTCCCCGTGGCCTGCGGCTCCGCAGCGCCCTGGTCGCGCAGACGGCGATATGCCGGGCAGTGGCGCGAGGCGTGGCAGCCGCCCGGCCGACGGCCAGCTGTCCTGGCAGCAGCACGAGCCGGGCCCGTCCGCCGGGGCGGCCGATGCCACCGACCCTCGGTTTGGCAAGCCCGGCTTTCCTGCTGAGCCGGCCGCCCGGTCACGCGGGCTGCGAGGTCTGCGCAAGGGCCCCGTCGATCGCGCCGAAGGAATGCCGGTCGGCCCCGATTACGGCGAGCCGCCCACCGACCCAGCCGCAGGTCGCGCCAGCTTCACGGCTGCGCTGCCTGGCCACCGCGACCAGGTGCCAGGTGACGCAGAAACGGGATGGCGAGGCGGGCTTGCGCAGCGGCTGGCCGGCCGACGCGGCGCGGCCGATCCGTCCGACACCGGCCAGCTACCGCAGCGACGCGGGCGGCGTGGCGCGGCGCGCGCACCTCGCCCGGAGCAGGCCGGTCCCGGCCAGTCCGGCAGGGAGGGCTATCGCGCCCCGTTCGAGACCGGCCCGCAGCCGAGGATTGACGAGACCGGCCCGCACGGCAACGCGCCTGCAGGGCCTGACCCGCGGGCGACGGCCTCGTTCTCTACCGGTCCGCAGCAGCGTGCCGGGGGCGCAGGCGCGCGGCCCAGCATGCCATTCGAAACTGGCCCGCAGGGCTGGGCGGCGTTCGAGAGCGGTCAGCAGGCAAGGCCGCCGGCCGGTGCTGACCCGAGGATGGGCCGCGGGCCTGACCCGCGTGCCGCCGGCCGGCCGTCAGCCGGGCCTGCCCACCGCGGTCAGCCCGGCCGCCCGCCATTTGAGACAGGCCCGCAGTCGTTCGAGGCCGGTCAGCAGCGACGCTCGCGCGGCATCCCGCCCGCTGGCGGGCCGGCCGGCCGAGTGCCCTTCCCGCCCGACCCGTCAGCGCGCGACCGCGTCGGGCCGCCCATGGCTCAGGGGCCCGCGGCGGCGAGCGGCCGCGGGAGCGCCCGCCGGCCTGCCGGGGAGTTCGCCGACCTGGGGCCAGCGACTGGCGAGCAGCCAGCGATGCCGCGGGAAGCAGGCCAGCCGGGCTCGGCCCGATCGGCGACGCAGACCCTGACCCGGCCCGCCCCGGCGGACCCGGCCCGCAGCACGGCACCGGCCAGGAAGCCGAAGAAGGCCAGGAAGGCAGAGCAGGCGGCCGCCGCTCAGCAGGCGGCGCGCGGCCAGGCGGCCGCTGGCACCGCCACGGCGACGGCTGTGCGAACGCCGCCGGCGACGCAGCCGCGCCAGGTCGGCGCGACCAAGCGCCGGCGGGCACGTACCCTCAGGGCGCGTCTCGCGCTCGGCACGATCTCGGTAGTGGTCGTGGGGGTCAGCTCGTTCGCGCTGTCCATGCACTTCCTCAAGCACCCAGCCGGCCCCGCGCACGTGCTCGCGACGCCGCAGAAGCTCGGCCCGTTCACCCAGGACCCGGCGCTCGCGCAGGGCATGGGCGCCAGTGCGCTGAAGAACGGCATCCTGTCTCGCAGTAACGGTGAGGCGACCAACGTCGTCTACGCCGTTTACCAGGAGCCACCTGTCAAGGGGTCAGCCGGCGGTCCGCAGATCGTCCTGTTCATCGGCGGCAACCTGTCGGGCACCACGGCTAACGCCTTCATCAGCAGCTTCACCGGCAAGCTCAGCGGGGCGGTCACCACGAGCCCTGGTTCCCTAGGCGGCGCCGCGGCGTGCGTGCCCAGCATGAACGGCAAGCCAGCCGAGTGCGCGTGGGCAGACAACGACACCTTCGGGGTGATCACGTCACCGAACCTCGGCGCGACCGCCCTGGCCAGCGAGCTCAGGGCGGCCCGCCCGCTGCTGGAGCACCCAGCGGGCTAGCTCAGCCCGGTACATCCACTAGCCAGCCCCGGTAGCCACCTTCGGCAGCCGGGACTGGCTCGCTTTATCCGCGCACTCAGCTGCTGCGGCGGGCGGACTCGCACGGGGAGCAGATGCATGCTGGTGCCAGTCACTGGACGCGTTAACCAGCTGACTTCCGGCCGCGTGAAGTCCCGCAGCCTGCGGATCGCGCCTGGCTGATCTGGCGACGGCGGGTGAGCGGCAGCTGTCTACTGGCCGGGGTCCTTGCCGCCGTCCGGGCGCGGTGTACGGAGCGAGAGCCGCGCGATGGCCATCGCGATCGCACCGGCAAGCACCGCGAGCCCAGCCAGCTGCCCGCCGATGATCCGGGAACTGATCGGCAGCGTCGCCGAGGCCGTCGTAGCCACGGGCCCGTGGGAAGAATGGCCAGGGACCAAAGCGCCCGCGCTGGGGCTCGACCCGCCGGGGCTCACCACCGGACTGGGGGAGACG
>DASXMR010000054.1:0-5509 GCA_036495525.1 Streptosporangiaceae bacterium | reverse complement strand
TGCTCCAGCCGCCGCGCGATCTCGAACGCCACCACCCCGCCCATCGACCAGCCCCCCAGCCGGTACGGGCCGGCCGGCTGGACTGCCCGGATCCGGCCGGCGTAATCGTCGGCCAGCCCGGCCAGCGACGCGGCCGTCGCGCCCGCGCCTCTGCCCGCGCCTCCGCCCGCGCCTCTGCCGGCGCCAGTCAGCCCGGGTGCCTGCAGGCCGTAGACACCGAACGTGCCGGCCAGCTCACGAGCCAGCTGGTGATAGCCGAACACCGTGCCGCCGACCGGGTGGATCAAGAACAGCGGCAGCTCGCCGGCGCCGTTGCTGAGCCGGATCAGCGGACCGGAGGCGACCTGAGGCGCGGTGCCGCTCTGGACGGCATCGATGCTGGCGGCCAGCTGCCGGGGCGTGGGGTGCACGAAGATCGCGGAGACGCCGACATCGACGCCGGTCTTGTGGTTGATCTGGTCGACCAGCCGCATGACCTGCAGGGAACTGCCGCCGAGGTCGAAGAAGCTGTCGGTGGCACCGACCTGCCCGGCGCCGAGCACGTCCGCGTAGAGATCGACGAGGACAGACTCGGTGGCGGTGCCGGGCGGCACCTGTCCGCGGGCGGCAGGCACCCGGTCCGGGGCGGGCAGCGCGAAGCGGT
Source organism: Streptosporangiaceae bacterium (assembly GCA_036495525.1). GTDB lineage: Bacteria > Actinomycetota > Actinomycetes > Streptosporangiales > Streptosporangiaceae > DASXMR01. The sequence continues at coordinate 4,866 of DASXMR010000054.1, read as the reverse complement.
CGATCTTGCCGCTGGTGTTGAGCGGAAGCGCGTCGACGGTGATCAGGTGCGTGGGGATCATGTAAGCGGGCAGGGTGCGGGCCAGGTGGGCGCGCAATTCGGCCGGGCTGGGCGCGCGGCCGGCCGCGGGGCGCAGGTAGGCCGCGAGCTGGCTGTCCCCGGCCTGGCCGGTCACCACGGCGGCGGCCTGGTCGACGTCCGGGTGAGCGGCCAGCGCGGCGTCGATCTCGCCCAGCTCGATCCGCAGCCCGCGGATCTTCACCTGATGGTCGGCCCGGCCGACGAAGACGATGCTGCCGTCGGCCCGGCGGCGGACCAGGTCACCGCTCTTGTACAGCCGCTGGCCCGGGGCGAACGGGTCGGGGATGAACCGCTGCCGGGTCAGGTCGGGCCGGCCCAGGTAACCGCGGGCCACGCCGGCCCCGCCGATGTGCAGTTCGCCGATGACCCCGGGGGGCACCGGGTGCAGGTGCGGGTCCAGCACATACGCCGTGCAGTTCGGCGGCGGCCGGCCGATCGGCGGCGGCAGCGGGGTGCTGGCGTCCAGCTCGGCGAAGGCCGCGGTGACCGCTGTCTCGGTCGGGCCGTAGCCGTTGGCGAACCGCAGGCCGGGGCGGATCCAGCGTCGGGCCAGCTCGGAGGGTAGTTCCTCGCCGCAAGCCTCCAGGACGCGCAGGTCACCGAACTGCTCATCGCCGAGGAGCGTGAGGACCGACGGGGTCAGGACGGCGAACGTCACGCCGGTCCCGCGCATCAGCGCGGCCAGCCGTGGCGGGGAGTGCAGCGTCTCAGGGGAGGCCAGCACCACCCGCCCGCCGCCCAGCAGCGGCATGAACATCTCGTGCACGGACGCGTCGAAGCTCAGCGACGAGAACTGCAGCACGGCGTCGGCCGGGCCGATGGACCAGTGCGCGATCATGCCGTACACGAAGTTGACCGCCTGCCGGTGCTCGACCACGACGCCCTTGGGCCGGCCGGTCGAGCCCGACGTGTAGATCACGTAGGCCACGTTCGCCGGGTCGACCGCGGTGTCCGTCAGGTTAGCGGCGTCCAGGTCGCTGATCGCCGGCCAGTCAGCGTCGAGCGACACCAGCGCCGGGCCGGCCTGCGGCAGTCTTGTCGGGGTTGTCGGGGTTGTCGGGGTTGCCGGAGTGGCCGGGGCCGTCAGGGGCGTCAGGGCCGGCCGGGTCGAGTCATCGGCCAGCACCACCGCCATCGCGGCGTCGGCCATCATGAACGACAGCCGCTCGGCCGGCAGCGCCGGGTCCAGCGGCACGTAGCCGCCGCCGGCCTTCCAGATTCCCAGCAGCGCGGCGAGCCTGCGCGGCGAGGTGCCCATGCACACCCCCACGAGCACCTCGGGCCCAACCCCCAGGTCGCGCAGCCGCCGGGCGATCTGGTTCGCGTGGCCGTTCAGCTCGGCGTACGTGACCCGCGCGCCGCCGAGCTCGGCTGCGACCCCATCGGGGGTCCGGGCCACCTGCGCTTCGAAGCCCTGGTGCATGCAGCACGCCGGGAACATCGCCGCGGTGTCGTTCCAGTCGGCCAGCTCGTGCCGCAGCTCGCCGGCGGTCAGCACCGGCAGCTGCGAGAGGCGCGCCGACGGGGCGGTCACCGCCCCGGCCAGCAGCACCTCGAAGTGCGCGAGCAGCCGCCGGATCGTCGCGGCGTCGAACAGCCCGGTCTTATACGAGCACTCGACCCACAGGCCGCCGGGCCGGGCCTCGGCGAGGAAGTCCAGGTCGAACTTCGCAGCGTTGATGCCGACGATCAGGTCGGTGACGAGAAAGTCGACGCCCGCGGCGCGGACCGGGGTGCTGTCGCGCTCGGCGTAGGTCAGCGCGATCTGGAAGACCGGGCCGCGGCCGGGGTCCCGCTGCACCCCGAGCGTCTCCACCAGCTTGCCGAACGGCAGGTCCTGGTGCGCATACGCGCCGATGATGGCCTTCTTCACCCGGCCGAGCAGCTCGGTGAACGACGGATCCCCGGACGTGTCGGCGCGGATCGGCAGCATGTTGACCAGGAAGCCGATCAGCGGCACCAGCTCGGGCCTCGTCCGGCTGGCGCTGGCGGTGCCGACGACGAGATCGTTCTGCCCGGTGTAGCGATGCAGCAGGGCCAGCAGCCCGGTCATCAGCGTGACGAACAGCGTGGTCCCCTCCCGGCTGCTCAGCTCCCTGAGGCCGGCCAGCAGGCCGGGGCCCGTCATGTGCTCGGCCAGCCCGCCCGCGAAGTCTTCCAGGACCGGGCGCGGCCGGTCCGCGGGGAACTGCACGGTCTCGAACCCCGCCATCGTCCGCCGCCAGTAAGCCTCGAGCCGCGCCAGCACCTCGCCGCCGATCCGGTCGCGTTCCCAGGCCGCGTAGTCCGCGAACTGCACCGGCAGCTCCGCGAGCCCCGGCCGCTCCCCCGTGACCTCGGCGTCGTACAGCGCCGCCAGCTCGCGCACCATCACCCGGGCGGACCAGCCGTCGAACACCGCGTGATGGACCACGATGACCAGCACATGCTCTCGCTCGGCGAGCCGCAGCAGCCAGGTCCGCAGCAGCGGGCCCTGCGCCAGCGCGAACGGCCGGAGCGATTCGGTGCCGATGAACTCCCGCAGCCTGGCCGCCCGCAGGCCGTGCGCTACCCCGGTGAGATCCGCCACCTCAAGGACCGACGGCTCAGGCGGGTCGATCACCTGCACGGGCTGGCCGTCCGGGCCTGCCGCCAGCCTGGTGCGCAGTGCCTCATGCCGCGCCACCAGCCGGTCGATCGCCCGGCCTAGCGCCCCGGCGTCCAGTAAGCCGGTCAGGCTCACCGCGAGCGGGATGTTATAGGTCGCCCGTCCCGGCGCGAGCCGGTCGATGAACCACAGCTGCTCCTGCCCGTAGGACAGCGGCGCGTCGGCCAGCCCGGCCGGGCGCCGCGGAATCTCGCGCGCGCCGTTCTCCTGGCCGGGACCGGTCTCCCGGCCGCGGCGCAGCTGGCTGGCCAGCGCCGCCCGCTGAGCGTCTGACAACATGGCTACTCCTCCTGCGCGAGCGAAAGGGGCAGGTCCGCTGCCGGTGCGGTCGAATCCGACGGTGTATCTGACAGGGAATCCGACGGTGAATCTGACAGGGGCCCTGACGGCATCTCGCTGAGCCGGAACACCGGCGAGAAGACGATCCAGAGCAGCGGAGACGTCAGCGCGATCACCGAGAGCACCAGCGCGGTTCGCAGCCCGACGGCGCTGCCGAGCAGGCCGCCGGCCATCGCTCCGGCCGGCAGCGCCCCGAACAGCAGCATGCGGTAGGTCGCGTTCATCCGGGCCAGCAGCCGCATGGGCGTCAGGACCTGGCGCAGCGTAATCGTGTTCACGTTCCAGATCGCGATGCCGCCGCCGTGGCCAAGCCACCCGGCGATGAGCAGCGCCATCGCGGCCGGGCTCCCGTCCCGCGGGATCAGCAGCAGGAGCGGCGCGGCGGACACGCCGACGATGCTGACGGCCAGGGTGCGCCCGAGCCCGAGGGCCCGCTTGACCCGTGCGGCGCCCAGCGCTCCCAGCAGCGCGCCGGCCTGCAGCGCGCCGACGGCGATGCCCAGCCTGACCGGGCTCAGGTGCAGCACCCTGATCGCGTACACGGTGAACACCGTGGACACCGCGCCGAAGCCGACGTTGAGCGCCGCGGACTGCGCGAGCAGCACCCGCAGCAGCCTGCTGCCGTAGACCGCACGGAAGCCTTCGGCGATCGAGAGCCTGATCGAGGGGCGCTGCCCGGCCTGCTCGGGCGCCGGTTCCGGCTTCCTGATGGCGATCAGGCCGGCCACCGAGAACAGGTACGACACGGCGTCCACCGACAGCGTGATCGGCGCGGTGATCAGCCCGATCAGCAGGCCCGCGAGCCCGGGGCCGGCGATGCCCGCGACCGCGTTGCTGGCCATGAGCTTGCTGTTGCTGTCGGTCAGGTGCCGCCGCTGCACCAGGAACGGCACGTAGGACAGCGCCCCGACGTCGAAGGCCACGGTCAGCGTGCCGACTCCGACGGCCACCGCGTAGAGCAGGCCCATGGACAGCCAGCCGGTCGCCGACGCGAGCGGCACCAGGCCGGTCAGGGCCGCGCTGCCCAGCGAGCAGACGATGAGTACCGGCCTGCGGCGCCTGCGGTCGAGCATGACGCCGGCCAGCAGCGCGACGACGATAACCGGCACGAAACGCAGCGCGTTGAGCACGCCGACCTGGAGCACCGAGGCCTTGAGGGTGAGGATCGCCACCAGGGGCAGCGCGAACTGGGTGACCTGCGTGCCGATCTGCGACACCGTCTCGCCCAGCCACAGCTTGAGGAAGTCCCGGTTGGCGAAGACGTTGTCGCCGGATGCCGCCTGCGGGCTGTCGGGGCGCGTGCCCTCGGGGCGCGGGTCAGCCTGCGCGGCCTGGTCAGGCGCCACGGCCGGGCGCCTCTTCGCTGCCGCAGTGCCGCGTGCGGATCCACGTGCCGACGTCCGCGATCAGCGGCGGGCGCAGGAACGCGTAGTGGTCGCTGTCCACTCCCAAGGTCGAGACCGGCCCGTCCAGAACGCCGGGCCACAGGTCCCTGGTGGGCGCGTTCGGCGATCTGTCGGCGCTGACGATCAGGGCCGGCGCGCGGACGCCCGGGGAGGCCGGCTGGTATCCGTTCATCATCTGGATGTGGGCCTGGAAGACCTCGAATCGCTGCCCTAGCTGCCGGGTGACGGCGTCCCGCTCCTCGCTGCTGCCGGTGCCGGTGCCGTCGGCCAGGCGTCCGGCGAGCCAGGCCAGCTGCCCGGCCGCCGTTGACGTGCCGGGATCGGGCAGGCCGGGTGTGTCCCAGCCCAGGCTGTGCGCCGCGTCGGCGACGAACTGCCCGGCGAGCTGATCGG
>DASXMR010000053.1:0-28543 GCA_036495525.1 Streptosporangiaceae bacterium | reverse complement strand
GGCGCGGCTGCCGCAGCTCCGCTCGGGCGTTCGAGGCGGCCTGGCGGCGAGTCCCAAGTTCCTGCCCGCCAGGTACCTGCAGGACGCCCGCAGCCAGGAGCTGGCCGCGCGGATCGCGGCTCTGCCCGAGTACTACCTGTGCAGTGCCGAGGTGTCGATCATGGCCGAGCGAGCTGAGCAGATCGCGGCCATTGCAGGCAGCCAGACGCTCGTCCAGCTCGGCAGTCAGCTGGCTCCATCCACCTGCCTGCTGGTGGACGCGCTGACGTGTGCCGGAACCCTCCGGGAGCTTGTGCTGTTCGATCTCGACTCAGCGGTCCTGGCGGCCGCCTGCGCGAGCTGGGCAGCTGAGTTCCCTGTCCTCTCGATCACGCCGCTGGCGGGGGATCTCGAGGCGGATCTGAGCGGAATCAGCCTGGGCGACCGGACACTCGTAGTCATGCCGGAGTCGACGGTGGGAACGCTGGACCCGCTGGCGCGCTGGCATTTCCTGCGCAGGCTGCGGGCCGTCCTGCGGCCTGGCGACCTCTTCCTGCTGACTGCCGACCTGGTCCGCGAGCCGGCCCGGCTGCGGCGCGCGCATGATGACGAAGGCGGGCTCAGCGCCCAGCTCAACCGCAACGTACTGACAGTGCTCAACCGCAGGCTGCGCGCCGATTTCGAGACGGAAGCGTTCCGTTACGAAGCCGCCTGGCTGCCCGATCAGGAGCTACTGGAGATGCGGCTGCGGGCACGGACTGATCAGGTCGTGACCATTGCCGGAGCTGACCTGACCGTGCATTTCGCGGCCGGGGAGCCACTGCGCACAGGTATCGCCGCCAAGTTCCGGGCGGGCCTGCTCACCGCGGAACTCGCCAGCGCTGGCCTGCGACTGCAGCGCCTGTGGACTGACCCTCGCCGGGACTACTGTCTCGCGCTGTCACAGCCAGCCGGTTAGCGTCGAGCCCGGCGTGCGGCCCGGCCGCTGGCCTGCCTATGCTGCAAGGGACCCTCGACCTCAGGTAGCGCGACGTCAGTGCTTTCCACGAGCGGACCCGCGGTGCCGGGTACCAGCCGGCCTGACCGGCTGCGCGAAGCTGCCCGGACGCTGGACCCTGGCTATTTCGCGCTGGTCATGGCCAGCGGGATCGTGTCGGTCGCGATGCACGACGACCGCGCGTACCTGATTTCGGTCGCCCTGCTCTGGATCGCCGCGGCCGGCTACGCGGCGCTGGTGCTGCTGACCGGGTGGCGGCTGGTGGCCTTCCGCTCCGCTGTGGCCGCCGACCTGGCCGATCCGGCGCGAGGGTTCACTTTCCTTACCTTCGTCGCGGGAACCAATGTGCTCGGCGTCCGGCTGGCCGGCGACGGCCACAGCCTCGCCGCTGCGATCCTGCTGTGCGCTGGCGGGGTCGGCTGGCTGGTTCTCGGCTACCTGGTGCCGTGGACAGCCGTGCTCGGCCGGCCGGGCGGGCCGGCCGTCAGCAGCGCTAACGGCACCTGGTTCCTGTGGGCCGTCGCCGCCCAGTCCGTGGCGGTGCTCGCCGCGGTGCTGGAGCCGGCTGCCAGGGCACAGGGCCGCGCGCTCGCGCTGCTCGCCGTGCTGGCGTGGGCGGTCGGGATCGTCCTCTACGCGGCCGCCGGGATGGCCGTCGCGGCCAGACTGCTCCGCTACGAGGTCCACCCGACCCACCTGACGCAGCCGTACTGGGTCTCGATGGGCGCGACGGCCATCACGGTAGTGGCCGGCGCGAAGATCGCGCAGATGACACCGCAGCCCGCCGGCAGCGCGGTCAGCGGCGTGATCGGCGGCATCTCACTGATCTTCTGGGCCTTCGGCACCTGGCTGATCCCGGCCCTGGTCGCTGCCGGATGGTGGCGTCATGTCAGGCACGGCGAGGGCTTCCGTTACGAGCCGGCCTGGTGGAGCGTCGTCTTCCCGGTCGGCATGTACGGCGTCGCGTGCTACGGCCTCGGCCAGCAGGAGCACCTGCCGATCGTGCGGTCCGTGGGCACCGCCGAGAGCTGGGTAGCGCTCGCCGTGTGGGCGGCGGCCTTCCTCGGCATGGTCCTGCACCTGCTGCGCGCCGCAAGGCGCCAACCGGGCTGACCCGGCGCGTGCTGACGGGCGCCCAGGCTCGATTCCCGCGCTGGCGACATACCGCCCGGATCTTACGTTGACGACAGGGTCAGCTATGCTCGTGCGCGGAGCGGGCCACCGGAAGTCACGACGGGCGAGGAGACTGCATGCGGGCGGCGGGACAGGTGCAGGCCGTGGCACCGGAGGGGGACGGCAGAGGGGTCCACTACAAGTGGATAGCGCTGTCCAACACCACGCTGGGCATCCTGATGGTGACGATCAACCAGTCCATCCTGCTGATCTCGCTGCCGGCACTGTTCCGCGGGATCAAGCTCAACCCCCTTGTCCCGGCGAACACCTCGTACTTCCTCTGGGTCTTCATGGGGTTCCTGCTGGTCACCGCGGTGCTGGTGGTCAGTCTCGGCAGGGTCGGGGACATCTACGGCCGGGTCCGGATGTACAACCTCGGGTTCGCGGTCTTCACCCTGTTCTCCATCCTGCTGTCGGTCACGTTCCTCAGCGGGGCGGCTGGCGCGCTGTGGATCATCGTCATGCGCGTGTTCCAGGGTGTCGGCGGCGCGTTCCTGTTCGCCAACTCGACGGCCATCCTGACCGACGCCTTCCCCGAGGACGAGCGGGGCAAGGCGATGGGGATCAACGGCATCGCCGCGGTCAGCGGCTCGTTCATCGGCCTGCTCCTCGGCGGCGTGCTCGCCCCGATCGAGTGGCGGCTGGTGTTCCTGGTCTCGGTCCCGTTCGGCCTGTTCGGCACCGTCTGGGCCTATCTCAAGCTGCGCGACAACGGGATCCGGATCCCTGCCAAGATCGACTGGCTGGGCAACACCCTGTTCGCGGCGGGGCTGATCAGCCTGCTGACCGGGATCGTCTACTCGCTGCTCCCGTACGGCGGGCACCCGACCGGGTGGACTAACCCGTACGTGCTCAGCGCGATCTTCGGCGGCATCGCCGTACTTGTCCTGTTCGGCTGGGTCGAGACGAAGGTCGAGCAGCCCATGTTCCGGCTCGGGCTGTTCCGGATCCGCGCCTTCACAGCCGGCAACATCGCTGGCCTGCTCGGTGCGCTCGGCCGCGGCGGGATCCAGTTCATGCTGATCATCTGGTTGCAGGGAATCTGGCTGCCGCAGCACGGCTACAGCTTCAGCCAGACCCCGCTGTGGGCGGGCATCTCGATGATCCCGCTGACCGTGGGCTTCCTGATCGTCGGCCCGCTGGCCGGGGCGATGTCCGACCGCTACGGCGCGCGGCTCTTCGCGACCGCCGGCCTGGTGGTCTCCGGCGCCAGCTTCCTGCTGCTCGAGCTGCTGCCGATCAACTTCAGCTACCCCTGGTTCGCCCTGCTGATCTTCCTGTTCGCGGTCGGCATGGGGCTGTTCTTCTCGCCCAACCAGGCCTCGGTGATGAACAGCCTGCCGCCCGAGCAGCGCGGCGCAGGCGCCGGGATGCTCAACACCTTCCAGAACTCGGCGACCGTGCTGTCCATGGGCCTGTTCTTCACCATCGTCACGCTCGGGCTGGCATCCCGGCTCCCGTCGCACCTGTTCCGCGGCCTGGTCAGTGCCGGGGTCCCGGTGGGTGCGGCACACACGGTGGCGAACGAGCCGCCGATCGGCAGCCTGTTCTCCGCGTTCCTTGGCTACAACCCGGTGCAGCAGCTGCTCGGGCCCACGGGCGCGCTGCAGCACATGGCCCCGCAGCAGGCCGCGTTCGTCACCGGGCGCTCGTTCTTCCCGCGGCTCATCGAGGAGCCGTTCGCCGGCGGCCTGCACCTGGCCTTCGAGTTCGCTGCCATCGCGACCCTGATCGCGATCGTCGCCTCGGCCGTCAGGGGCAAGCGCTACCTGCACCGGCCAGCGCCGCTGGCCGAGGAAGTGGCTGAGGCCGCCGCCGAGTCGGCGATCGAGGTCGGCTACGACGCCGTCGGCGACGGGCTGCCAGGCACGGCCAGCCGCACGACCGACGGCACCGCGAACGGCAAGCTCGCCACGGCGGCGAGCGGTACCGCGCAGGCCGCCAGGAACGGCCACCCGGGCGGCACGCCGGGCAGCATCGCGGGGAACGGCAGCGCCGGGAACGGCAGCTCGCGGGCCGCAGGCGGCCGTCCCAACGGCTCGGCGAGTGAGGGCGCGGTCAGCGTCAGCCCCGGCCAGGACACCGCCGACGACCCGGGCAGGTCGCAGGAGGCCTGATGGCGATGAGCACAGCGACCGGTTCTGACCTGCTCGGCATCGGCGAGGCCGCCAGCCGCCTCGGAGTGTCGGAACGGGCGCTGCGGTATTACCAGCAGATCGGCTTGCTGGTGCCCGCGCGCACGACACCGGGCGGCACGCGCCGTTACTCCGAGGGTGACCTCGCGCGGGTGGCCCGCATCCGCGAGCTCCAAGCCCTGCTCGGGCTCAACCTCGACGAGATCGCCATCGTGCTGCGGGCTGAGGACCGGATGGCGCAGATCCGCCTCACCTATCGGGATCAGCGCACCAGCAGCAGCGAGCGTCGGGAGCTGATCCGAGAGTGCCTGAGCCTGCAGGAGGGCCTGCGGACCACGGTTGAGGCCAAGCGGGCAGGCCTGGAGGCATTCCTCGCTGACCTGGACGCGAGGATCAACCGCTCGCGCGACGCGCTGGCGCGCTGTGCCGAACCAGCCGATCAGCCAGCCGGGCCATCCGGCGACTCGGCTGCTTCCTGACCGGCTGCTCCGGCAGGCCCGCTCGCCGCGGCGGATCCGCCCGCCGGCGCGCGCCCGGACGGCACGACCGGCCCGGACTGCTCAGCAAGGCCGGTCGGTGGCGCGCTGTCTGAGGACCGCCGTGCCGCTAAGGAATCGCCGCTACCGCGTGGCAGTGCCCGCTGCCCCGCCTGGGCGGGCTGATCAGCCCGCCCTACCTGTCGGGGAACGCGGGGCTGCGCGGGCTGCGCCCGATCGCCACGGCGAAAGCCGTCCTCGCGGCTGGCTGGGCCGTCAGTAACCTCGTCATCGACCTGGTGCGAGGACGTGGCCCGGCGAAGCGAGACGGCGACCACGAACGGCCAGGTGGTCTGCACTGAAGAGGCGAGCCGCTCGGCCAGGCCGAGGTCATTGCCGCCCTGCGTCTCCCACAGCACCCAGCCAAGCAGCGCGACGAAAAGCACCGTAATGATGACGGCGCCAGGCGCCCGGACGATGACAGGTGCCGAGTCGCCTACCCGTCCGGCAACCGCCGGCCACACTGCGATGGTCACCCCGCCGATGACAGTCCAGGCAATGTGCACGGTCGTCGGCCCGCCGGCCGGCTCAGGAGCGGAGGCTATCCCGGCGCTGCAGAGCCCGGCGAGCACCAGCAGCAGCCTGGCCGACGGTCTGAGCTGGGCCAGCCCTGCCGCGGTGACGATATACAGGCCGCAGGTCAGGTACAGCGCGCCGGTCATGATCCAGGGATAATTGCCCTCGCTGCCAGCCAGCACGCTGATCGTCTGCCTGACCGGGTCATAAGGTGTCGGCTGGAGCATGCCTGCGGTCAGCCAGCCGCCCGTGAGCACGGCAGGGGCCAGGCCGGCCGTCAGCAGCACCCAGCGCGGGAGGGCAAGACCCGCCCGGACCATCGACTCAGATGCGTCGGCCAGCCGCTGCCTGGTCTGGCGCGCCGCTGCATGCACGCTGGCCATAGCTGCCGGCTCGCCCCCGGACCCGGCAGTAGGTGTGTGCCCCTGCGCAGCCATCGGTTCTTAGGAACCCGCCACGCTGCGAGAACCGCGCCCCATGTCTCGGAAACTTCTGCAGCGCCGGGTCTTATTCCGACTTCAACCGGTGCAATCTCTCAGCACGGCTGCACCTCGGCAAACATGCTGCTCAGCCAGCGATACCAGCTTCCCGAGGACTCGCAGCGACCCCTCGCCGGGCGACCGTGACGCCGAAATAGCACCTCTCGCCGAACAGGACGTGCCCCGCTCCGGCGCGCACTATGGCTACATCGCGCTGCAGGCAGCCAGGGTCGCCGCGCTGCTTGTCACCGGCATCCTGCTGCTCGCTGCCTGAGCGGCTAGCCCCCGTCCGGCTGCCCGTTCCGTGACGTTCTCTCGTCGTGCAGGGCGAGCCCGCCGATGACCAGGCCGACTCCGGCGAGATCCTGGCCGGTCGGCACCTGCCGCAGGATCACGAGTCCGAGCAGGGTCGCGGCGGCTGGCAGCAGCGCGAGCATGAGCGCGAACGTCGCCCGCGGCAGCCGCGCCATCGCGAGCTGGTCGGTGACGTACGGGATGACCGACGAGCAGACGCCGACCCCGGCTCCGGCCAGCAGCAGCACCGGGTCGGCGAACGCCGGCCTGGCGCTGGCGGCGCCGATCGGCGTGATGACGGCCGCGGCGATCAGCATGGCCGCGCCGACCTGATCGATGCCGGCCAGCGGACTGCGCCCGCCTTGCGCTGCCCCGGCCGCGCCGCCGGTCCCCGGAGGGACGGCCGTGCTCGCGATCCGGTGGGCGAGGACGACGTAGAGCATGAACCCGGCACAGTTGGCGAACGCGAAGGCAAAGCCCAGCGGCTGCCCGGTGAAACGGACCTCGGTGAGCACCGCCACTCCCCCGACGGTCACCGCAAGCGCGGCCGCGTTGCGCCACGTCCGTGCTCCGGCGGCAGCCAGCACGATCGTGCCCAGGAACTCGATCGAGCTGACCGTGGACAGCGGCAGCCGGTCGGCGGCGAGGTAGAACACGGCATTCATGAACGCGAGGACAGCCCCGAGGGCCAGCAGGTTCCGGCGCTGCGGCCTGGTCAGCCTGCTGATCAGCCGCCACGGCCGCCGCCAGGCTGCGAAGACCGCCGCGGCGGTGACGATGCGCAGCCAGGCCACGCCGAGCACGTCGATTCGCGCGAACAGAAGCACGGCCAGCGACGGGCCGAGGTAGTGAAAAACAGCACTGACCAGGAAGAACGAGGTTGGCGGCAGCCGGTCAAGCAGGCCAGGCCCGGCATCGCCAGCGGCCGGGCCGACGGCAGCGCGCGCGGGCGGGCTGCCGGGCGTTACCTTCACCAGCGCATGGTATGAAGATCAAGTGCGCCAGGTGAATGGCTGATCGATGGTTCTCAGGGCGGGATACATGTCAGATCGAAAGTCTGAGAGAAGGATGGCCTTCGTCTCGCTGGACGAGATCGACCGGGCGATACTGGCCGAGTTGCAGGCCGACGCCAGGCTGCGGGTCAGTGAGCTTTCCCGGCGAGTCGCCCTGTCTGCGCCGGCCATGGCAGAGCGGGTTCGCCGGCTGGAGGATTCTGGCGTGGTCTGCTACCGGGCCGAGGTCGACCCGCACGCACTCGGTTACCCGATCTGCGCACTGGTCAGGATCAGCCCGAACAGCGCCGACCTGCACCGGGTGCCGCAGACCGCGCGGGCAACCCCGGAAGTGACCGAGTGCTACCGGGTGACCGGCGAGGACTGCTACGTGCTGATGCTGCACCTGCGGGCCATGGACGACCTCGAGGAGATCCTGGACCGGTTCACCCCGTACGGGCGCACCACGACGTCGATCGTGCACTCCGTGCCCGTCCCGCGCCGCCCGCTGCCGCTCGATCCCGGCCGCTGACCCCGGCCCACCGCCGAGGTGCCCGCACGACCTGCTCGCCGGCGCCGCCCTGCCCCGCTCCGCGTGAAGCGCAGCTCACGCCGCCTCTGCCTAATGGCCATCGAGGCTGACTGACCCCGCGTTTGCAGCCGCCAAGGCAGGGTACCGGGCAGCGCCTGGAGGGCCACATGACTGCAGAAACGATGGGCGCGCAGCCGTCCGAGCGGAACGTCCTAGCGGAACTCGACGCTCGGATACCAACCAATTTCTACTGGTACCTTGCCGTGCTCGCCTGCATCGGCGGTTTTCTGTTCGGATATGACACGTCGAACATCGGCTCAGCGCTGGGCTTCATTCCTTACCACCTGTCGAGCTTCGCCACCGGTTACCTGGTGGCCGGCGCGTCCCTGGGTGCTGCGGCTGGTGCGCTGGTGGCAGGGCCGCTGACGGACAAGTTCGGCCGTAAGTTCCTGCTGATCACCGACGCTGCCATCTACGCAGTCGGGGCGGTGCTATCGGCGGTCACCGTGAATGCCGCCATGCTGCTCGGATCCCGGACGCTCATCGGGCTGGCAATCGGCGCGGACTCCGCGATCGCGACCGCCTATATCGCGGAGTTCGCGCCACGCAGCCGGCGCGGGCAGCTGAGCATCATCCAGCAGTGGATGATCACGGTCGGGATCCTGGTCTCGTACCTGGTGGCAGTCATCGTCCTGAAGGCGGCGCCGGGCAGCGCGGGGGGCGCCGACTGGCGCCTGATCCTCGGCCTGGGCGGCGTTCCCGCACTGGTCGCGGTGGCGCTGCGGTCACGCATGCCTGAATCGCCCCGCTGGCTGATGCTGCACGGCCGCTACGACGACGCCAGGAAGGCCTTCGGCCGGCTGGACATGACCGTCTCTGAACACGAGGTACGCCAGGCGAGCAAAGAGCTGGCTGGCCAGGAAACGGAACGCCGGCGCAAGACCTTGTGGACAGCCGGGGTGCGGCGGGCGCTGATCGTTGTCTGCGTCTTCTTCATCTTCCAGCAGATAACCGGAATCAACGTACCGTTTTATTACGGTCCGACGATCCTGTCCGGTTTCTTCCTGACCGGCCACAATGCAGTCAACGCGGCGGTTGCCGGTGTCGAGGTCACCGCCATTCTCGGCGCGGTCAACGTAGTCGCGACCTATTTCGCCTTCCGCTGGATCGACAAGCACGGCCGGCGACCGCTGGCCATCGGCGGCTATGCGGGCATGACCGTGTTCATCTTGCTCGCGGCCCTCGGCGTGGCGTTCCTCACCGACATTCCCAAGACCGTCGTGGTGATGGTCGGGTTCTCATTCTTCATCACCTCATTCGCCATCGGCGTCGGCGGCACCGGCTGGCTGATCCAGGGCGAGGTGTTCCCGACATCCGTCCGCGGCCGCGCGGCGGCGATCGCCGCAGCCGTCGACTGGCTGGCGAACTATGCACTGATCGAGGCATTCCCGGCCTGGCACCGCGCGATCGGCCTCGGCTGGGTGATGGTCTGCTTCGCTGTGTTGTGCGTGGTGGCCATCGGCTTCGTCTACCGCTTCCTGCCGGAGACCAAGGGCCTATCGGTCGAGGGAGCCGTGCAGACCTTCGAGGCCGAGGCATCAGGCTCGGGCACGACACCTCAGCGGCTGTTCCACCGCCCCACTCGCATGCCAGCCAGCTAATCCGGCGGCTGCGCAGCGGAGCCGCTCGCCGCTCACCGGTTGCCGCCGGCCGCGACCGGCCCGGCTGCCCGGCGCCGCAGGACAATATCCTGGCTGCGTGCTGACCCGGAGCAGGGATGGCGCCACGTGGCGGATCGGTACCGACGCCGATGTCGCCTGGATCACCGCGGGCACTGCACTCGGCCGCACCATTGCGGCTGCCATTCCGCCGGTGTTCGAGGCGTACGCCACCGTCGCGCTGGCTGATGATCGCGAGAGACAGGACAGGCACGACCGCGCGCTAGTCGCGCTGCTGGGCCGGCAGTCGCCGGGCCAGTCCTGGTGGCTCGGTTATCTCGACACGGGCGCCGACGACATCATCTTCCCTGACACGCCGACAGTGACCACGTACGCGGGCTGGCACTACGTCCTGGTGGCGGCCGGGCCGTCGCAGGCGATGACCTGGCGTCGCGGTGACGGCGGACTCTGGCCGGGCACGCTGCCCAACCTGATCTTCCCGGCTGACCGCTCGTGGCTGGCGTCCACGCTGTGGGATGACGACTGGACCTGCTTCGGCGGACCGGCCGAGCTGGTAGACCGACTGCTGCGCCATCCGGATCTCGATGCCAGGGCAGTGACCCCGGACGAGGACGCCACGCCGCCGCGGCACCGGGCGAGCTGACCCTGGCGCCCGCCGGCCTGGCAGGCCGCCCGGTCGGTGGCCGGCTGCTTACGCCGCTCCCGGAGCCGCTGCGGCCCGGTCAGCGAGTGCCAGGACCTCGGCCGCGACCTGCGGGTAGACAGCCTCAGGCAGGAAGTGCCCGACGCCCGGCAACATCACCAGCCGGGCGCCGCTGATCTGCGCAGCGGTGCGGCGGGCGGCAGCTGGCCGCAGCAGCGGGTCCTCGGCGCCGTGCAGCACCAGCACCGGGACACCGATCCCGGACATCGGGCCGCCGTGCCACTTGGCGCCGGCCTGGCGGCTCTGCGCGGCCGTGTCACGAGCGCCGCTGACCTGGTCCCGCTCCGCCATCCGGCGCACCGCATCCGCGTCGGGAGGGTATGCCGCCGACGCGACGAGCCTGGTGACCGCGACGGCCAGGGCGAGATCACCCTCCCTGCCCTCGGGAAACCTCAGCCGGGCGAGCCGGGAAACGGTGCCGAGGCGCACGTAGCGTCCGGCCGCGAGCGGGCCGGCGTCGCCCGGCAGTGAGGCTGAGGAGGTGACGCTGCGCACCCGGCCTGGATGCCGCACGGCGATGCGCTGGGCCACCTGCCCGCCCATGGAGTGGCCGAACAGATGCGCCGAGTCCCAGCCAACGGCGTCCAGGACGGCCGCGGCGTCGTCGGTCATGTCCTCGGCCGTATAGAGGGGTGAGGACCTGCGCAGCACCGCGGCCAGCGGGCTGGCCGTCCCCGCGCCGGGGAAGTGGGTGGACTGCCCGGCGTCTCGCTGGTCGTAGGCGACGACATGAAAGCCGCGGCTGACGAAATCGCTGACCAGCCCGTCCGGCCACCAGAACCGCGACACTGCGAGGCCCATGACGAGCAGCAGCGGCTCACCGCCGGAGCCACCCAGGTCCTCGAATGCGATCCGCACGTCACCGTTGGCCGCGTAGCGCACCTCGCGGGTGCTCTCGCTCGCCATGATCGCCCCCTCCTATTTCGCAGACATCGTTCGCAATCAGGCTACTAGTTCGAGAACGTCGTTCGCAAACCGTCTCCGCCGCTCACCGGCAGGTCTCGGCCGCTTCGGAACCCTGACCTACTGAGACCCAGCAAGGGTGACGCCCTTGTGTGCCCACGGGCGGGTGAAGCCGACCGGGTCGCGGCCGGTATACGGGGCGATCCGGATCGGGAAGCCGGTCGCGAAGGCCTCCACCATCTTGCCGCCGCCGATCACCAGGCCCACGTGCCCCGGGTGCTGCACCGTGCCATCGGCGCCTGCGAAGAACACCAGATCGCCCGGCTGAACATGCCGCGGGCTGACTCTCGGGCCCCAGCCGAACTGCTGCTGGGAGGTGCGCGGGATGTCGATGCCAGCGGCCCGGTACGCCTCCATCACCAGGCCGGAGCAGTCGAACGCATCCGGCCCGGTGCCGCCGAGCTGGTAGGGCTTGCCCAGCTGTTCCTCGGCGAACGCGATAGCCTCGGCCACCGCTGCGTTCGGCGCTGACCCGACACCCGGCAGGCAGCTCGGCGCGCTGTCCAGCGTGACCGGGCTGACCGAGAACCCGCCCTGCGAGTAGGTCCCGGCCCACGACAGCACGTCCTGGACATAGCTCTGCAGGTGGTTGTAGGCGAAGATCGCGCCCTGCACGTTGTCGAGCACGCCGTGCTCCAGCAGGTACTTCGCGGCACCCGCGATCGCGTCGGCTGCGTCGTACACGCTCGCGATGCCGTCGCCGTCCCCATCCGTCGCGACACCGCTGACCTGCTCGCTGGCCGGGTGTACGGGCGTGCCGCCCCAGGTATTGCTCGACGCGCCGCCGATCCCGATCTGCATCGGCCCGGCCGCGCCGAAGCCGTTCTGACCGCTGCGCACGCCGGGCAGCGCGGACCGGCCGTCGTCGCTCTCGACCTTGCCGATCCCCGCGAGGATCACCCACGGCACGCCGTACTTCCTGCCGTCGGCGCGGAACAGCGTCAGGTAGTTCGCCGGGATCGAGTCACTCGCGGCCGTGCTTGCCGGGGGCTGGGCCGCAGCCCCGCCGTGCGCAGCCGAGCACGCGCCGCCGGACAGGAACTGCAGGCTGCCGCTGGCGAACATGACCACCGGCACGGTGAGCAGGCCGAGCACGAGGACCAGCGCCAGGCCGGCCAGTGCGATGACGAGGCCCCTGCTCAGCTTCACCGCGGCCCCTGGCTATGCGTTCCCGGCGGAGGCCAGCTCGACATCGCTGACCTGCCAGCTCGCGGCGCCGCCGGTCACCGTCACGGCGTAGTCGGTGGTGGAGCTGCTCCGGCCGCTGGTATCGGTCACCCGCTCGGTCACCGCCACGACGAAGGTGATGCTCGAGTGGCCGAACGCGCGCAGCGACGTGATTGCCGCAGAGCCGGTCGATACCTGCTGCTTGCTCGCCCGCTCGCTGGCCACGCCGGGCGTGGCGTAGGCGCGGCCGATGACCTGGGCGAGCTGGCTGGTGACCAGGCCGCGCATCGGCGCGAGGTAGCTGGCCGCGTCGCCGGTGTAGGAGAAGGTCCCGTAGTCGCGGCCGAAGGCCACGGCCCTGGCAGCGGCCGTGCTCAGCTCGGCCTGGGTAAACGGCAGCCAGCGGTAGATGTCCGGCACTGTGCTTGGCGATACCGGGCCGCCGGGTGACGGCGACGCAGCCGGTCCCTGCTGGCCGGCCGGCCCGCTGCCGGCCGGAGTGCTCGCCGGCGCGCTGACGGGCTGGCTGGCTGACGGCGAGGCAGCCGGCTGGGCGGGCGGAGCGTCCGCCGCCTGCGCCGGGTGCCGTCCCGGCAGGATCAGCCACGCACCGAGGCCAGCCAGGATCAGCACGATGACGGCGAAGGCCAGCTTGCGCTGCGCGGGCGTGAGCTCCATCCGGGTCGGCTACTTCCTGCGCCTGACCGGCCGCAGCCAGAACGGGCCTGGCGCTGCCGCCTGATCGGCCGCCTGGGTGCCAGGATCGCCGTCCCCGGCAGCCGGGTCGCCGCCGGCCGGGGAACTTGACCGGGGCGCGAACCAGGGACGTGACGGGGCTGCTGACCCGCGCCCGCTGCCCGGCCCGCCAGCCGCGCCGCGTGACCTGGCCCTGGCCGGCTGGCGGGCTGGTGCTGGCCGGCGCCCGGGCGAGGCCTGCCTGGCCGGCGCCTCGCGACGTGCGGACCCCTGCCACGGGCCGCCGCCGCGGCCCGCTCCCCCGCGGCCCGCTCCCCCGCGGCCCTGGTCGCCTGGCGGTCCGGCGGAACTGCTCCCGCCGGCCGGGCTCGCCGGCCTGGCGGCACCGCCTGCTTCGCCCCGCCCCGTCGGCGCGCTTGCGCGTGACCTGGCCGGCTGCGGTCGGGCGGGCACCGGGCGGCCGGCTGGTAGCCGGGAACCGCCAGCCGGGGCTCGTCCCGGCGCCGCGCTGCCCGGCCCCGTGCTGGCCGCTACCCCGCCGCCCGCTACCGCGCCGCCGCTCCGTCCGCCGCTGCCGGAGGACGTGGCCTGCTGGCGTGACGGCAGCCGCAGCGGCGGCGCTTCCCGGCCAGCACCGTCGCTCGCGACGCCGCTGAGTGCGCGCGCCCGGCTGCCAAGCCCGGCCCGGCCGGACGCGGTCGCCCGGTCGGGCGCGGCCGCCGGGCTGGCTGCCGCGTCAGACTCGGCACTGCCCTCTGGCGCGTTGACGCCGGACGCGGCCGTTCCGGCGGCCGCCGCGGCACCGCTAGCTGTCGCCGCGGCCATGGCCAGGCCGGCTGCCTGCGCCGGATTGCGCCGCGCCCAGCGCGCCGCACGGTAACCAGCCACGCCCGGTACCGCGGTGGCGGCGGCGAGCGTGTTCTCCCGCAGCGTCGCGCTTGCCCGGCGAAGGTCAGTCTCGGCTCGCTCGCCAGCGCCGAGCACGCCGTAGCCCACCGAGGAGAACAGGTGCTGGAATGGCCGCCGGTAGATCACCGCGGCGACCGTGACCAGCGCGATCATCAGGATCTTGAGTGCCCACGGCAGCACCGCGTCGCTGGTGCCCATGATCAGCGCGTAGCTGTAGAGCAGCACGCTGAGCACCAGGGCCACGGCGGCCTGCTTGAGCAGCACCCCGACCAGCAGCTCGAGCCAGCGCAGCGCGATCACCCGGCCGAACCCCGGATGGGTGCCGATCAGCAGGAAGAACGGGCCGACGATGAGCAGCAGCAGAAAGCCGAGCTTGAGCAGGATCAGCGTCACAGAGATCAGCAGCACCAGCAGGCCGGCCAGCAAGGCCGCCAGCAACGCCGCGAAGCCGATCTCCAGCCTGGTCGTCCACTGCTTGCCCTGGAACAGCGGGTAGGCACCAGGGTCACGCAGCCTGATGCTCTGCGCGATCCCGGTATAGGTCGCCTGCTTGGCCTTGATCAGCGCGGGCGTCGGTTTCTCGTTCGCCGCGATTGCCTGCGACCACAGCAGCTGCCTGGCGTAGATGTTCACCGCCGTCGGCCTCGCGCCCGGCGGGGCGAAGCTGGTGGTGCCCAGCTCGCCGGCCAGCCACGGCTTGCAGACCAGCACGGTCCACAGGTTGTTCGCGTTCTGGTCGACCACCGTGTTGCCAGCGGTGTAGCTGAAGCTGGACGGCTGAATCTGCGGGTCCGCCTTCTGCACCGGCATGCAGCCGCCCTGGCCGGGGCTCGGCAGCTTGGCGAACGCGGCGTTCAGCGTGGTGGAGATCCCGTCGGACACGCCCTTGCCAAGCCCGGTGAAGTCCGCTGGCCGCCCGATCAGCCAGATCGCCGCCGCGCAGGCCGCAACCATCCAGATGGTGCCTTCGACCGAGCGGGTAGCGCGCTTGCGGATCAGCGCCTGCCAGGCCAGCCAGATCGCGCCCAGGATGACGATCACTGCTACGTACGGGAAGTAGATGGCGTTTCCGAGGCTGGTGATCAGCCGGTCGGCGGCGCTGCGCAGCCAGGACAGGATGCCCTCGCCAGCGGCTGCCTGGTAGATGGTGATCGTGACCCGGTCGATCGACTTGGCGATGTCGAAGAGCATCCCGCCGACGCTGTTGCCGATCAGCGACGTCATGTCCGAGCACTGCAGGTCCGTCGCGGCCCAGTAGGTCCCGGCGACGCCGTACTGGCTATAGGGCGTCGAGATGGCCGGGCTGGTGGCAGCCGGCGGCTCGACCAGCGCGTCGATCCCGGCGCTGGCCGGCTCCGGCGTGGGCGTCGACGGCTCGCAGAGGCTGTTCAGGTCGCCGGTCAGCCCGGCCTGGCCGAGCGAGCAGAACCCGATCAGTCCGCCGATGTCGCCGATCCCGGGCACGGAGCAGAGGCCGGACGAGGTGGCCGACCCGGTCATGGCCATCGTCTGCACCGCGGCCGGCTCGCGCGCGCTGCCAGCCGCCTGCCCGGTCGTCGCGGCCGCTGGCGCAGCCGGGACAGCCGACGCGGCCGCGACACCCGGCGATGCGGCCGGCCCGGACTGACCCCCGCCGTGCGGCAGGCCGAGCAGGACCGCGAGCATGGCGACAACCAGCGCGGTCCGGCGCAGCAGGCGACGGGATCTCAGCATCGGGGCGGGGCTCCTGGTCGGGGGGTGTTGGGGGGTTGACGACGGCCAGGCAGGGCTAACGCCCGGCCGGCTGTTCAGCTGGCGGCCCGGCGGCGCCGGGCTGACTCGCCTGACCCGCCGCCGGCGCTGCGCCCTTCACCGGCACTGGGCCTTCCCGTGGCACCGGCACCTCACCTGGCCTGGCCCTGGTCGGGTTGGTGTCCAGCGCTTCCCGCAGCTCGTCGGAGATCAGGTCGACGCTGATCCGGCCGGCCCGCGAGTCAAGGTCGCGGAAAATGCACTCGCCGTTGCCGAGCGATCGCAGCGCCGCCTTGTGCTCGTCTGAGGCCTCGACGCCCAGCAGGGCCAGCACACTGGCGACTTCCGCCCGTTCCGAGGAGCGGAACGCGAAGACCCCGGAGATGCAGTTGGTCACCTGCTCGTTGAGCAGGTCACCGGCGTTCTGCGAGACCAGGATCAGCGCGGTGTTGCGGGAGCGGCCCATCCGGGAAACCTCGGGGATCAGCTTGGCCCCCTGCGGCGTCGAGGTGATCGCCCACGCCTCGTCGAGAATGATGGCCTTGGGTGCCCGCCGGTCCATCCCGTTCAGCAGCCGCCGGGCGAACTGGGACACCAGGTAGAGCAGCGCCACCGAGAGCCGCTGCTCGTAGGAGTAGTCGTCGCGCTTGACCCCGGCATCCGGCAGGGTCAGCCCGGCAAGAGTGAACACCGTCGTCCACCCGGCCGCGTCCATGCCGAGCCCGCCCGACGGGGCGAAGCAGAGCCTGGCCAGCTTCATCTCCGACATCGACCGCAGCACGGCGCCGAGGTTCATCGACGCCGGGTCGGCTGACGCCTCCAGGTGCTCGACGACCTTGCCGAGGCTTGGCTGGCCGGCGCCGGCGATCGCCGCCACCGCCTGAATCATCGCGCTCTCGCGCTCCTCGCTCATCCGCGGCAGCAGCAGCCGGAGCGTCTCGGTCGCCATCGTCCGCCGTTCGGCGAGGTCGTCGCCGAACGAGAACGGGTCGAGCAGGCCGGGTACCGCGCTGCCGAGCGGCAGCACCCTGGCCTTGCGGCCGCGCTGCTGCAGCAGCGAGACCAGCGACTCGGCGTCGCCCTTGGGGTCGATTACCGCCACGGTCACGCCGCGCAGCGCAAGCTGCAGGATGAGCAGCAGCGCGAGCGTGGTCTTCCCGCCCCCTGGCTCGCCGGTGATCGCCACCGCGGTGGGCCGGTTCCTGGCCGCCGCGACCAGCGGGTCAAAGTGCACGACCGAGCGCGCGCGGCCGAGCGTCTCGCCGATGTAGGGGCCGATCCACCCGGCGTCCGGCGCCGGCCGGTCTCCGAGGTCCACCGTCGCGGTCGGCATCCCGCCGGCGATCGTGTACAGCGGCTGCCGCTGCAGGTACGAGCTGAGCCTGACCTTGTCGCCCGGCAGCGACTCGCACAGCAGCGAGAACTGGTCTCCGGTGGAGTTCGTCACGTCGATGCCGACGTCGCGGTAGTGCTCGGCGACCGCCTCGGCGCGGCGCACGCACAGCTCGCGGGTCGGCGCCGCCACCATCAGCCGGTGCCAGCCGTACACGAACGGCAGCCGTTCCTTGGTGATGCCGTGCTCCAGCAGCCTGGCCGCCTCGATCTGCTCAGCCAGCGCGATCGGCAGCTCAGCGCCCGCTTCCCTGATATGCGCGTCCATGTCCCTGGCGTGCGCGAGCCTGCGGCTGACGTCCTTGCTCGCCTTGGCCGGCGGGATCAGCCTCATCCGCAGGCTGGCC
Source organism: Streptosporangiaceae bacterium (assembly GCA_036495525.1). Taxonomy (GTDB): domain Bacteria; phylum Actinomycetota; class Actinomycetes; order Streptosporangiales; family Streptosporangiaceae; genus DASXMR01. The sequence continues at coordinate 11,323 of DASXMR010000053.1, read as the reverse complement.
TCGACCGGGAACGAGAGCGCGTCAGCGAAATGCAGCCATGGCTCACCCTCGGGGAAGTACATGACATCGGGAAAGCGGGAGAACGAGAGGAACGCCGCGTAACTCTCGCCTTCCTGGTGCTCGAGCCGCAGCAGTGTCCTGCCGTTGTGTACCTGTCCCTCGAGCAGCGACTCGATCTCCCCGGCGCCCCACTTGCGCCCGCGTGACGCTGACGGCGGCGCGTCGCCGACGGTGCCGAGCAGCGCGTGCTGGAACAGCCAGGCGATGTCGTCGGAGCTGGCGTGCCGCGCGGCCAGCGCGCTGGCGCCGAGCGCCCGGCCGAGCCGCTCCGCCTGCTCCTGCCACCGGCTGATCTCGGCCGACGGCACCGCGTCGTCCTCGATCCCGAGTGCCTGCTCCCCGGTACGGTAGGCGCTGAGCAGCTGGGAGATGACCCCGCCGGACAGCTGCGCGCGGACACCGCGCTGACCGAGCCGGACGCCAAGGTAGACCTCCTTGGTCCAGAAGTCCTTGGCCCAGACCCGCCGGTACATCTCGTCCAGGTACTCGACCCAGCCAGGCCCGCCGTCGGAGGTGCCGTCCAGGCCGGTCGCCCACTCGGCGGCCGGATACGGGCGGTGCGCGATGCGCAGGTGCACCTCGGCGTCCTGGCCGCGGATGGCGGCCAGCGCCACGGTGAGGTTGACCGCCAGCGCCTCGCGCTCGGCTGGCGTGGTGAACTCGTACGACGTCGTGGGGACCCGGAAGTAGGCCCAGGCGTGCGACTCGGTGAGCAGGATCCGGTCGTCGAAGTAGCGCACGGCCAGCCTGCTGCGCCCGCTCGTCCGCCCGCTGGTGCGCGCGCTCACCGGCCGCTCCGCGCGGTGGACCGCCGGCCGCTCATGCCCGCGCCCCGGACAGCGTGGCCGGCTCGGCCAGCCCGGCCACGAGCACGCCGGCCAGCGCGGTGTAGGCGTGCACCGCCGCCTGGCTCAGGCTCGCGGGGGCGCTGTCCGGCGCGTGCGGTTCGGGGGTCAGCGGCAGACCGCGTTCTTCCTGCCGGTCTTTCAGGCCGTTGTCCCACGGCACCCGGACGATTGCGCGGCACCGGCCGCTGGCCACGGACTCGGCGTGCTGCACGTGCGGCAGCGTCGCCGCGCTGACGCCGTTCAGCACGGTGACCGCCGCGGCGGCCAGGGCGGCGTGGCCGTGTGCCTCCAGCCACTCGTAGGTCATCGCGATCGCCCTGGCTGCTTCCTCACTGGCCGGGGCGACGAGCACCAGCTGGTCGGCGATCGCGAGAACCTTCGGCACCGCCGCCGCTGCCGGGTCGGCGAACGTCAGCGGGTAGCGGGCGGACACTAGCTCGAAGATCCGGCCGGCGTGCTGCTCGGCCGCCGGGTCAGCCGCGTCCCCGCGCGAGATGACTTCCAGCCGGGTCGCGGCCTGCTGACCTGACTGCCCGCCGGCCAGCGGCAGCGCCGGGACGCTGCGCGCGCGCTCGGCGAGGGAAGCCGGACCGGGGTTGAGGTCGAGCACGGCGACCTGATCACTGCGCAGCGCCGCCAGCGTCTCGCCGGTCATCAGCGCGGTCACGGTCTGGCCGGCGCCGACGGTGCAGCCGAGCACGACGATCCGGCGCGGCCCGGCCACCGGCAGCACGGCCCTTGCCTGATCGCGCTGCGGCCGTCCTGGCTGGCCGGGCCGGTGCCCGCCGGGCACGACGACGACGTGATCCCGCCAGCCGTTCGGCCGCTGCGCGGACGGCGCCGCCAGCGCGCGCTCGACCTCCCGCCCTGGACGTGACTCGCCGGTGGCTCGCACGGTCACCGCCGGCGGCCGAGCTGTCTGGGGGCGTTGTGCCGGGGTGGCTGTCCGGGCCGCGGCCGTCCGTGGCGCAACGGAAACTTCCTTCGCGGGGACTGCTGCCTCAGGAGACACCGAGGCTTGCTGTGCCGGGGTGACTCCCGGGGCCGCGGCCGGCGCGGGCGCGGCAGAAACTGCCTTCGCCGGGACCGCTGCCGCTGCCTCGGCCGGCTGCTGACCCACGGTCGGCTCAGCCGGGGCGCGCGCCGCTGCCGGTGCCTGCGGTTGCTCGGTCGCGGGCGCTGACGGCGCCGGGGCGTGCATTCCGGCGAATGGCCACTGCGGTGCCTGGCGGCTCGCCCCCGCTGGCGCGGCACCGGCCGGCGGTGCCGGGCGGCCCGGCGTTCCCGACCCGGCGCCGGTCTGCCGTGCCCTTCCGGTCACCGCTGGCCTTGCTGGTGCCCGCTCGCGCTGCCGCAGCCGGCTCGCCTCGGCTGGCGCGGCGACATTTGCGGCGGCCGGCCGTCCCGGCGACCGCCCGGCTGCTGACAGCCCGCTGGCAGAGTCGCGGGCGCCACGATGCACGGCGGCTGCGGCTGGCCTGGCGGTGGCTGGAGTGCGCGCCGGGGCGGCGCCGGTGACCTTCGCGGCGGCAGCAGCCGCGGTCTCGGCAAGCTCGATGGCAGCCGCGCTCTGAGCTGGCAGTGCGCTCGCTGAGGGGCTGGCCCGCCATACCCGGCAGATGATCGTGATCTCGTCCTTCTCGGCGAGCGGCGCCATCCGGCACCAGGTCCTCGGCTGGCCCAGGTACCGAAGCTGCGAGCCGACCAGCTCGGGCAGCCGCTTGCTCTCCAGCACCGGCCGGGTCACCAGCCAGGTCAGCAGCCCCGGCGGCAGCAGGTACACCCACACCAGCGTGTGGCTGAACGGCAGCCCAAGCACCGTGAGCGTGACCACATAAGGCACGGTGATGGCGGCGAAGACCGCGACCTGGCCGATCGGCAGCGGCATAGGCAGCCGGAAGTCATACAGCTTGTAAAGCCGTTTCTCGATCCGCCAGATATTGGTATAGGTGGGCAGGTCCACCAGCCGCTCTCCTTTCGCCTGCTGTGCTGTCAACCGACCGGCCCGGCCGGCCGGGTCAGTGCACGCCCAGCGCGTGCGAGATGCCGGTAGCGAGGGTCTGCACGATGGTCGGCGTGTAGAAAATGACGCCGATCGCGACCGCGAGGAGGAAGAACTGCACGAACCGCAGGATCTCCCTGGTGAAGAGGAAGAAAATCGCGACGATTCCGACGATTCCCAGGAACAGCGGGCCGAATAGTCCTTGCAGGTAGTGGACAAGACCGGTGGTACTGAGCGCAGCGGCGGATGTCGTAATCAGCAGGTGCGACGACATCTGGCCTCCGGGGGGTGAGTGACTGTGCTAGCTGTGTGCGGGGCTAGCTGCATGCGGGCTAACCGGTGTCGGGCCAACGGGCCTGGGGTGTGCTGCCATCGGCGGACGGGCTTCGGCTGCTTTGCCGGCGCGGGCTCTTCTGACGGGTTGCCCTGGCGCACCTCCTCGTGCGCCCGAGGGCTGGCTCAGCTCATGGCGCCCCCGGTGGCTGGGTCAGGGCGCCGATCGACCGCACGTACCACGCGCCGCCGTGGCGTACCACGGTCATTCCGTAGGTCATCTGCACGGTGGCCGGGGCTGCTGGCGCGCCCGAGCTGGCGGCCGCGCCAGCGGTGCCCCGTTCCAGCCAGGTCACGGTGACGCTGATATGCCGGACCGTGTGGCCGGCCGGCACCTCGACCCGGCTGAGCGAGCGGAAGATCACGCTCGCGCGCAGCCCGGTGACTTGCGCGCCGGGGGCGAGGAAGCGCGCCATCGTCTGCGTGTCGCCGCTGGCGTAAGCACGGAAGAACGCTGGCAGCTGCGCGGTCAGCGTCGCCTGCGTCGCCTGATCTGCGGCGGCCGCCGGCTCGCGCGGCGGGGTCGCCCTTGGCGGTGCGGGCAGCAGCGCCGGATCGCCGGTCACGACGATGCCGCCGCTGGCCGCGTACACCGGCACGCCAAGCTCAAGCAGGCGGCCGTTCACAGTGGCCAGCAGCGTCACGACCGCGTGGCTTGGATCCCGCACTGACACGGAAGCGACCTGCTCAGCCTGCAGCTGCTGCGCGCCGGAGCCGTTCCAGCCGAGCTGGGCGTCGGTGCCTGGCGGCAGGAAGCCAGCCAGCTCGGCGGCCCGCTTGCTGGCCGTCTCCGGGCTGAAATTGAGGTAGGCCTCGCCGAACTGCAGCGCGTAGGCGCTGGCCAGCTGCACCGGGAAGGAGCCGGGCGCTGCGGCCGGCGCTGGACCGGGAGCCGGGCTCGCCGACGGCGGGCCCGAGACGATCGCCGCGACCCCGCGGTACCCGATCAGCAGCAGTATGGTCCAGAGCACCCCTCGCAGCGCCCAGATGCGCCACCTGCCGCCTGAGCCGCGCCGCTGGCGCGACCGCGCCTGGTCAGGCGGTATCTGGACGCCGGGCACTGCCTCGTGGCCAGCAGCCATCACACCTCCGCCCGCTCTCCGTGCCATCCGCGGCAGGGAGTTGCGGCGCATCCTCGCCCGTCCAAGGCACCATTCTGCGGTAGAACGCCCCGCCTCCAGCGTCTTTGCCGCCGCCGGCGCGCCGGCGTCTTGCGAAATACCTGCGTGCTGGCGTCCAGCCGCCGGGTGGTGCCATCTCACCGGACGAGGTGTGAACATTCCTGTGACTCATCCTGCCGAATGCGGCAAAACGCAGCTAACCAGCGGAACTGCCATTGCGGCTGCGGCCTTCTTCACTCGCCGGCTACGTGAAGTTAATGATCGGTGGATAGCCTCCGCGTGATCGCTGCCAGGTCGGCGCGATCTGAGCACCGGAGGAGTGCGAATGCGCAACCCCCTACCTGCGATGCGCGCGCTGAGAACGCGGCGTATTTTGCGCCCGGCTGCCGTGGTGATCGGCCCGCTTGTCGTCGTCGCGGCCGTCATGCCGGCCGTCGCGTCCCAGGCGCCCGCAGCGGCAGCACATAAGGCCAAGCCGCTGCGCGCGGTCGCGGATTTCTATAACACGCCCCCCACCGGGACGCTCGCGATCAACGCCAGGCACGGGGTGCTTGCGAACGACTCCGGCGCGCCGCTCCAGATCGTCAGCCACACCGACCCATCGCATGGCTCGCTCACGCTCAACCCGGATGGCTCATTCGGCTACGTGCCGCAGGCTGGCTTCAGCGGCGATGACACGTTTAGCTACACGGTGGCCAACGCGGTGCACCTGTATACCGATCACCTGCCATCGCTGGGCATGTTCGGCGGCGTGCCGCTCAACGCCGGCGGCTTCGGCTCGTCGGTCTATCAAGACCCCGGTCATCCGAACATCGTGTTCGGCCTGGAGGACCGCGGCCCGAACGTGAGCGCTCCGGGCGGCGACGACGTGCTGCCGATCCCGAACTTCGACCCGTCGATCGGCGAGTTCAGGCTCGAGGGCAGCAACGCGGTGCTGCTGAAGACGATCCCGCTGCAGGACTCGACCGTGCACCCCTTCTCGGGCCTGGTGAACTCGCAGAACCCGACCGGCGAGACGATCGAGGACCTGACCGGGCACGTGCTGGCCCAGGACCCGAACGGCTACGACTCCGAGGGCCTGGTCGCGCTCAGGGACGGCACCTTCTGGGTGTCTGACGAGTACGGGCCGTTCATCACTCACTTCAACGCGAAGGGCCGGGAGATCGGACGGCTGTCGCCGCTGAATGGCACGCTGCCGCAGGAACTGCTGAACCGGGTGCCGAACCGCGGCATGGAAGGCCTGACGATCACCCCGGACGGCAAGATGCTCGTCGGCATGATGCAGTCCGCCCTGCAGCAGCCCGACCTGAACGGCTCGGACGGCAAGAAGGTCGTCCCGACCAGGATCGTCACCGTGAACCTCAGCACTCACGCCGTGCACGAGTACCTGTTCCTGCTGGACAACCCGGCGACCAATGGCGTGGCGAACAGCGAGATCAGCGCGCTGTCCGACTCGACATTCCTGGTCGACGAGAGGGACGGCAACTTCCCCGGCCCCGGCGCTTACAAGAAGCTGTGGAAGATCAGCCTGACCGGGGCGACCGACGTCGGCCCGTCGAGCACCGTGCCTGGCGCGGTCTACGACGGCACGCACGGCGGGCTGCTGATCGGCGGCAAGACCATCGAGGCGCTGACCGTGGGCCAGAACACCGCGGCCGCGGCGACGACGCTCGCGAACGCCGGCATCACGCCGGTCAGCCAGTCACTGTTCCTGGACGTCAACGCGCTGCTGCTGCAGCTCGACCCGCAGGCCAGGTTCTACTCGCACGACAAGATCGAGGGCGTCGCCGTGCTTGGCGGCGGCAAGCAGATCATTATCAGCAACGACAGCGACTTCGGCATCTCCGGCGTGACCAGCGCCGCGCCGCCGTGGCAGCTGCAGATCAAGCTCAGCCCGACCACCGGACAGCAGGACAACGGGGAGTACCTCGAGATCGACATGTCCAAGCTGCCGGCCGTCACCAAGACGGCGACGGTCACCATCCACGTGACCGGCTGACCGCGCACCAACGAGCTGCAGAAGGGGCTCCCCGGCCTGCTGGCCGGGGAGCGCCTTCGCTTCAGGCGGCCCAGGCATCCGCGGCGATCAGGCAGCATGGAGGGGTGACAGCGATCGCGGACGAGGCCTCCGGCAGGGCCGGCGGCACGCAGCTGGCCGGCCAGCTCGCTGACGTGGCGGATGTGATGCGTCGCGGCCGGGTCGTGGTGCTGTCCGGCGCCGGGCTGTCCACCGAGTCAGGCATCCCTGACTACCGCGGTCCGACCGGGCTGGCCCGCCGGGCCGAGCCGATGTCCTACCAGACGTTCACCGCCAGCGCTGCCGCCCGGCAGCGGTACTGGGCGCGCAGCCACCTCGGCTGGCGGCACGTCACGAATGCCACGCCCAACACCGGTCACCTGGCCGTGGCCGAGCTGCAGCAGCTCGGGTTCGTGGCCGGAATCATCACCCAGAACGTCGACGGGCTGCACCAGGCGGCTGGCGCTGACCAGGTGATCGAGCTGCACGGCAGTCTCGACCGGGTCGCCTGCCTTGGCTGCCGCGTGCGCACCAAGCGGGCCGAGCTCGACCGGCGGCTGCGCGCAGCTAATCCTGGCTGGCAGGAGCAGGCGGCGGCGCTGCGGCCGGACGGCGATGCCGTACTCGATGACAGCCAGACGGCGCGGTTCCGGACCGTGGACTGCCTGGGCTGCGGCGGCTTGCTGAAGCCCGACGTGGTGTTCTTCGGCGAGAACGTGCCCAAGCCGACGGTCGACTACTGCTACGAGCTGGTCGGCGATGCCGGCGTGCTGGCGGTGCTCGGCTCCTCGCTCACGGTCATGTCCGGTTACCGGTTCGTCCGGCACGCGGCCCGGCTCGGCGTGCCTGTCGTCATCGTCAACCAGGGCGCCACCCGCGGCGACGCGCTGGCCGCCGTCACCCTAGACGCACCGCTAGGCCATGCCCTCACCAGCCTGGTCACCCATCTGGCCAGCCCGCGCCAGTCCGGCGTCGGTTCGGTGTTCGACCACGCTTGCCAGCGAGCCCCATGTGACTATAATTCAGGTCATGACGATGATGATTCCGCTAGCGGACGCCAAGGCCCGGCTGTCTGCCGTCCTTGACGACGTACGGGATACCCACGACCGCGTTGTGATCACTCGCAACGGCCGACCCGAGGCCGTGATCATATCGGTGGCGGACCTGGAAACCATCGAGGAGACCCTGGATCTGCTGTCCACGCCCGGAGCGATGGACCAGATTCGTGCTGCAGAGGCTGAGATCGAACGCGGCGAAGCCATCGGTGCCGAGGAGCTGCGGCGGCTGATGGCAGAGCGGCTGCAGAATGAACGCGCAGGGTGAGCGATGAGGCATACGCCCTCTCGCTGGCTCCGGCCGCCCGGCGCGTCCTCGTCGAGGGCCCGCCACGTGGCCTGCCGGTAGCGGTCGCGGCAGCGGTGACCGAGTTCCTGACCGGCGCGCTGCTGGACAACCCGCGTCGGGTTGGCAAGCCTCTAGCTCGTGAACTGGCCGGGTACCATTCCGCGCGGCGCGGCGCCTACCGGGTCGTCTACCGGATCGATGAGCCCGCCCAGATTGTCCACGTCGTACGCATCGATCATCGTGCTGACGTGTACCGGGCACACTAATTTCGAGACACAGAAACGCTAGCCAAAACGTCAACTGTGGCATCGCGGCGGGCCGCACTCGCGGCGCCCAGGCCAGCTAGTTGGGGTTGTAAGGGGCGTGGCGTAGCTGCGGGGCCGGGGCTGAGGTGAGGGAGCGGAGCATCGCGGTCTCCCTGGCCAGCAGCGCCCGCTCGGCGGTCAGCCTGCGCAGCGCGTCCGGCTGGGCGAGCAGCGCCTGCCGGTCCGCGACGTCGGCCAGCACCGAGGCCGCCACCAGGTAGGACAGCTCCACCGGCTCGTCGGGCAGCGCGGGAATGCTGGCCTGGGCGGCGCCGCGCCTGGCCAGCGCCTCGAGATAGCCGCGGAACGCAGCCTGCACGGCCGACGCCGCCAGCTGGCCGGCCTCGACGTCGCCGGCCTCCTCGGCGAGCATCTCGACCTCACCCTGCAGGTATGCCCTGGACCCGTCGGTGCCCGCCAGCCGGAACCGCTGGCTGCCGATGGTCATCAGGTTGTACCTGCCGTCCTCGTGCCTGGTGGCCTGGCGCAGGACTGCCGTGCAGCCGATCTCGTACAGCGCCGTCACGCCGTCCGCGCCGGTCTCCCTGCCGGTCCGGATGGCGACAATGCCGAACTGCCGGGGCTCTGCCTGCTCCAGCAGTTCAGCGACCATCTGGCGGTAACGCTGCTCGAAGACGTGCAGCGGCAGCACCAGGCCAGGAAACAGGACGGTGCCTAGCGGGAACAGCGGCAGCGTCTGGCTCACTCTGTGACGATATGCGCCACCCGGCCGCCCAGGAAAGCGGCGCAGGCAGGGGCCGCCATCCCGCCGGCAGCACCGCCCGGCCGGGCCGGGCGTGGAACCCTATCCGGCCTACCCGGCGCCGGCGGTGCTGACGATCCAGGCGAGCACCATCGCTTCCTCATGCCAGGCGTCGTACCGGCCGCTGCGCCCGCCGTGCCCGGCGGACATCTCAGTCTTCAGCAGGAACGGACCGCCGTGCGCGCTCGCCTGCAGCATGGCGGTCCACTTGGCCGGCTCGTGGTACAGCACGCGGGTGTCGTTCAGGCTGGTGATCGCCAGGATCGGCGGGTACTGCCTGGTCGGCGACACGTTCTCGTACGGCGTGTACGACTTCATGTACCGGTACACCTGCGGGTCGTGCAGCGGGTCGCCCCACTCCTCCCACTCGGGCACGGTCAGCGGCAGCGACGGGTCGAGGATGCTGGTCAGGGCGTCCACGAACGGCACCTGCGCGACGATGCCGCCGAAGGCGTCAGGCGCGATGTTCACGACGGCGCCCATCAGCAGGCCGCCAGCCGACCCGCCGCGGGCAACCAGCCCGGATGGCTGCGTCCAGCCCTCGCTCACCACGTGCCGCGCGCACGCGACGAAGTCGGTGAAAGTGTTGATCTTGTGCAGCATCTTGCCGTCGTCATACCAGCGCCGCCCCATCTCGCCGCCGCCGCGGATATGCGCGATCGCGTACACGAAGCCGCGGTCGAGCAGGGACAGCCGCGGGATGGAGAAGGCCGGGTCCATCGAGATCTCGTAGCTGCCGTAGCCGTAGAGCACGAACGGCGCGCTGCCGTCCCGCGGCGTGCCCTTGCGGCAGACCAGCGAGATCGGGATCGCCGTGCCGTCCTCAGCGGTCGCCCACTCGCGGTGCTGCTCGTAGTCTTCCGGGTCGTACGCCGCGCCGCCGGGCAGCGGCAGCACCGGACGGCGGCGCAGCAGGATCAGGTCGCCGGTCGCCGTGTCGCAGTCGTACACCGACTCCGGCGTGACCAGCGAGCTGAAGCTCAGCCGGTAGCTGGTCGAGTCATACTCCGGATTCGCGCCCGGCGAGACCCGGTACACCGGCTCGCCGAAGGCCACCTCGTGCTCGCTGGCGTCCGCGCGCAGGATCCGCAGCCCGGTCAGGCCGTCACGGCGCAGGTAGACGACCAGGTGACCGGCGAAGGCATCGACGCCGAGCAGCCGCGTATCGTCGCGGTGCGGGATCAGCGGCGTCCACGCCGCCGGGTCGGCTACCGGGGCCGACGCCAGCTCGAAGTTCACGGCGTGATCGTTGTGCAGGATCAGCAGCCGGCCACCGTCCTGGCCGGCCTGGTGCTCGACGTCGTACTCGATCCCGCTGCGCCGCGGCGTCACCACGGCGAACTCGCCGGTCGGATTGCCCGCGTCCAGCAGCCAGGCCTCGCTGGTCAGCTTGCTGGCGGAGGAGATGACCAGGTACTGCTCGCTGCGGGTAAGGCCGACGCCGACGTTGAACTTCTCGTCGTTCTCCTCGAAGACGACGACGTCGTCGGCCGCGGCCGAGCCGATCATGTGCCGCCAGATCCGGTACGGCCGCCAGGCGTCGTCCACGGTCACGTAGAACAGCGCGCTGCCGTCGGCCGCCCAGGCGGTGCCGTAGAAGGTGTCGGGGATCTCGTCGGCCGCCGTCTCGCCGGTGACCAGGTTCTTGAAACGCATGGTGAAGCGCTCGCTGCCGGCGAAGTCGGTCGAGTAGGCCAGCGTGCTGCCGTCCGGGCTCACGTCGTACGCGCCGAGCGAGAAGAACTTCTGCTCCCCGGCCAGCTCGTTGCCGTCCAGCAGCACCCGCTCGCCGTCCAGCGGCTCGCCGGTCTCGGTCATGGGCGGGCCCGCGTCGTCCGGGCGCACTTCGCGCCGGCAGTGCACCGGGTACTGCCGGCCCTCCTCGGTCCTGGCGTAGTACCACCAGCCACCCTTGCGCACCGGGACGGACAGGTCGCTCTCCTGCGTCCTGGCCTTGATCTCGCCGAAGATCGCGTCACGCAGCCCGCCCTGACCGGCCGTCATGGCCTCGGTGAAGTCGTTCTGCGCGTTCAGGTACGCAATGGTCTGCGGGTCCCGCTTGCTGGCAAGCCACGCGTACTCGTCGATGAAGGTGTCGCCGTGGTGCGTCCGCTCGACCGGTATCCGCGGCGCTGTCGGCGGCCCGGCTGGCCGGGCTCCATCAGCCGCGGTGCTGCCTGCCGCCGGGCTGCCTATCACTGACTGGGTACTCGCTGGCTCGGTGCTCATGGTTCAGGAGTCTATTGAGGCGGACACGATCAGCGAGCGGACGGACCCGAGCGGCCGGACCGGCCCTTTCCTCGCACAGCGGGCTATTGATCACTAACCTTGCATTGCGCCATTACCTACCGTAATAGACCATTGTGTACAAGTACCACCATGGTTACGCTTGCGCCAGCCCCGCCACCCGGTGCTGCCCTGGGAAGGTGACCGATGCCGCGCAACCGTATCGCTGTCCTCGCCTGCTCAACATTCGCCGCGGCCGCCTTGCTGGCCGCTGCGCCGGCTTCGGCCCTCGCCGCAACCTCTC
>DASXMR010000052.1:0-2562 GCA_036495525.1 Streptosporangiaceae bacterium | reverse complement strand
GCAGCTGACCGGGGACTATTCGGACGCCGCCTTGGCGCACGAGGAAGCGCTGGGCATCTCCCGCGACCTGGGCCACCAGCATGGTCAGGCCAACGCGCTCAACTTCCTGGGGGCCGCACGGCAACTAGCCGGGGACCATCGGGGGGCGGCCGAGGCGCTGGCGGAGGCGCTGGGCATCTCCCGCGAGCTCGGCAACCGGCACGGTCAGGCCAACGCACTCAACGAGCTGGGCACGGTGCGCCGGCTGACCGGAGACTATCCAGGTGCGGCCCAGGCGCTGGATGAGGCGCTGAGCTTGTTCCGCGACCTCGGCGACCGGGGCAGCGAGGCCATGGTGCTGAACGAGGCCGGGACCCTGCACCGGGTCCGCGGCGACCTGCGACGGGCCGGTCACTGCCACCGGCAGGCTCGGGATCTGGCCTGCCTGATCGACAGTTCCTGGGACGAGGCCCACGCGCTGGCCGGCCTGGGCCGCTGCGCGCTAGCCGCGAGCGACAGCGCCGATGGCGACAGTGCCGCGAGCGACAGCGCCGATGGCGACAGCGCCACCGGTAACAGTGCCGATGACGACAGTGCCGCCGGTAACAGTGCCGATGGCGACAGCGCCGCCGGTGACAGTGCCGATGACGACAGGGCCGAGGCGCGGACCCTGCTGCGGCAGGCACACGAGATCTTCCGCCGGATCGGCGCCGCCGAGGCCTCCGGCGTGGCCGCCGAGGTGGATGCGCTCACCCGGCAGGAACCGGCCGTCCAGCGGCCCTGACCCGGGAGGACACCATGACGAGGAAGCCCAGCACGATACGCACGTTAGCCGTCGTGGTGGCCACGGCCGGCCTGACCGTGGCCGGCGCAGTGACCGGCACGGTGATCAGCACGGTGATCAGCGCAGGGCCCGCGCTGGCCGATCCGCCGGGCGGGACGGTTCCCGCCGCGAGCGCCGCGGTGGGCGTCGGGGCGCAGACGGACCAGTACCTGCTCGACCAGCTGTCCTACGACTACTACCAGGCCCACAGCGGCGCCCCGACGCAGCTCTACAGCTGGGACGGGGTGAACCCGGACACGCAGCAGGCCGGTGACGAGATCCAGGCCAAGGCCGGCTGCTCGCAGATCTCCCGACCCGGCGGCTCGTCGGCCGGCCTCGCCGCGCTCGAGGCCAGCACCGTCGACCCGGCCGCGCCGAATCACTACTGCATCGACTTCGCGCGTTACTCGCTGAGCCCGGCTTCGGCCGGCCCGCAGTGCACCACGGGCGGCATCTGCTTCGTCTCGCTGGCCGGCGACGCGGTGAGCTGGGCGGTCAGGAACGCGGCCAGCGGCGGCACCGACGCGCCCGCGAGCCTGACCGCCGCCCAGCTGGTGAAGATCTTCGAATGCCAGGTCACCAACTGGGCCCAGGTCGGCGGCCAGAACGCCCCCATCGAGGCCTTCCTGCCGCAGACCTCCTCGGACACCAGGACGGCCTGGCTCACCGCGCTCGGCGGCGGCAGCACGCCCATCACTCCCGGCCTATGCGTCAGCGACCTTAACAACACGCTGCAGGAGAACGAGGGCATCAACCCCGTGCTCGACAGCCCCGAGGCGATCTTCATCTACTCGGTGGGGGACTACATCGCCCAGGCGTACCACTCGCCGCAGTGCATCAACGCCGGCTGCACTCCCGTCGACTCCACGACGGCATGCGGCAACACCGGCAGTACCGCCTGCGCCCCGGCCGCCACCAAGCCGCCCTGCAATCCAGATCCCGCCCAGAACAAGTTCGGCTGCAACAAGATCGGCGCGCTGGCCCTCGCGGCGATCGGCGGCAGGTATCCAATCGGGACACCGCGCTGCGCCGAGTGCCAGAACGGGAACTTCGCCGCAGCCTTCCAGATCATCCTGTCGATCGCGGTCCGGTTCGACTCCCATACGGCCGACCACATCCCCGGTCCCGAAGCCGGCTCCCCGGGCGGCGTCAACCTTGAGCAGTTCATCGGCGGGCCCTCCGGCTGGCTGTGCTCAAGCCCCGCGGCCCAGGCCGACGTCCAGAACTACGGCTTCCTGAGCACCGGGCCGCAGTTCAGCTGCGGAGCGGTGACCGGACCCTAGCGCGGCGATCAGGCACGTCTGATTCGGCGAGATTCGCCTGGGCCGCAGCGATCTTCACCGGGCTCAGCTCGGTGCTGAGTACATGTCCGGCGCCATCGTCGATCACGCCGGCCGTTAGAAAAAGAGTGGATATTCCGAACGATGTGCCATACTCCACGACTTTCACCGGACGTATTGCCCGCGTGAGTGAGTACAGCAAACGCCCAAGCAACCAGCTGGGTTAGCCGGCGGCCAGGTGCTCGACGCGGGAGTGCAGCTCGGCCAGGTAGGTCTCCGACTCGGGCTTCATCAGCACGCTGCGCAGGATCCTGGCCTGGTCCCGGTCCGCGGCGACGCCGGCGTGCCTGCGGCCGAACGCCTCGGCGGTCACGGTCAGCGTGCTGAGGTACACCGGCCGCTCCGGGTCGGCGCCGCCGTCGGCCAGCATCCGGCCGGACGCCGCGTCGATCGCCGCCAGGCTGCGCGGCGCGGCGACAG
>DASXMR010000051.1:0-1808 GCA_036495525.1 Streptosporangiaceae bacterium | reverse complement strand
CACGGCTAACGCCTTCATCAGCAGCTTCACCGGCAAGCTCAGCGGCGCGGTCACCACGAGCCCTGGTTCCCTAGGCGGCGCCGCGGCGTGCGTGCCCAGCATGAACGGCAAGCCAGCCGAGTGCGCGTGGCAGACAACGACACCTTCGGGGTGATCACGTCACCGAACCTCGGCGCGACCGCCCTGGCCAGCGAGCTCAGGGCGGCCCGCCCGCTGCTGGAGCACCCGGCGGGCTAGCTGAGCCCGGTACATCCACTGGCCAGCCCCGGTAGCCACCTTCGGCAGCCGGGACTGGCTCGCTTTATCCGTGCACTCAGCTGCTGCGGCGGGCGGACTCGCACGGGAGCAGATGCATGCTGGTGCCAGTCACTGGACGCGTTCACCAGCTGACTTCCGGCCGCGTGAAGTCCCGCAGCCAGCGGATCGCGCCTGGCTGATCTGGCGACGGCGGGTGAGCGGCAGCTGTCTACTGGCCGGGGTCCTTGCCGCCGTCCGGGCGCGGCGTGCGGAGCGAGAGCCGCGCGATGGCCATCGCGATCGCACCGGCAAGCACCGCGAGCCCAGCCAGCTGCCCGCCGATGATGCGGGAACTGATCGGCAGCGTCGCCGAGGCCGTCGTAGCCCCGGGCCCGTGGGAAGAATGGCCAGGGACCACCGCGCCCGCGCTGGGGCTCGACCCGCCGGGGCTCACCACCGGACTGGGGGAGACGGTCGGGAACAGCCCGGACGGATCGCCCGGCAGGGTCGAGGTGCCGGGCAGCGGCTGCAGCGGCGGCGGCGGGAGCGTCACCGGCGGCAGCGGCGGCACCGATCCGCTGCCGGGCGGCGACGTGCTCGGCGACGGGCTGGGTGCCTTGGGTGCGGCTACCACGACGGTGCGCGTCGCGTGGCCGGCAAACGACCCGCCTGCCGTCGCGTGGCCGGTGAGCCGCACATGCTCGCCAAGCGCTGCGGATTTGCCGACCCTGACGCTCACCAGCAGCTCATCGGACTGACCGGTCGGCAGGCTGCCCATCCGGCACACCGACCGGACCAGGTCGGGGCAGACCGTGAAGTGCGCCTTGCCCACGCCCACGGCCAGCGCCGATTTCGCGGTGACCCGCACCTTCGTGCTGCGTGCCTTCAGGCTCCAGATCCAGATGGCGAATCTCGCCGTGTGGCCGGGCCTGATCCGCGACTTGCTAGCGAAGGACTGCACGGCAACGCACAGCCGGGGCTTCGGCTGTGCCGACTTGGAAGGCGAGGGAGTCGGGCTGGGGCTCGGCTTCGGGCTGGACGTTGGCGATGGCGACGGGCTCGCGCCGGGACTCCTGCTCGGGCTCGGCGTCGTGCTCGGCGATGGCTTCGGGGTCGTGCTTGGTGCCGGGGTCGTGCTCGGCGACGTCGATGGCGTCGCTGACGTGGTCTTGCTCGCCGACGGCGTCGCGCGCGGCGTCTTGGTGGCTGACGCGGTCGCTCGCGGCGTTCCGGTGGCTGACGCGGTCGCTCGCGGTGACGTGCTGGCCGATAGCCCGGACCGCGGCGTCGTGCTCGCGGACGCGCTGGCGTGCGGGCTCGTGCTCCGCGAAGCGGCGTGGCGAGCCGCACGCCGACGGTGGTGCTTGTGCCGGTGCCTGGGCTGGCCAGCCTGCTGCACGTCGGCGCTCAGGGCGATGGCCGCCGGCCGATTGCCGCATGCCGTGGCAGCGCTCTGGGCCGACACGCCCTGGGTTGCCACCAGCGCGCCGCCGAGCATGACGCCGGACAGGATGGAGACGGCGCCGAACGTGCTGAGCGCGCGCCGTCCGCGCTGCGGGATGTTCAGCGGC
>DASXMR010000050.1:0-182671 GCA_036495525.1 Streptosporangiaceae bacterium | reverse complement strand
GGCCGCCCGCCCGTCCGTCGGCCGGCCAGGGCCAGACCCGCTACCCGGTCTGCCGCTGCAGGAACTCCAGCGTCTGCGTGTTGAACGCCTCGACGTTCTCGTAGATCGGGGCGTGCGCGCAGTCCTCGAACACGATCAGCTCGGCGCCGGGCACCGCCGCCCTGATCGGGTCGGCGAACCTGGTCGACGTCACCATGTCGTGCCGTCCGAAGGTCAGCAGCGTCGGGGCGGTGACCGAGCCGAGCACGCTCGTGGCGTCGTGCGACAGCACCGCGCCTGACTGGCGGAGGAACGCATCCACCGGCGGCATCGGCCGGCTGCGGACGAAGTCAGCCAGTGAGTCGATGTACTCCGGCCGCGCCGCGTACAGCTCAGGGGTGAAGCACCACGGGAAGATGCCCTTGATCACCATCTCGGCGACGCTGCCCAGCCCCTCGGCCACGATTCGCCAGCCCTCGACCGCCGCGCGCAGGAACTGGTCGGAGGCCGGCCAGGCGCTGTGCAGCGAGAGCGATTTCACCAGGCCCTGGTGCTTGCCTGCCAGCCACATCCCGGTCGCGGCGCCCAGCGAAAGTCCGAAGACGTGCGCGCGCTCGATGCCCGCGACCTGCATGAAAGCGGCAACGTCGTCGGCCAGCAGCTCGGTGGTGTAGGTGCCTTCCGGCTTGCCTGACAGCCCGGCACCGCGCAGGTCAACCGAGAAGCAGGTGAAGTGCTTGGCGTACTCAGCGACCTGGAACGCGTAGCAGGCCTGGTCGGCGGCCAGGTACGGGATGAGCACCATCGGCTCGCCCTCGCCCTGCACTTCGTAGTTGATATCGATTCCGTTCGCCTGCACGACGGGCATCTGGGCCTCCCCGGTCCGCCGGGCTGCGCTCGCAGCCCGATGCTGATGAGCCGATAATGCCGCGTGCGGCCGTGCCGGGCGAGCCTATCCACACCGAGATGTCACGCACAGTTTCCCGCGTCGTCACGGTCTTTGGGCCGTTGCGGAAGGAGCGTCGCGCAACCTGTGATCGTGCGAATCGCCTACATCACCGAGTCCTTCCCGCCCGATGTCAATGGCGTCGCCCACACCGCGCTGCGCGTCGCCGAGCACCTGGCCAGCCGGGGCCACCAGCCGGTGGTCATCGCGCCCGAGCCGGCCGCCGGAGCTGCCCGCGCGGACCGGGCACTCGGGTATCCCGTCGTCCGGGTCCCGTCCGTCGCGCTGCCCGCCTACCCCGGCTTCCGGGTCGGGCTGCCTGGCCTGCGGGTGCGCGCGGCGGTAGCCGCGCACCGGTCCGACCTCGTGCACCTGGCCGGGCCGTTCGTGCTCGGCGCGAGCGGCGGCGCAGCCGCGCGGCACCTGGGGCTGCCGTCGGTCGCCGTGTACGCCACTGACATGCCGGCCTACGCCCGCGCCTATCACACCGGCGCGCCAGGCCAGGCGATCTGCTGGGGCTGGCTGCGGCACATCCATAACGCGGTGGACCTGACCCTGGCGCCGAGCTCGGCCACCGCGGCCGAACTGCGGTCGCACGGCATCGACCGGGTCCGGGTGTGGGGCCGCGGCGTGGACAGCACGAGGTTCAGCCCTGCCAGGCGCAGCGCGGCGCTGCGCGCCCAGCTCGCCCCGGCCGGCGAGCTGCTGGTCGGCTACGTCGGCCGGCTGGCTGTGGAGAAGCGAATTGACCTGCTCAGCGGCGTGACCGCGCTGCCGGGCGTCCGGGTCGTGATCGTCGGGGCCGGCCCGGCCGAGGCCGCGCTGCAGCGAGCGCTGCCGGCCGCGCAGTTCCTCGGCCAGCGCGTCGGCGGTGATCTAGCCGAGATCTACGCCAGTCTTGACATATTCGTTCATACTGGCCCGCACGACACCTTCGGTAACACCATGCAGGAAGCCGCGGCCAGCGGCGTGCCGGTCGTGGCACCGGCCGCAGGAGGCCCGATCGACCTGGTCAGGGACGGTGTCACCGGCTTCCTTGTGGCGCCGGGCGACCCGGCCGCCATCACCGCGGCCGTTGCCAGGCTGGCCGCCGATCCTGCGCTGCGCGCGGCGCAGGGGGCGGCGGGCCGCCAGAGGATGCTCGGCCGCAGCTGGCCGAGGCTTAACGACGAGCTGATCAGCCACTACATGGCGGTCCTCGAGACTGACGGGACCAGAAAGGCAGCGGTGGCCGCATGACCCGCTTTGTCGCTCTCGGGGACTCGATCACCCTGGGCGTCGGTGACCCGGTGGCGCTGCCAGGGCCCGACCACCGCCGCGGGTGGCGAGGCTGGGCAGCGCTGCTCGCCGAGGGCCTGCCGGAGCCGAGCCTGCACATCCTCGCGACCAACGGGGCCTGCTCGGCGGACGTTGAGCATGATCAGCTGCCGCAGGCGCTGCAGCTACGGCCGGACGTGGCCAGCGTCGTGGTCGGCGTCAACGACACGCTGCGGGCGAACTTCTCGCCGGAGCGGATCGCGGCAGCGGCCGGGCACACCGTCGGCGCGCTCAGCTCGGCTGGCGCGGTCGTGCTCACCATGCGGCTGCCCGATCCTGGCCGGATGCTCGGCGTGCCCGGCGTGATGGCCAGGCCGCTCGCCCGCCGCGCGCACCAGATCAACGAGGTCATGGACGAGGTGGCGCGGCGCTACGGCACGCTGCACTTCGACGCGGCCACCGACACCGAAGCCTACGACTCACGGATGTGGGCGGCTGACCGGCTGCACCCGAGCGAGCGCGGCCACCGGCTGATCGCCCGGCGCTTCCACGGGCTGCTGGCGGAGGCGGGCTACCCGGTCGCCGAGCCGCCGGACGCCGAGCCCTCGAACCCGCCGCCCGGCCGGCTGGCGGTGCTCGCCTGGCTGGCGACCAAGGGCACGGCCTTTGTGGTCCGCCGGTCGACGGACCTGGTGCCCAGCCTGCTCGGGATGGCGATCAGGGAATGGCGGGAAGGCACCGCCCAGCCAGCGGCCCTGACTGCCGGGTACGACGCGCCCCGGCTGGACGTGCCCCGCCTGACCGGGCAGTACCTGGACGCGCCTGACCTGGCCGAGGCTGCCGAGGCCGGCTAGTTGCTGACAGACCGCAGACAGCTCTGCATCCCAGACTGGATGCATCCGGCTCGCCTTCGACCTCGACTGAGCTAGCCAGGCCGCATCTCCGGGTGGCGAATTCGGCCTAGGCCACCGCCGCCGTAGCTAGCCCGTCGCCGTCACCTCCGCCGAATGTTCACGCCAGATTTACCCCGGTGTCGGAAACCGGTCGCGACCGCCAAGCAGTGTTGGGTCGTTTGGCCAGCACCACGCTGGCCAGCCTTCCCCGAGGAGGTTCGCGGCCTGATGATGCCGTCGTTCGTGCAACGCATGAAAATCCGGCGCCCGCTGCAGGGCGCCGCGCTACTGCTAGCGGTGACCGCGGTCACCGGAGCGTCCCTAGCCGGGGCTACCGGTGCCGCAGCGGCTGAGCACGGCCACCGGTCCGGCCAGCAACTGGAACCGGGCAACCTGCTGGTCTCCGAGTCGGTATACAACGCGTCTGCCAGCATCATCACGCCCGGCGTGACGGTGCTGCCGCCGGGCTGCACCAGCGACTGCGCCGTGGCTACCGACGACGGCAGCTATCCGCAGGTGTTCAACAACGTGCTGGTCGACCCCAGTTTCGGCGTCAGCTCGCCGGTGTTCCTTGACCAGCTCACGCCGTCCGGCCACCTGGTCAGCACGTTGCGAGTGCCCGACGGCAGCGGCCCCGGCCGCAGCGGCGGCGACCTGGTGACGAGCTTCTCGTCCAAGTCCGAGATGGCGCTGAATCAGTCGACCAGCGGCTCGCAGGTGACGTTCATGGGCTATCAGGCCCGGCCGGCCCAGATCGACGTCTCCAACGCCAACACCCAGGCGGTCATCGACCCGACCAACCCCGTTCCCGGCATCACCCAGCGGGTGGTGGGCCAGCTCGACCAGCAGGGCCACTTCAGCTTCACCCAGACCAACGCCTACGGCGGCAACAACGGGCGGGCGGCCATCCTCAGTGACAGCCACGGCGGCAGCGCGCTGTTCACCGCAGGCAACGCAGGCAACGGCGGCAACCCGCAGCCCGATGGCGTCATCGAGGGCGCAGGGCTGCAGTTCATCAGCCCCTCGCACAAGCCGCAGCAGCTGCAGAACCCTGGTGACCCGACGCCGCTGGCCAGCTTCAGCATCGCGCAGCTCGGCCTGCCGCTGGACAAAGTGGGCAAGGACACCAACTTCCGCGGCCTGACGATCTTCAACAACGTTGTGTACACCACCAAGGGCAGCGGCAGCAACGGCGTCAACACTGTCTACTTCGTCGACACCACGGGCAAGGCCTGCCCGAACGGGGTCGGACTGCCGCAGCCGGGCGCGAAGCTGCCGACCGGGCCGCTGAACTTTGACCCGTCGGTACTGCAGAGCCAGGGCCTGGAGCCGAACAACATGTGCATCCTGGAGGGCTTCCCGACCGCGCTGAAGTCCAAGACCTCGTTCCCGTTCGGCGTGTGGTTCGCGAACTCCACCACGATGTACGTCGCTGACGAGGGCAACGGTGACGCCACCTTCTCGCCGGCTACCGGCACGTTCAGCACGGCTGCGGCGCAGACCACGGCCGGCCTGCAGAAGTGGGTGCTCGCCGGCGGCAGCTGGAAGCTCGCCTACACGCTGAGCAGCGGCCTGGACCTCGGTGCCCCGTACACGGTGCCTGGCTACCCGACCGGCGACAACCCGGCCACCGGGCTGCCCTGGTCGCCGGCCACGGACGGCCTGCGCAACATCACCGGCCAGGTCAACCGGGATGGGACGGTGACCATCTGGGGTATCACCTCGACCGTCAGCGGCGGCGGTGACCAGGGCGCGGACCCGAACAAGCTGGTGGCGATCACCGACCGGCTGTCGGCCACCACGCCGGGCACCGAGAGCTTCACCACCGTGCGGTCAGCCGGCTTCGGCCAGGTGCTCCGGGGCGTGTCGTTCACCCCCGGCACGGGGAGCGGCACCAACGGCGACTGACATCACGCACTAGTGCCGGGCTGGCCAGCGGGAAGCCGCTGAGCCAGCCCGGCTGCTGTCAGCAGGCGGATCAGGAGCTGGTCAGCGCGGCGCGCAGCGCGGCGGCGCGGCGCGGGCGGTCGGTGACGACGACGTCGACCCTTGGGTCGGCGAGCAGCCGCCGGAGCATCAGGTCGTTGTTGACCGTCCAGACCATGGTCCTTATCCCGCCGCTGTGGCACTGCCGGAGCGCGCCGGCCAGGCCGAGCTGGTAGTGCATCGCGGCCCAGCCAGCCCCGCAGGCGCGGAGCCGGTTCAGCGGGTACAGCTCGCTGCGCCGCTGCGACACCTTGGTCATCCACGGCAGGCCGCGCATGTCGCGGCCGAGCGACAGCGCGACGGCAGTCTGCGGGAAGCGGCTGGTGATCGCCTGCACCGAGCTGTCCTCGAGCGTGGTCAGCACGAAGTTGCCCTGGCCGAGCACGTCGATCGCCTGCCGGACGATGTCCTCCTCGTCGCCGACCGTCTTCACGTCGAGGTGCCCGATGGCCCGGCCGGCCAGCAGCCGCATCACCTCGCCGGTCAGCGGCACCTCGTAGCCGGCCAGATGGCACAGCCGCGCGTATCCGACGCTGCTGATCAGCTCCCCGGCGATCCGCGCGTCGTGGTACACCACCAGCTCGCCGTCGGCGGTGCGGCGGATGTCGAACTCGACGTACTCGACGCCAGCCTGCGCGGCGGCCTCATACGCCTCGTAAGTCGCTTCGGGTGCGCTCTCGCCGCCACCGCGGTGTGCCGAGATTGCCGCCGCGCGGGGTGAGCGCGGCGGCAGGGCACCGGCCAGCGCGCTGGGCGCGGCGTGCTGCTCAGCAGCCTGCTGCTCGGTCACGGGGGCTCCAGGGTCTGGTGCGGGCAAGGTCAGCGCGCGCCGACGCTCGCCGCGGACAGGATGCAGCCAGCCGAGCCGATCGACAGGATGCAGCCAGCCGAGCCGACGGAGAGGATGGAGCTGGCCGAGCCGGCGGACAGGATCGACCCGGCCGAGCCGATGGACAAGACCGAGCGGGACGAGCGGATCGAGAGCAGCGATCCGGTGCCGCCGGAGTTCTGCGTTCGCATCATGGCATTCTCGCAGCACCGGCGCGGCCGCCGCGCCAGGCAGCTGATGCCTGGCCCGGCGGCCGGCCTGGCCGGCCAGTGCTTGGTGTAGACGTCCGGCCCGAACGGCTTTACCTGCGGCATCGCGGCGTCGCCGAGATGGCCGAGGTGGAAGAGGTCCTCGATGCTGCGCAGCGCCGAGTAGTGGTTGTAGTCCTTGGTGCTCACGGTTCCCGCCTTGATGAACGGGGACAGCAGCACGGCGCCGACGCGGCCGCCGCCTGGACCGTCCATGCCCGGCTTAGCGGTGTTCGGGTGCGAAGCGGTGCGGCCCACGGTCTCGCCGCAGCAGGCGGCGCTGGTGCTGCCCTCATCGAAGGTGATGATGATCAGGCCGTTCTTCTTGAAGGCGGGCGATGCCATGATCTGCGGGATCCAGATGTGCAGGAACCCGTTGACCTCGGCGAGGCCGCCCGGGTCGCCGTTAGCGCACGGCGCGTCGTGGCCGTCCGTGCAGAGATTCGGCGAGACCCACGAGAAGTTCGGCGTCGAGGACATCTTGGACAGGTCCTTCAGCAGCGGCTGGAAGGACAGGATGTGCTGGTCGCAGAACTTCCGGTTGCTGATCACCGACTTGAAGTACATGAAGCCCTCGTGCCGGGTCGCGTACTGGTCGGCCGCCGTGGCGCCCTCAGTGTCGTCCTCGGTGCCGATCACCGGGTGACCGCAGGCCGGGCCCTGCTTGGTCTGGGTGGTGTTGTCCCTGGCCGGGTCGTTACCCATGTCCTGCAGGTAGGCCTTCCAGGACAGGTGGTGGCTCGACAGCTGGTTGCCAAGCGTGGGCACTGACTTGGGGTAGACGCATCCGTTGCCGACCAGCTGGTGGAACGGCTTGCGGAACACCGTGCCCGGCTTGAACAGCGTCCACTTGCCGCAGTCGTTCTCCGTGGCGATGTCCGGCGCCTGGCCGGTGACCTGGGCGATGTAGTTGTCCAGGCTGTCGTGGCCGACGCCGAAGTAGTTCTTCAGCAGGGCGCCCCTGCTGGGCAGCGTCTTGGCCAGGAACGGGTCGGCCGGGTTGTTGCCGAACGCCTGGCCGAAGCCCTCGTTCTCCAGGTCGATGTACCAGACGTGCCTGATCGGCGGTGGCTTGGCCGCGGCGGCGGCCTGGCTGGTGACGTGCGCCGCGGCAGCCGGGCCATTGCTGGCCGCCGCTGCGCTGCCCGCGGCCGCCATGCCGCCGCCGACCGCCAGGCCCAGTGGCAGGGCAGCGGCGACGGCGAGCGTCAGCGGCCGGGGGAGTCTGAAGGGAAATCGATTGCGCATGCGGTGCCTCCCAGTAGGCGAGATCTTGCTGCCCCCCGCGCTCGCATGCTTGCAGCGGCGGCTGAACGACCGCTGACCGTAGCGTGACGCTGGCCGTGCAGGCGCCTGAACGAAAGGCCGGCATCACGGCGGACTGAGGGCTGCGTCCCGTCGCCGGCTAGCTGAGCCATTCGCCGTGGTCGAGGATCTCGGCGGCGCCGCGCACCACGCAGCGCAGCGGGTCGTCCACCACCAGCGCGGGGATGCCGGTGGCGGCCTCCAGCCGGGCCGCGAGGCCCGGCAGCAGCGCCCCGCCGCCTGCCACCCGGATCTTGCCGCCGACGATGTCCTCGGCCAGGTTCGGCGGCATGTCGGTGATCAGCTGCTGCACCGAGTCGGTGATCGCCGCGACCGACCGTTCCAGCGCGGACGCGACCAGCCAGCCGGGCACCTGCTCGGTGCGCGGTGTCCGCTGGGCGATGTCGACGCCAGCCGCCTCCGCCCACTGGGTCTCGTTGTCGGCGACGCCGAGCGTCATCTTCAGGCTGCGCGCCGAGTTGCGCCCGAGCAGCATGCCGAACTCGGTCTTGACTGCCTGCGCGACCGCTTCGTCCATGGCGTTGCCGCCCAGCCGCAGCGACTGGGCGCGGACCACGTGCCGGCCGGCCAGCAGCGCGGCCTCGGTCGTGCCGCCACCGATATCCACGATGAACGCGCCGACGCCTTCGGCGAGGTCGAAGCCCGCGCCAGCCGCGGCCGCGACCGGCTCCTCGACCATCGTGACCCGGCATCTCGGCCGGGTGGACTCGGCCGCCGCGGCCAGCGACCGCCGCTCTACCCAGGTGGCACCGCTCGGCACGCAGACCACCGCGGCCGGCCGCAGCCCGAGCCGGTGCAGCCGGGCACGGCGGATGAAGGCCTGCAGCATCGCCGTCGCGGCGTCCAGGTCGGCGATCACCCCGTCCCGCAGCGGGTGCACGACCTGCAGGTCAAGCGGTTCTTTGCCGGACAGTGCGTCGGCTTCCTGGCCGACGCAGACGACGCCGCCCGAGGCGCGGTCGATCGCTATCGCCGAGGGCTCGTCGATGACCAGCCCGCGTCCGGCGATGCTCACGAGCGTGTTGACCGTGCCCAGGTCAACCGCAACGCCCGGCCGCAACCGCATACAGGAGTCCTTAAGGTACGAAAATGCACTCTGCCGCCCCCAGTATGGCGGTCAGCAGGCCGCGGCGCGGGGTGAGGAGGGGAGTTACCCGCAGGCACGCGGGTCAGCCGCGTCCGGCGAACGGCATCTTCGTGGCGGTGATGGTCAGGAACTGGACGTTGGCGTCCAGCGGCAGCCCGGCCATGTACAGCACTGCCTCGGCGACGTGCCGGCCGTCGAAGACCGGCTCAGGCGCGATCGAGCCATCGGCCTGCGGCATGCCGTGGCCGAATCCGGCCGTCATCTCGCTCGTCGCGTTGCCGATGTCGATCTGCCCGCAGGCGATGTCGAACGCGCGGCCGTCCAGTGAGATGGACCTGGTCAGGCCCGTCATGGCGTGCTTGGTCGCGGTGTAGGCCACGCTTTGAGGCCGTGGCACGTGCGCGGAAATCGAGCCGTTGTTGATGATCCGGCCGCCGAGCGGATCCTGCTGCTTCATCATCCGCACCGCCTGCTGGGCGCACAGGAACGCGCCGGTCAGGTTCGTGGCCACCACCTGCTGCCAGTCGGCGAGCGGCACCTGGTCCACCGCGCCCCCGCCGCCGAACGTCCCGGCGTTGTTGACCAGCAGGTCGACCCGGCCCCAGCGCCGTGCGACGGCCTCGAACAAGGCGCTGACCGCAGCGGGGTCAGCCACGTCGGCTGGCACGGCGAGCGTGTCAGCAGCCCGCTGGCCGGCCGCTTCGGCGGTCTGCGCCAGTGTCTGCTGACGCCGCCCAGCCAGCGCGACTCGCCAGCCGGCCCCGAGCAGGGCCAGCGTGATCTCCCGGCCAAGCCCCGAGCCGGCCCCGGTTACCACGGCGACGCCGGCCGCTGGCATGAGGTACTCCCTCCTGCGGGCGCTGTCCCGCAGCCGATCGGGCCGGGCCCGGAGCAAAGTCCTGGCCCGGCCCGCCGGTAGTGAGCCTGGTTATGAGCCGGGCGGGGGCGGCAGCGGGAACGGGCCGCTGACGCTGTCCGGGTTATCGCCGTAGCTCAGCCAGTCCCCGATCGGGCGCTGGAATCCCACGCCCTGCCGGTGATAGTCGCAGACGCCGTCCGGGAAGGCCTGGCGGAGCTGCTGCTGCTCGGCTGCGGTGAAGGTGACCGGGTAGTCACGGAAGTTCAGCGGCCGCAGGCTGCACTTCAGCTGTGACATCGTCAGGCCCTGGCCCGCGACCAGGCGCGGGTTGGTGGCGACCGGGAACGCCGTCCCGCACTGCCCGGTGGCCGGGTCGGTGAGGGTCTGGTGCACCAGGTCGGTGGCCGACAGGAAGCAGCCGTCGGTCAGGTCGGCTGGCCTGTCCCGCAGCACCTTCTGCTGCAGGCTGCGGCCTGACTGGTCGGTCCCGATCGCGGTCAGCCAGGCGTCCATCTGGTCGAGCTCGTAGTTGTTGGCCGCCGCGACCTCGGCTGCCGTTGGCTGGTTCTCGATGATGACCTGGTTGCCGTCGGTGCCGTTCGCGGCCAGCAGCCGCGCCCGCATGATGAACGACCAGTCGGTGGTGTGAATGTCGTTGCCGAAGCCGGCGAAGTCGAGGTCATCGCGCTGGTCGATGACCGGCGTGTCACGCAGGCCCTGCGACCCGCTGTTGAACAGGTCGTCGGCGTACACCGCGCGCAGCGCCTTCGTGCTGGCCGGGGTCCGCTGCGGCACCTCGGCGCCGGTGAAGTCCAGCCCGCCGATGTCGGCGTTCACGGTGGCGAACTGAGCCGGGGTGATCGCGCCGGATTTCAGCGCGGCGAGGCCGTACTGCACCCCGACGTTGTCCAGCGCGCTGTTCGGGAAGCCGGTCGCCGGGTCGGTCCCGACCTGGTTGACGATCTGCTCGTTGGAGTTGCAGATCACGCCGTTCGGGTTGGTGACCGGGTTCCAGCGGTCGGCGACCGGGATCGCCGAGTTGCAGCTGCCGGTAGCGGTGGCGCGGTTGGCGAAGGTCAGGTCCCACGACTGGCAGGTGGTGTAGTCGTTGTAGCCGGCGATCGCGGTCTTCTGCGTGCTGCTGAAGGACGCGCCAGGCCCGGCGAAGAACGAGTCGAGCAGCCGGCAGTCGGTGACCGGCCCGCCGGTGGTCAGCGGGTCAGGGAACGAGATGCTCGGGATGATGCCGTTCAGGATGCCCGGGTACTCGTCGGCGATGTCGTACTGCTGAATCGCGCCGCCCGAGCCGCCCCAGCCGATGGTGAACTGCACCGGCCCGTAAGTGTCGATGAAGTGCTCCTTGACCATCATCGCCGCCTCGGCCGAGATGATCGTGCTGCAGTTGTTGTCGAGCACGTTCAGGCTGGACGAGGCCACCCCGTAGCCCTGCGACAGGAACTGGTCGTTGAGCACGCCGCCGGTGCTGTTGCCCTGGTGGAAGCCGGCGTCGCAGCCGCCGCCAAAGGTGTAAATGAGCTTGCCGTTCCAGCTCGTGTCCGGCTGCATCGGCGACGGCGCCTGGCCGTCGTAAAGCGCGGCCGTCTGATAGACCGCGCGGTCGATCGTGCCGGTCTCGACCCGCACGATGTACGGCACCGTCCGGCCGTTGACCGTCGCGTTGGCCAGGTCAGCTGGCCGTGAGGTCGGGTCGGCCAGCGGCTTGAACGACCCCGAGGTGCTCATGTACTCGAACGACACCACGGTCGGCGCGCTGCAGTCGGGCATCGTTGCTGGCGCCAGCCCGAACGCGGTCGTCTCGCAGAAGAACGGCAGCTGCTGCTTGCCGGAGAACACCGGGCCGGTGATCGGGTGGTTGTCGATGCGCAGCGATGCGTGCTGGCCGTGCGCGGTGGCGAGCAGGAAGTTCGGGCCGGCCTGCAGCCCCGTCACCAGGCCAAGCAGGCTGCCGTCGGACTGCTGCTGGAAGTTGGCGGTGACGTCGCTGCCGTTGGCGAGGACCCGCACGCTGGCGGCGCTGAGGTGATCGGGCACCTCCACCCGGACCAGCGCCTCGCCGCCGCTGATCAGCTCGGGCCGCGGGTTGGAGACCGTCAGCAGCTCAAGCCTGCCGTGCTGGCCCCGCCCGTCGTGCCCGCCGTGGCTGGCCAGGGCGACGACAGCTGGCCGGGCGGCCGCGTGCCCGGCCGCGGCCGGGGCAGCGGCGGACGCGAAGGCCACGCTGGACGCGGCCGGCCAGGCCGCCAGGGCGGTCGCGGTCGCAGCCGCGATCCATGCGAGGGCACGAGGCCGCATCGCTCTCCTCACTGAGGACCTCCTTATTCCGGACCCCCCGCAGCGTCACCCGACGTGCCCGTACAGCGAGGTATACCATTTATTAACGGTTCCCGAATACTGTTCTAGTACAGGTGGTTTCACCGCGCCGGGTCGTCGGCCGCCGCCAAGCGCTGCCTCCCGAATGCTGGTCTAGTACGGCCTGTTTCAGCTGCGGAGTGCCCCGAGTCCTGGGCGATTTCTCCCGTCCCGCCATACTGAGGCCCATGAGAATCGGTGTCGGACTTGATGCGCGGCTCGGCCTGCCCGTCGGGGAGCTGCGGGATGTCGCTCGGGAGGCAGAGCGGCTTGGCTTCGAGAGCCTGTGGACCCCGGCCGGCGGCGTGCCGGACGCGTTTCACGTCTGCGCCGCCTGGTCGCAGGACACGGAGCTGCGCACCGGCATCTCCGTCGTCCCGGCTACCCGGATGTGGTCCCCGCTGGCCATGGCGGCGCAGGCGGCGACCGTCGCCCAGCTGTCGGCCGGCCGCTTCACCCTCGGCATCGGCACCGGCGGTTACGGGCCCCGGTACTGGGAATCCATCGGGCTGCCTGACCGCCCGATCGCGATCATGCGGGACTGGGTCACGGCACAGCGGAAGCTGGTGGCTGGCGAGCAGGTCACCTCGGATGGCCCGGCCTTCCGGCTGCACGGCGCCTCGCTTGGGCTGCAGGACCCGCCGCCCACGCCGGTGTTCCTCGCCGCGCTTGGCCCGCAAATGCTCGCTCTGGCCGGCGAGGTCGCTGATGGCGCGCTGCTCAACTGGGCAACGCCGGAGCGGATCGCGCTGAGCCGGGACCTGATCGCGGCTGGCGCGCGCCGCGCTGGCCGCGACCCGGCTGACGTGGCCGCGACGATGTACGTGCGGGTGTGCATCGACGACGACGTGGCCGCGGCGCGGCAGGCCTACGGCGCCCAGGTGCTCGGCTACGCCATGGCGCCGCCCGGCACCCCGGTCACGGCCGGCTACCGGGGCATGTTCGGTCAGATGGGCTTCGGCGACGTGCTCGCCGAGCTGGAGAGCAAGCGGGCGGCCGGGGCCAGCATGACCCAGCTGGTCGACGCCGCCCCCGACGAGCTGCTGCACGCGGTCGGCTACTACGGCCCGGCGGCCGGAGCGGCCAGCGTGTTCGCCCGGCTCAGCACCGGCCTGGACGAGACCATGGTCCGGGTCATCACCGCCCGGCCAGGCGCCGGCCCGGTGGTCGAGGCCATGACGGCACTGACCCCCGCCGCCATCAGGGCAGCCAGTCAGCCGGGTTAGCCTTCGAGACATGTCAGCCGACTGGCCGGAGCTGCCCTACCAGCAGTGGCAGCCAACTTGCGACACGCTGCACGCGCACAGCCAGGTGCTCGGCAAGCTGGCCGCCGCCCTGGCGCCGCCCGAGCCGCAGCTGCAGCACAGCGCGCTGCGGCTGACCGCGCGCGGCCTGGAGACGGCACCGCTGCCGGCCCCGGACGGCACCGGCACCGTCCAGGTACGGCTCGACCTGGTCAGGCACGAGGCCGTGACCGAGCACAGTGACGGGCGCGCGCAGGCTGTGCCGCTGACGCCTGACCGTCCGGTCGGCGCGGTGACCAGGGAGGTGCTCGCCGCCGTGCGGGCACTGGCCGGGCCGGTCGAGATCGACCCGACGCCGCAGGAGGTGGCGTGGAGCGTGCCGCTCGACAGCGACACCGAGCATGCCAGCTACGACACCGGCCAGGTGTCCCGATACTTCGCGGCGGCGACCAGGGCCGCGCTCGTGCTGACCGAGTTCCGCGCTCCGTACCGGGGCCGCAGCAGCCAGGTCAACGCCTGGTGGGGCTCGTTCGACCTGGCAGTAAGCCTGTTCTCGGGACGGCCGGCTGACCCGCCGTCCGGTGACTTCATCATGCGCAACGCGATGGACTCCGAGGAGGTCGCGGTGGGCTGGTGGCCGGGGGACCAGCGGTACCCGCGGGCCGCGTTCTACGCCTACGCGCACCCGGCGCCCGACGGCCTGGCCGGCCGGCCGCTGTCGCCGCCCGCTGCCCGGTGGGAGGCCAGCATCGGCGAGTTCCTGCTGGACTGGGACGACGCGCGGGCCAGCGCCGACCCGCACGCCGCGGCGCTGGTCTTCGCCAGGTCGGTCTTCCGCACCGCCTGCACCGAGTGCGGCTGGGACCAGCAGCTGGCGGCGAGCGCCGAAGGAAGCCCGCCGCCGGTTAGCTGACGGCGTGCGCACCCTGCGGCGGCCTGGCGGGGCAGAATCGGGTTATGAGCGTGCAGCTGAACCACACCATCGTCAACTGCCGTGACCAGCAGCGGTCGGCCTCGTTCCTCGCGCAGGTCCTTGGCCTGCGCCCGGCGCAGAGGTACGGGCCGTTCCTCGTGGTGCAGGCAGACAACGGCGTCTCGCTTGACTTCCACGAGACCGACGGGGAGGTCAGCCACCAGCACTACGCGTTTCTGGTCGGCGAGCCGGACTTCGACGCCGCGCTCAGCCGGATCACCGCTCGTGACCTGCCCTACTGGGCCGACCCTGGCAGGCGGCAGCCCGGAGTGATCAACCGCAACGACGGTGGTCGCGGCCTGTACTTCGAGGACCCGGACGGCCACCTGCTGGAGATCATCACGCGGCCCTACAGCAGCGCCGGGTAGCGGCCGTGACGTCGCAGGAGTCCGCCCCGGCCGACGGCGGCCGGTACGACCTGGCCGTGATCGGGGCCGGCATCGTGGGGCTCGCCGTCGCGCGCGAGGTGCTGCGCCGCCGGCCCGGCTCGCGGCTGGTGGTGATCGACCAGCAGGACCGGGTGGCCGCGCACCAGACCGGGCACAACTCTGGCGTGATCCACAGCGGCGTCTACTACCGGCCGGGTTCGCTCAAGGCCCGGCTGTGCGTCGAGGGCGCCGCGCTGATGTACGAGTACTGCGACGCGGCCGGGCTGCGCTACGAGCGCTGCGGCAAGCTGATCGTCGCGCTGCGCGAGGCTGAGCTGCCGGCCCTGGCCGAGATCGAGGCGCGCGGGCACGCCAACGGCGTGCCTGGCCTGCGACGACTCGGGGCTGCCGAGATCGCCGACATCGAGCCCGGCTGCCAGGGGATCGCCGCGCTGCACTCGCCCGCCACCGGCATCATCGACTTCGCCGAGGTGGCCCGCGCGCTGGAGCGTGAGCTGCGCGGCGAGGGGGTGACGTTCGCGCTCGGCCGCAAGGTCAGCGCCGTGCGGCGGGAGGCAGGCCGGACATTGATCGACTATGAGGGCGGCCGCATTCAGGCGGAGAACGCGGTCGTCTGCGCCGGGCTGTGGGCGGACAAGCTGGCCCTTTCTGGGGGCGCTCCGGCCGACCCGCGGATCGTCCCGTTCCGCGGCGCTTACTTGCGGCTGGCGGCCGGGCAGCGGCCGGTCGTGCGCGGCATGGTCTACCCGGTGCCCGACCCGGCCCTGCCGTTCCTTGGCGTGCACATCACCCGGCACATCAGCGGGGACACGATGCTCGGTCCGACCGCCATGCTGGTGGCGGCGCGTGACGCCTACCAGCTGCGCCGGGTCAGGCCGGCTGACCTGTACGCCACGCTGAGCTGGCCCGGCACCTGGTCGGTGATGCGGCGGTTCTGGCGGACCGGGGTCAAGGAGCTGCGGATGGCTACGAGCCGCACCGCCTTCATCCGCGCCTGCTCGCAGTACGTGCCGGCGATCGAGTCGATGCGGATCGACCCGCTGGCGCACAGCGGCGTGCGCGCGCAGGCGGTCGGCCGCCGCGGCGAGCTGGTGGACGATTTCGTGATCTCGCAGACCCTCGGCGCCATGCACGTGCGCAACGCCCCGTCACCGGCCGCGACGTCGTCGCTGGCCCTCGCGCGCGAGCTGGTCGACCGGCTGGACGCGGAGGGAGGCTGAGATGCATTCCGTCGGCCTGGTGCTGCACCCGAAGCGTGACGCGCAGCGGGCGGTGGGCGCCGTGCTCGACTGGGCCGGGCAGAAGGGCGTCCAGGTGCTGGGCATCGACACCGAGATCACCCGGCTGCGGTGCAGTGCCCAGGCCGTC
This sequence comes from Streptosporangiaceae bacterium, assembly GCA_036495525.1. Taxonomy (GTDB): domain Bacteria; phylum Actinomycetota; class Actinomycetes; order Streptosporangiales; family Streptosporangiaceae; genus DASXMR01. Next base: position 166,917 of record DASXMR010000050.1, on the reverse strand, counting down.
AGCGCCGCCGAGCTCGGCACCAGGTCCGACCTGCTGGTCAGCCTCGGCGGGGACGGGACGATGCTGCGGGCGATGCGGCTCGCCGACCGGCAGCGGGCGCCGGTGCTTGGCGTGAATCTCGGCAAGCTCGGCTTCCTGGCAGAGATCGACGTGCCCGCGCTGCCAGCCGCGCTGTCGGCGATCGACGAGCACGACTACACGGTAGAGCCGCGGCTCGCGGTCGACGCGATCATCGGCGACCAGGTGGTCACCGCGTTCAACGACGTGGCCGTCGTCCGCTTTCCCGGCCAGTCAAGTGCCAAGGTCGCGATCCGGGCCGCCGGGCGTCCGTTTGTCAGCTACGCGGCCGACGCGGTCGTGATCGCGACGCCGACCGGCTCGACCGCCTACAGCTTCTCGGCCGGCGGCCCGATCGTCAGCCCGGGCGTCGAGGCGCTTCTGGTCACGCCTGCCTCGCCGCACTCCGCTTACAACCGTGGCCTGGTGCTTTCGGTGCGCGACAGTCTGGCGCTCGAGATCCTGCCGGACAGCAGCCAGCTCGCGGTGGAGGTCGACGGGCAGGTGGCGGCCCACGTCAACCCCGGCGACCAGATCGAGGTGCGGTCAAGGCCCGGCGCTGCCCAGGTCGTCAGGCTCGGCCTGACCACGTTCTACGAGCGGGCCAGGCGCAAGCTCCGGCTGACCGACTCGGCCGAGATCACGGTGCCCTAGATCACGGTGCCCTCGACCACGGTGCCCTAGACCACCGGCCTAGACCACGGGGCACTGGATCCGGCACTCTACCCGGCCGGGCCATTGACCAGCGTCACCGTCGCCGAGCGCTGACCGCCCGAGCTGAGCACCCAGCCGATCCGCACCTGGTCGCCGGGGTGATGCCGCTGCAGCTGTGCTTGCAGGCTGTTCGGCGACGTGACCCGGTGTCCGTCCACGGACACGATCACATCGCCGCCGTTGAGCCCCGCGCGCTCGGCAGGAGAGCCAGGAACCACCCGCTCGAGCGCGGCCCCGCTGCCCGGCGTGATCCCGTTGACGGCCGCCTGGCTCTGGTCAAGCAGCGCGACGCCGAGGAATCCGGTGCCGCCGATGTGCACCGTCGCCGAGCTGACGCCCGCCCTGATCTGCCGGGCGATGGCGGCGGCATCGTTGATGGGGATCGCAAACGCCTGGGTGTGGTCATGGCTGCTGGAGAACTTGAAGCCCGACGAGGCTGCCGTGTTCATCCCGATGACCTGGCCGGCGGTGTTGACCAGCGGCCCGCCCGAGTCACCAGGCTGGATCGCGGCGTTGTGGTGGATCAGGCCGGTCAGCTGCTCGGTCGTGCCCGCCGAGGCGTCAGAGGCAGCGATCGACTCGTTCAGCCCGGTGATCCGGCCGGCCGCGACTGACGGCTGCCCGCCCCGGCCGCCAGCGTTGCCAAGCGCCACGACCCGCTGGCCGGCCGTCAGCGAGGCTGAGTCGCCCAGCGTCACGGTGCGCAGGCCGGACGCCCCGCGCAGCTGCAGCACGGCGACATCGTGCTTGCGGTCATAGCCGATGACGATGGCCCGGTAGGTCCGGCCGTTGCCGATGTCGGCGACCTGGATCGAGGTGGAGCCCTCGATCACGTGGTTGTTGGTCAGCACCTCGCCGCCGGGGGTCAGCACCATGCCGGTGCCCGCCGCCCTGCTGGCCTGGAGGCCGAGCGTCGACACCACGTCGACGAGCCCGGGGGCAACCTTCGCGGCGATCGCCGATGCTGGCCGCTGCTGCCCGGTGGCGAGGTGACCTGAGGCGTGCGAGCCCCAGAAAGCGATCAGGCCTAGCAGCAGCACCACGACCAGGGTGACCAGGCCCCGGTGCCGGCGGACCGGGTAACGCGGGCCGGGGCCCCCGCCGCCGTAGCCCGGCGGGCCAGGCGGCCCGGCCGGGCCGCCGCCCGCCCCCGGCCAGGCCCAGTCGGTCCCCGGCTGTTCCTGCGCCGGGGCCTGCGGACCGTAACTCCCGCTCATCTGATCGGCTCCCTCGGTGCTGCCAGAGCGGCCTGTTACCCATTTCATCATTGAATGCGTACCCGCGAAGAGGCTGAAAACTCGCACCAGGAAGCCTCGTCGCCCCAGCATCGGGAAATGTCGCCTTCTTGACGATCATTGCCACTATTCGGCAGCATGATCACGTGGGACCTATCATCGCCATCGGCGTCGTGCTGATCCTGGTATGGCGGTTCGGCTCGCGCAAGCTGGTGCTGACGGCCGCGGCGCTGTTCAGCATCTGGTGGCTCGCGACCGTGGGCGCGCTGTGGCTGGTGATCGTCATCGCGTTCGGGCTCGTCATCGTCAGCTGGATTTCCGTCCGGCTGCACCCGCGGGTAGCGTGCCCGAACTGCGGCGGCACCGGCCGGTTCCGCGGCAGCATCTTCAACTGGCGATTCCGGTTCTGCGCGAACTGCAGCGGTACCGGGCGCAACATGTCGCCGCTGGTCCGGTACCTGGGCACCGACCGGACCAGGGAGATGCTGCGCGCCCAGCAGGAAGCCAACCGGTCGGCGCCAGGCAAGTGGGCCGGCGGGCCGTAGCGCCGCCTGGCCGCTAGCTCGCCCTGCTGGCAGCAGCGGCGGGTCCTTGGTGGTCTCGATCACGCGTGGTATCCGGGCCAACTATCCTGGTACGACCGCTGGGGGTCGCTAGGCTGCCCGCCAGCCGCAGTCACCCTCCCGCAGCAGGATCGAGGAGATTATCGTGCCCACCGAGCCGGTGCTCGGCGAGGCTCCGGATGACCAGGCCGCGGCTGCGGCGTGGCCGGGCCCGCGATGAGCGCCGAGGTGCCCGCGCCGCGGGCCGGGCGCTCGCAACCTGCCATGCCCGGCCGTCACGCGGCCCCGTCCGAGCCTGGCGCTGACGGCAGCGCCGGGCCGGGCTCCGGTGCCGAAGGCACTGGCTGGCCAGCGCCCGGCGCTGACGGCACCAGCCGGGTCGCGCCCGCAGCGGGCACCACCCGGCCAGCGCCTGCCGCGGGCGGGATCCGTCCTGACCGCGGCACCGGTGAATCGCCCGCGCCCCGCTGGTGGACGCCGGCCGGGCTCGGCGGGCTGGTCTCGCGCAATCCGCTGTTCACCGCCGCGCTCGCGCTCGGCGTGCTCGTCCGGGTCATCGCGATGGCCGGCTTTGCCCCGGCGATGCTGATCCGGCTTGACTCGTTCATCTACCTCACTGACGTGCACCGGTCGGTCCCCGACCCGGACAACCCCAACGGGTACCCGTTCCTGCTCTGGCTGCTGCGGCCGTTCCACTCGCTGGCGCTGGTAGCCGGCCTGCAGGCGGTCATGGGCCTGGTGGTGGCTGGCCTGGTCTACACGACACTGCGCCGCTACGGCGTGCCCGGCTGGGCCGGCACGCTGGCAGCCCTGCCGGTTCTGCTTGACCCGCGCGAGCTATTCATCGAGCACGCGATCATGGCGGACACGCTGGCCCTGCTGCTGATGATCGCCGCCTTTGCTGTGCTGCTCAGCCGCGCCGCGCCGTCGGTCTGGCGGTCGGCGACGGCCGGGCTGCTGATGGGCCTGGCCGCGCTGGCCCGGCCGACGGTGCTGCCGCTGATCGTGCTGCTCGCGCTGTTCTTGCTGATCCGCAGGGTCGGCTGGCGCCGGGCAGCGGTCGCGCTCGGCGCCGGGATCCTGCCGGTCGCCGCGTACGCGGGCTGGTTCTACTCCAGCTACAGCGCGGTCAACCTGACCAACAGCAACGGGCTCTTCCTGTGGGCGCGCACGATGTCCTTCGCCGACTGCTCGGTGATCAAGCCGCCGCCGAGGCTGACGGCCCTGTGCCCGCAGAACAACCCGGCCAGCAAGCACCTGCTGCGGCCGGATCCCGCCTCCTGGTCCACGCTGCCCAGGCAGCAGACCGCGCAGACGTTCCTGTGGAGCCGGAAGGACTGGGCCTGGCAGCCAGCGCCGGCGGCCGGTGCCTACCAGCAGCCCACGACCGCGTTCACGGTCGCGAAGAACAAGCGGGCCCAGGAATTCGCGCTGCGGGCCATCAAGGCACAGCCGCTCGGCTACGCCCGGGTGGTAGCCGAGGGGGTCGCCACCGTCTTCGTCCGGTCCGACCACGAGTGGCGGACGCCGACGGTCCAGCCGCGCTCACCGCGCCAGGTCAACGGCACGCTCAACTACGAGCTCAGCGCGGTGCGCAGCTACACCGGCGGCACGGCCGGGCTGCAGCCGTACATCAACGCCCAGCTCGGCACCCGGCTGCGGCAGCCGTTCGCGCGCCTGTTCGGCCAGTACCAGCGGGTGGTATTCCTGCCCGGCGTGCTGCTCGCCGCGATCTTCGCCGCCGGGCTCGGCGGCCTGCTGCTGCGCCGCCGGGCCATCGCCACGGCAGCTCTGCTGTGGGTGTCGGCCGTGGTCGTCCTCGTGCTGCCGATCGCCGAGAACCAGGAGAATTACCGCTATGCCCTGCCAGCGGTCCCGCTCGCCTGCATGGCGGCGGCCCTGATCTTCGCTCGCAGAAACAGCGCCGGCCAGGACGATGCCGCAGGGGCCGCCGAGTCGCCCGAGCGCCCAGCCGACCCTCATGCCGCCGCCTGAGCAGGCCCGGCGGGCCAGTGGCGGTCCTGGCTCCGCGCTGACCATGCAGGCCGTCGTGCTGGCGCTCACCGAGTACTGGGCGTCCAGGGGCTGCATGATCGTGCAGCCGTTCAACACCGAGGTCGGGGCCGGCACTCTCAACCCAGCGACCGCGCTGCGGGTGCTCGGGCCCGAGCCGTGGCGGGTGGCCTACCCGGAGCCGAGCGTGCGACCGGACGACTCGCGATACGGGGAGAACCCCAACCGGCTGCAGACCTTCGTCCAGTTCCAGGTGATCCTCAAGCCGGAGCCCGGTGACCCGCAGCAGCTGTACCTGGACAGCCTCACCGCGCTCGGCATCGACATCGGCGCGCACGACGTCCGGTTCGTCGAGGACAACTGGGCCTCGCCGGCGCTTGGCGCGTGGGGCCTGGGCTGGGAAGTGTGGCTCGATGGCCTGGAGATCACCCAGTTCACCTACTTCCAGCAGGCAGGCGGGCTCAGCCTGGACCCGGTGTCGGTGGAGATCACCTACGGGATCGAGCGGATCACGATGGCGCTGCAGCGGGTCAGCCGCGTCATGGACGTCGAGTACGCGCCTGGGATTAGCTTCGGCGAGGCGTTCGGCCAGGCCGAGTACGAGATGAGCAGGTATTACCTGGACGAGGCCGACATCGGCGCGACCCAGCTGCTGTTCGGCGAGTACGCCGCCGAGGCGGACCGGCTGCTGGCCGCGCGGCTGCCGGTGCCGGCCCACTACCAGCTGCTTAAGTGCTCGCACACGTTCAACGTGCTCGACGCGCGCGGCGCGGTGTCCACCACCGAGCGGGCGGCCGCGTTCGCCCGGATGCGGCGGCTGTCCGCGCAGGTCGCAGCGCTCTGGTGCGAGCGGCGCGCCGAGCTGGGCCATCCGCTCGGGCTGTCAGTCGCGCCGCCCGCCGCGCCAGTACCAGCTATCCCAGGGCCAGCCGGACCCAGTGCCTCGGCGCAGGCCGGGCCGGCGCCGATGGTGCTCGAGGTTGGCGTCGAGGAACTGCCGGCCGCTGAGGTAACCCGCGGCGCTGCCGTGCTGCGCGACGCGGTCGCCGCCGCCCTGACGGCCACCCGGCTCGGCCACGGCGACGTGCGCGGCTACGGGACACCGCGGCGGCTCATCGTCACCGTGGCCGACGTGCAGCCGCAGGAGGGCGACCTGACCAGCGTTGTCCGCGGGCCGCGGGCCAGCGCGGCTTTCGGCAGCGACGGCGCGCCCACCGCCGCCGCGCTCGGCTTCGCCAGGGCACAGTGCGTCGACGTCGCCGAGCTGCAGCGCCTCGAGCAGGACGGCCGGGAGTACGTGGCGGTCAGCAAGACCGAGCCCGGCCGGGCGGCCTTCGCAGTGCTCGGCGAGCTGCTGGCCGGCGTGATCGCCGGGCTGCGCGCCGACCAGAACATGCGCTGGAACGACCCGGAGCTGTCCTACAGCAGGCCGATCCGCTGGCTGCTCGCCCTGCTCGGCGACGACGTGCTGCCGCTCGCGGTGTCCACCCTGGCGGCCGGCCGCACCACCCGCGGCTACCTGACCGGCGGCCCGGCTACGGCCGAGGTCGGCTCGGCGGCCGAGTTTCCCTCGGTACTCGCCGGCCTTGGCGTCGTGATGGACCCGGTGCAGCGGCGCGCGCAGGTCGCCGTCGCCGCCGCTGAGCTGGCCGCCTCGGCTGGCGGCGCTTTCGACGCCGACGGCGAGGCTGGCCTGCTGGACGAGATCGCCGGGCTGGTCGAGCGGCCGGTGCCGGTCCTCGGCTCCTTCGACAGCCGGTACCTGGCGCTGCCAGCCGAGGTGCTCACCACCGTGATGCGCAAACACCAGCGCTACCTGCCGGTCCGCACGCCGGGCGGCGACCTGCTGCCGCACTTCATCGCCGTCGCCAACGGCGACTGCGACCCGGCGGTGGTCAGGGCCGGGAACGAGGCCGTGCTGGTCGCCCGTTACGCCGACGCCGAGTTCTTCTGGAACGCCGACCGGCAGGTCGAGCCGGAGAAAATGCGGGAAGGCCTGGCCAAGCTCGCGTTCACCGAAAGCCTCGGCTCGATGGCCGACCGCGCTGACCGGATCGGCGGGATAGCGCGGCTGCTGGCCAGCGGGCACGACGGCGTCGTCGTCCAGGCTGGCGACCTGGCTACCGTCGAGCGGGCGGCCAGGCTCGCCAAGTTCGACCTCGCCTCGCAGCTGGTCACCGAGCTGACCTCGCTGGCCGGCACGATGGCGGGGGAGTACGCCAGGCTGCACGGCGAGACCCCGGCCGTCGCCACCGCGCTGGCGGAGATGGAGCAGCCAAGGGCGGCCGGCGACGAGCTGCCGGGCAGCGTCCCCGGCGCCGTGCTGGCCGCCGCCGACCGGCTCGACCTGCTAGCCGGGCTGTTCTGCGCCGGCGCCAGCCCTACCGGCAGCTCCGACCCGTTCGGGCTGCGCCGTGCCGCGGTCGGGCTGCTGCGGATCCTGCGGTCGGTTCCGGCGCTGCGCCAGCTGACGCTGCGCGCAGGGCTGGACGCCGCCGCCAGTGAGCTGCGGCGGCAGGGCCTGCCCGCTGACCAGGCGGGGATCGAGGCGGCGCACTCGTTCGTGCTGCGCCGCCTTGAGCAGCAGCTAGCCGAGCAGGGTTTCCCGCACCAGCACATCGCCGCCGTGCTGCCGCTAGCCGACCGGCCGGCCGTGGCCGGCGAGGCCATCGGGGAGCTGGCCAAGCTGGCCGGCGACCCGCAGTTCGCCGCTCTGGCTGCCGCGCTGCAGCGTGCACGCCGCATCGTGCCGGCCGGCACGGTGCCCGGCGGGCATCAGGACAGGCTGGCCGAGCCGGCCGAGCTGGCACTGCGCCACGAGATCGACCGGGTCAGCGCCGCGCTGCCCGCTGAGCCCGGGCTCGCTGAGTTCGCCGAGCTGGCCGCCCCGCTGGCCGGACCGGTGAATAGCTTCTTCGACCAGGTCATGGTCATGGCCGACGATCCGGAAGTGCGGGCGGCCAGGCTAGGCCAGCTCGCCAGGATCTGCGCGCTTGCTGACAAAGTGCTCGACTGGGCCGCGCTGGGCACCGGCAGTGACCGGCCGCCGGGCAGGCTGTGATGATGGCACGAGCAGCGTTGATCCGGGTTGCAGGCTGGCCTGGTACGCTGCTGGCGCCCTGCTGGGGCGCGGACGCTAGGGGAGGTGCTCGCCATCGGCGGGGTGCAGGAAGCCGATAGCGCGGAGCTGCCGCGGATTGTGCTGCCCGGCCCGGACGCTGACGCTGGCCAGGCCGCTGACACCAGCCGGGCCGCGGACAACGGCCAGGCAGCGGAGACGGCCGCGCCAGTGGCCGGCTCGTCGTGGTGGCGCCGGCCCGGCACGCTGGCCGGCATCCCCGGCTGGGTCGTGGCTGGCCTGATCTACCTCGCCCTCTCCGTGGCGGTCTGGTGGCACGTCTGGACCGGGCATCCGACCTCGGCGATGACCTGCGCGTGCGGCGACCCGGCCTCGTTCGTCTGGTTCCTCAACTGGCCTGCTTACGCCATCGGCCACGGTCACAGCCTGCTGTTCTCCGGCCAGGTGCACGTGCCCGGCGGGATCAACCTGCTGAACAACACCAGCGTGCTCGCGCTCGGCGTGGTGCTCGCCCCGGTGACCGCGATCTTCGGGCCGATCGCCACGCTCAACGTCGCGCTCACCCTGGCGCCCGCGCTGACCGCGATCTCCATGTACGCGTGCCTGCGGCGCGCGCTCGGCGTCGCCCGGCCGGTCGCCTTCATCGCCGGGCTGATGCTCGGCTTCTCGCCATTCATGTTCCGCAACGAGGCGGTGGCCCACCTTCAGGTCACCTTCCTCGCCCTGGTCCCCGTGATCTTCCTGGCCAGTTACGAGCTGGTGGTCACGCAGCGCGGCCGGGCCTGGCGCTGGGGCCTGCTGCTCGGCGTGAGCCTGGCGGTGCAGTTCTTCATCGGCCTGGAGATCTTCACCATCGTGGTGCTCACGATGGCTTTCACCATCGGTCTTGCGGCGCTGACCTGCTTCTGGCGGCCCGACGCCGTAGCCGGCCGGCTGGCGTTCGCCGTGCGCGGCGGGCTGGTGAGCGCCGTAACGGGCGCCGTGCTGCTCGGCTACCCGGTGTGGTACGCGCTGACCGGCCCGCAGCGGATCAAGGGCACCGACTGGGCCTACGCGACGAACAACGGCCTGCTGCGGGTGTTCTTGCCGCTGGCGCAGCCACAGTCCTCTGCCCTGCACCTGTCGCAGATTGGCTATCTCGGGCCGGGTGGCGCGCTCGGTGCTTACATCGGCATCCCGGCGCTGCTGCTGCTCGCCGCTGCGGTGATCTTCATCCGGCGGCCGCTGCCCTGGCTGTGCCTGGCGGTGACCGTCATCAGCGTGTGGCTGTCGCTCGGCGCCAGGAAGCTGCTGCTTGCCAAGGGCGGCGAGCCGCGCTGGCTGCCGCTGCCCTGGCACGAGCTGCGCCACCTGCCGCTGCTGGCCAAGATCACGCCAGCGAACTTCTCCGTGCCGGCGCTGTTCTTCGTGATCATCGCCGTCGCGCTGGTGCTCGACCGGGTCTGGGGCCTCCGCAAGGCACCGGCCAGCGCGCACCCGGCAGGTCACGCGGCCGGGTCACGCGGCGACCTGATCGGCGGGGTGCCACGGCGGCTCGCGGCGGGCGCCGCGACCGCGATCCTCGGCGTAGCGCTGGTGCTGTCCTTCCTGCTGTCCTGGCAGTTCCCGCTGTCGACCAGGGCCGTCGCCGATCCGCCATGGATCAGGCAGGCGGCGCCGCGGCTGGCGGCGAACTCGGTCGTGCTCTTCTACCCGTTCCCGTCCACCTTCCAGGACCAGGCGCTGATCTGGCAGGCCAACTCGGGCATGAGGTTCAAGCTGGCAGGTGGCCGCGGCATCGTGCCCAACGCCCAGGGCAGGGCAAGTCACGGCCTCACGCTCGGCACGCCGGACGGCACCCTGAGCGCGCTCAGCACGTCCTACGCCCCGCATGCGTTCATGCAGCTGCCGCCGCTGCCTGGCCCGGTAAGGCTGGCCAATATGCGCGCGGCCCTGGTCACCTGGGGGGTCACCGACGTGGTCATGACGCCCGGCGGCCGCGCCCCGGCGTACGCCCGCCGGTGGTTCACCACGGTGCTAGGCGCAGCGCCGCTGCTGGAGCACGGCGCGTGGGTGTGGCATGACGTGCAGAAGCTGCTGTCCGCGGCAGCCAGTACCGGCTAGCGCAGGTCGCTGCGCAGCGCGGAGCGCACCTCGGCGAGGCTTGCCTGCCGGGCGACAGCCCCGGCCAGCAGCAGCCGCACCGAAAGCCGCTCGGCGAGCCGGGTCAGGTCGGGTAGCCCGGCGTGCAGCGCCGCGGCCACCTGCGGGCCTGCCGGGGACCGCAGCGACCAGGCGATATGCAGCAGCGCGGCCAGGTCGCCGCGCTCGTCGGGCACTGGCCCGGCGACCCGCAGCCGGCTGTACCGGGACTGCGGGGTGCCGAAATCCAGCCGCCCGGTGCCGGCGTAGGGGTCGGCGGCTGCGTACATCAGGCCGCCGACGCCTGCCTGCAATGCCGCTCCGTGGCACATCACGCACGGCTCAAGCGTGGTCAGCAGGGTGTGGTCCGGGTAATGGCGGCCAGCCGGCAGCTGCGCCAGGGCGTTCAGCTCGGCGTGCGCGATCGCCGTGCCGGCCAGCTGGCCGGCCGTCGGCGACGTGTCGTGCCGGCGGCAGCGGCCCTGCGCCACAACCGAACCGGATGCGTCGACCACCACCGCCCCGACCGGGGCGGTCCCGGCGCAGAACGCCTCCCAGGCCAGCTCGAGCGCGCGCTCCCAGGCCCAGTCCAGGGCCGGTACCGCAGGAGTGCCACGCATGCAGCCATCATGCATGACCGGCAGCATTTGCGCTGGCAGAGCGCTAGGTCGCGGACATTTTGAACACCTCAGCCCGGCGTTCGCCCGCCAGGCACTCCCTGAGCCAGCTGCTTGATGATCTCCCCAGCCGGGCGCTCGGCGGCCGACCGGTAGGCCTGCCCGGCCCACAGGTGCAGCCGGTCCGTATCACCCGCCGTGGCCGCAGCGGCTCGCAGCGGGCTGGTCAGGTAATGCAGCTGCGGGTAGGCGGCCGGCGCGTGCTGGTGCTCAAGCATGAACGCGTTGACCAGTCCGCGGGCGCGCCGGCCAGTGAACGCCCTGGTCACCGCCGTGGCAGTGAAGCGAGGATCGGCGAGCGCGGCGCGGTGGGCCGGCCGGGTGCCCGCCTCAGGGCAGCGCAGGAAGATGGTGCCCAGCTGGACCGCTGCGGCGCCGGCGGCCAGCGCGGCCGCGACGCCGCGCGGTCCGCCGATGCCGCCGCTGGCGATCACCGGCACTCCTGGCGCGGCCCGGCTGATCTCCCCGAGCAGCGCGAGCAGGCCGTAATCCTGGCCTGGCTGGTCGTCGTTGCCGAACGAGCCGCGGTGCGCGCCGGCCTCGAATCCCTGGGCGCACAGGCAGCCGGCTCCGGCCTGCACGGCGGCGACGGCCTCCTGCGGGGTCGTCACGGTCACCGCCGGCAGCACCGACCGGGCGCGGAATTCGGCCAGCACCTCGGCCGCCGGGCAGCCGAAGGTGAAGCTCACCACAGCTGGCCTGGCCGTCAGCAGCGCGGCGATCTTGGCCTGGTAGTCGTCATCGTCCCAGCGCGGCTCGCCGGTGCTGACGCCGAGCCGCCTGGCGTCGCCTGCCAGCTCGGCGGCGTAAGCGTCGAGCTGAGCCGGGTCGGCGGCCGACGGCTGCGGCACGAACACGTTCACTCCGAACGGCGCCGCCGACGCCTCGCGCACGGCGGCGATCTCGGCGCTCATCGCGGCGGCGTCCTTATAGCCGGCCGCGAGAAAGCCGAGGGCTCCCGCCTGCCCGGCTGCGATCACCAGCTCCGGCGTGGACGGGCCGCCTGCCATCGGCGCGACGACGAGCGGCAAGCGGCTCAGCTCGCGCACGCTGGCCTGTGCCCGCTCGCCCTGGTCAGCCGTCATGCCGGCCCGAGCTTGCCGAGCAGGTCAGGCAGATCCGTTCCGGGCACCGGGATGACCGAGATGACCGGCGTGTCGAGCCCGCAGGCCTGGTAGCTGGCCACCTGCTCGCGGCATGCCTGCACCGGCCCGTGCAGCACCAGGTCGTCGACGAGGAGGTCAGGGATCGCGGCGAGCGCGCCCTTGCGGTCGCCGGCCGCCCAGGCGTCGAGCATGGGCTGGATCTGCTCGCCCCGGCCCAGCCAGCGGTGGAAAGCGGCGTAGGCAGGCACGGTGAGGTACGCGGCGATGAGCCGGCGGCCGATCGCCCTGGCCAGGTCCACGTCGGTGGTCGGGCAGACGAAGATCCTGGCGATCAGCTCGCAATCCGGCCCTGCCGCCGCGCGCACCCTTGGCACGTCGCCGGGGGACAGCCAGTTGGTGATCGCCGCGCCGGCCTCGGCGGCGGCGAGCGCGACCATCTGCGGCCGCAGCGCCGCCAGTGCCAGCGCGGGCGGCACGGCAGGTGCCGGGTCGAGCCGGAAGCCCCGCACCGCGAACGTCTGGTACGTCTCGGTCACCTTCTGCCCGGCCAGCGCGGTCCGCAGGAACCGCAGGGTGTCCTTCGCGCGCTGGTAAGGGCGCTCGAACGGGATGTCGTTCCACTGCTGCACGACGACCTCCGATGAGGTGCCGATGCCCAGCACGAAGCGGCCAGGTGCCAGGTCGGCGACCGTCGCGGCGCTCATCGCCAGCAGGCCGGGTCCCCTGGTGTAGAAGCCCGCTATCGCCGTGCCGAGCCGCAGCTGGCTGGTCCACTGTGAGGCCAGCACCAGCGGGGTGAAGGCGTCGACGCCGTTCAGCTCGGCCGACCACGCATCGGTGTAGCCGAGCGAGGGCAGCGCGGCGATGAGGTCCCGCTGCTGCGCGAGCGGGCTGCCAGGCAGCGGGATGGTGATGCCCAAGCGCGGGCTCGGTTCCATGTGCTGTCCTCTCGGTGCCGGCGCCCGGCCGGCGCTGCCGGCGGCCGCGGCGGCGACTTGGCGCACAGTTCGCAGCCCAGGATCTCGCATCGCCGCCGCCCAGGGCCATGGCATCCAGGCATCGGCGCCGCGCCGCCGGCCGCAGGCCGCGCATCAGCTCCTGCCCCGGCCGCGCATCAGCGCACGCGGCCCGGCCGGGTGAACAGTCAATGAAAATGGCCGGTGCGGTATTGCCGCCCTGCTCAGGGCAGGCCTTGAATGGTTACGCGGCCATGGTGCCCATGTCGTCCGCACCGGGATCCCGGCGAAGCCTGCGCGCGAATCGGCCACCTCTGCCGGGAACCGGGCTCTCTTGCCGCAAGCGAGCTCTGGAGGAGCGCGATGGGCACCGTTCTTGCCCTTTCCAACCCCACGATCAAGTTCTCGCAGTCCTGGAACGCCATTTACTACTGGGGCGTCTGGGCGATCTGCATCATCGGCATCGGGGTGGTCCTGTGGGCTGCGCTTCGTTCCAAGCGGTGGGAGCGCTGGACCACCCAGGACATCCTGATCATCGCCGCGCTCGGGGTGCTGCTCGAGGTCTATGACAACATCATCGGCGACCAGTTCATCAAGCCGATTGTCGACGTCATCCCCGGCGCTGACCTGTTCCAGGTGCACGACCTGCCATACATGTTCCTGCTCATGGTCGGCGTGGCGCTGGTACGCAAACCTGGCTGCGTCACCGCGATGGTGTTCGTCAACTTCCTGCTCGCCCAGCTGCTGTTCGGCAGCGGCCACGGGGCGCTTGACTGGACTGACGGGCTGACTCAGGGCATCTTCTGCGACCTGTACATCGTGGCCCGGCGGGGCCGGGTGTTCGGGCCCGGCGCCTCGCCGCTGTCGATGGTGCTCGACGGGTTCGCCATCGGGCTGCTGCGCGGCGCCCCGAACTCGTTCATCACCGACTGGACCTTCGACCCCTACCTGAGCGCCCAGTTCCACACCGTCTATCAGATGTGGCTGGACACCTGGTCCAACGGCCTGGCCAATGGCATCGAGGCGGGCATCAGCGCGATCCTGGCCCGCCGCGTCGCGGTCTCGGTGATGCCGTCGCTCGGCGCCGGCCGGGCCGGAGCCGCGGCCGGGGAGCATGATCCGTTCGCCGAGCCGGCCGGCCCTGAGCCGGGCAGCTCGGCCGCGCTGTCGGGCCCGGCGTCCGCCCAGCCCGGCGAAGGAGGCCTGGCATGAAGCGCGTCGCCCTGGTGCTCGCCGTGGTATCGGTTCTGGTGCTTATCGACGGCGTGGTCCTTGACCTGATCAATTACCACCCCGATGACCAGAATCCGTTCTTCGGCAACCCGAACCTGATCCTTTCTGACGGCAATACCGCGCTGATCGCCGGCGGCCTGATCCTCATTGCCTCCGCGCTGCTGTGGCTGATCGGCCGGCGGGCTGCCCCCGCGCCGCCGCAGCAGCAGCCGCAGCCGGCTGAGGCCGGCCGGCCTGGCAGCAGCACTCCGGCGCAAGGGACATGACCGGGTGGCCGGCCGCGGCGGATGCCGCGGCCGGGCCAGCAGGCGGAGGGCGGAGCCATCGCCGCCGCGCCTGAGCTGCTGGCCAGGGACGTGTCCTTCGCCTACGTCGGTGCCTCGCGGGCAGCCCTGCGGCACGTGGACATCGGGGTGTCGGCGGGCGAGGTGGTACTCATCACCGGAGCCTCGGGCTGCGGCAAGTCGACGCTGGCGCTGGCGCTGTGCGGCCTCATCCCGGCCCGGGTGCACGGTGAGCTGCGCGGTGAAGTCAGCTTCGAGGGCCGGCCGCTCAGCGGGCTGCCGCCGCACGAGGCCTCGCAGCTGGTCGGCATGGTGTTCCAGAACCCGAACGTGCAGCTGATCAGCCAGACTGTGCAGTCGGAAGTCGCCTTCGGCCCGGAGAACCTGGCGCTGCCCCAGCCGGAGATCAGGCGCCGGGTCGACTGGTGCCTTCAGGTGACGGGGATGGACGGGATGCGGAGCGCCACGACCGTCACCCTGTCCGGCGGCCAGAAGCAGCGCACCGCGATCGCCGCCACCCTGGCCATGCGGCCGCGGGTGCTAGTGCTCGACGAGCCGCTCTCGGACCTGGACCCGGTGGGTGCCCAGGAGGTGCTTGGCACGCTGCGCCGGCTGGCCAGGGACGAGGGCACCGGCGTGGTCATCATCGAGCACCGCGTGGACGAGGTGGCGCCGTGGGCGGACCGGGTGGTGCTGATGGACAGCGGGCGGGTCGTGCTCGACCAGCCGCCACGCGGGGCCTGGGACGACGAGGCACCCTGGCGTGCCACCGGCGTCGGCATTCCTGACATGGTTGCCCTGGCCCACGCGGTGCCGGAGGCCTTTCCCGGCCCGGCCCCGCTGTCGGTCGAGGAAGCGGCCGCGGCGCTCAGCGGTACCTGGTTCGTCCCGGCGCTCGCCAGCGCCCTGGGCCAGGACGCCCGGCCGGCCGTGCAGCCTGACCAGCCTGGACCCGCAGGTCCGCCGGCGGCCCCGCCAGTCCTGCGCTGGGACGGGGTCAGCGTCGCCTTCGACGGCAAGCGGGCGGTCGATGACGTCACGCTGTCGGTGGCCGACGGCGAGTGGGTGGCGATGATCGGGGCGAATGGCTCTGGCAAGTCGACCCTGACCGGCCTGACCGTCGGCCTGGGCACGCCGTCCAGCGGGACGGTTGAGTTCCGCGGCCACCCGGTCAAGCCGGGAAAAATCTTCGAGAACGCGCGTCATGTCGCGCTGCTGCTGCAGGCGGCCGACGAGATGCTCTTCGCCGAGACGGTCCGGGCCGAGCTTGAGTTCGGCACCCGCTTCCGTGCGGTCCCGGCTGACCCGGTGCTCGACGTGGCGGGCGCGATCGAGTTCTTCGGCTTCGCTGATCAGCAGCAGGCCAGCCCGTGGGAACTCAGCCAGGGCGGCCGGCAGCGGCTGGCGCTGGCGGCGATCCTGGTCGGGGCGCCAGGCGTGCTGGTCCTTGACGAGCCGACGACGGGGCAGGACGCCGACCACAAGCGCGCGTTCCTGCAGCTGCTCGACCGGGTGCGGGAGCGGACCGGGCTGACCGTCGTGACCATCACGCACGACATCAGGACGGTGGCGAGCCGGGCCTCACGGGTCATCCTGCTCGGCGCCGGGCAGGTGCGCCTCGACGGCCCGGCCAGCCAGGTGCTCGCCAGGACCGACGAGCTGGCCCGCTGGGGCGTGCTGGCCCCTCCGCTCGCCCGGCTGCAGGCAGCACTGCTCGGCCCCGCCGCCGGGCACGTCCTGCTCAGCGTCAGCGCCCTGGCCGCAGCGGTACGGGCGCACCGGCCAGCTGACGCTGAGACCGCGAGCCAGTCATGACCCACACCCTGCTCGCGCGGACGGTTATCTCCTACCTGATGGTGTTCGCCGTGCCGCTGCTGCTGCCCGTTGCCTTCTTCAAGCTCGTCGGCCTCGGCGGGCTGCGGGAGCTGGTCACCTATGAGGCCAGGGACACCCCGCTGCACAAACTCGACCCGCGGCTCAAGGTCCTCTACCCGATCGGCATGGGCGTGCTCAGCATCGTGCTGAGCTGGAACTTCATGCTGATCGTGTTCGCCCTGACGATCCTGCCGTGGCTCTGGCTGCGCCCGTCCAGGCAGCGGATCCGGGTGCTCATGGTGATGATGATCGGGCCTGCGCTAACCGGGTTCTGGTCGCAGGGCCTGTACTACCTGCCCCGCCCCCCCATCCATTTCCTGTACCAGTTCCCGTGGACGATCAGCTGGCTCGGCTCGCCTGGCGTGACCAGCTACGGGCTGGTCTTCGGGCTGCAGCAGTCGGCCAGGGTCCTGGTCACGGTGTCGACCTCGATGCTGATCCTGATCAGCACCGACGTCGGCGATTTCACCTGGGCGTTTGAGCGCTTCCGTGCGCCGCCGCAGGTCGGCTTCGCGCTCACCGCCGCGCTGCGGTTCCTGCCCGACATGATCGCGCGGACCTCGCTGGTGCTGCGCGCCGTCGAGCTGCGCGGCTATGACCTGTCCCGGCCGCGCTGGTTCGAGCTGACCAGGTGGCCGGACTATGCCCGCCGGGTGGGCAGGTGCGTGGTGCTGATCACCGTGCCGCTGCTCGTCGGCACCCTGCGGGGCACCACGACCATGGCGATGGTCGCCGACGCTCGCGGGTTCGGCGCCAACCGCAGGCGCGGCTCGCTGCAAGAGCACCGGCTGGCCGCTGTCGACGTGTGGGGCTACGTGATCCTCGTCGTGCTCGTGGTTACCGCGCTGCTGCTCAGCCACTTCCATATCGGCGCCAGGGTGTACGGATGAGCGCCCCCGGCTCAGTTCCCGCGGTCGACCGGCCCCGCCGTCAGGCGCGGACGGCCCGCATCGTCAGCCTCCAGATAGCAGAGGAGACGCACGATGCGCTATGACGCAGTCCTGTTCGACAACGGCGGAACGCTGACCCACCGCACCTCGCCCGTGGCAGCCGTCCGGGCGCACGCGGCCCGGCTTGGCGTGGACATCACCGAGGAAGACGCCGCGCGATACTGGCGCCGGTCCAAGGAGCACAGCCGCACCCTGATGCGGGAAAAGCGCAGTCGCCGCAACCTGTCCAGGGCCGATCACCGCGCGGCGTACGTGACGGGCTACGCCCCGTTCGAGGAGATCGCTGCAGGCCTGGCCGAGCTGATGTACGACGAGTGGAAGACCAACCCGCAGACCATGGTGCCGTACCCGGACACCCCGGCCACGCTCAAGTCGTTCGCCGGCGCCGGGCTGCCGATCGGGATCGTCAGCAACACCGGCTGGTCGATCGACAAGGGCTACGCCGCGACCGGCCTCGACGCGTTCGTCTCGACCTTCGTGCTGTCCTGCGACCTGGGCATCGCCAAGCCCGACCCGGAGCCATTCCTGACCGCGTGCGAGCGGCTGGGCGTGGCGCCGGAGCGGACCCTGATGGTCGGCAACAACCGGCTCGCTGACTCCGGTTCCATCTGCGTCGGCTGCCACTGCCTGATCCTGCCGCCGGTGCCGCCCGGCGCTACCCGCGGCTTGCGTACCGCCGTGGACGCGGCCGGGCTGCCCTGGGCGGAGTGAGCACAGCCGGTCCGGCCGCGGCAGCAGCCGGTCAGCCGGGCAGGCCGAGATAGTCGGCCATCTGCTCAACGGCGAAGGCGAAGAAGCCGTCGGCCGGGTCGGCGCTGCCGGCCAGCTGACCGAACAGCTCGAAGCTCACCATGCCGAACAGCTGGGTCCAGGCGACCAGCGCCCTGGCCACCACGGGTCCCGGCACGCCAGGGGCGATGTGGCCGGCGATCACGGCGGCCTGTGCCGCCAGCTGGCCGGGCAGCTCGGAGCTGGCCAGCGGCCCGGCGTGATCGGCCGCCAGCGCGGCGCGGTCCTGGGCGGGACGGCGGCCGTCGCCCGGCGCCGCTGGCCGGGAGCCGCCGTCCGGCCAGGCATCGGACAGGATGCTGCCGATCACCACTGGCACCCGCCCGGCCGGCTCGACCGTCTGCCGCGGAGCCCGGTAGCCGGGTACCGGTGACCCGTAGATCAGCGCGTACTCGTGCGGGCTCGCCAGTGCCCAGCTGCGGACGGCGTGACAGCAAGCGCGCCAGCGTGCCCTGGCATCCGTGCCTGGCCCGGCGCCGGCTGCCCCCTCGACGGCATCGCCCAGCGCGTCGTACGCGTCGACGATCATGGCGGTGAGCAGCTCGTCCCGGCTGGGGAAGTAACGGTAGATCGCTGACGAGGCCATGCCAAGCTCGCGGGCGACCGCGCGCAGGGACAGCCGCTGGGCGCCCTGCTCGGCGAGCTGCCGCCGGGCCTCGCACTTGATCTGGCTGGTCAGCTCGGCCCTGGCCAGCTCACGAGCGGTTCGGATGGCGGGCATGCGGCAAGGCTGCCACAATTCAGAGCATCGATCAAGAACGAGAGCACTGCTCTTGACAATCCAGTTGGAACCGCGAACACTGATCTCAATACAGAGCACTGATCTGAAGGAGAACGAGATGACCGGCAGCGACAGCCGCTACGTGATGCCGACGACGCCGCTCGGCCGGGCAAGCGGCCGGTTCCTCAACAATGTCGTGGCCAGCCTGACCAAGGCAGGCGTCTCCGTGCGGGGCAGCCGGGTGCTGGCCGTCCGCGGCCGCACCAGCGGGCAGTGGCGCACCACGCCAGTGAACCCGCTCACCATGGACGGCCGGCGCTACCTGGTCGCTCCCCGCGGTCACACCCAGTGGGTGCGCAACTTGCGCGCCGCGGGCGGTGGCGAGCTGCGGGTGGGCCGCCGCACCGAGCCGTTCACCGCGACCGAGTTGCCCGACGACCAGAAGCCGCCAGTGCTGCGCAACTACCTGCGCAACTGGAAATGGGAAGTCGGCATGTTCTTCGAGGGCGTGGACGCGGAGTCGCCGGACGCACGGCTGCTCGAGATCGCGCCCGGCTTTCCCGTCTTCCGGATCAGCACCGGCCCGGCCGGCGACAGCGGCGCGGGCGGCGACGCCGGCCCGGCCGGCGATGGCGGGACACAGCCGGGCGCGAGCCGCGACTAGCTGGTGAGCGCCAGCGTCGCACCGGTCATGTCGCTGAGCTTGTGCAAGCCAGGCTGGCCGGCGAACCGTGCCAGCTGCCCGCGCACCCGCGCCAGCGGGCCGTCCGGGCCGACCAGGATCGTGCCGTCCGCGCCAGCGGCGAGCAGGTCCCCGTCGACCCGCAGCAGCACCGGGCCGTCCCGCCGGGCTGAGATCGCTGTGCGGCCAGCCGCGACGGCGTCCAGCACCTGGCCGGGGCTGGCAGGCTGCGCCGGGTCGTCGACCGGACACTCGACCCAGGTGGTGGGCGAGCCTGGCGGCGCGTCGGACCCCGGCCGGTGCCAGTCGCTGCCGCCGACCGGGATAGCGTCCGGCGCCCAGGCCAGCCACCAGGCGAACGGCGTGGTCCAGTGCTTGTCCAGCCAGCTCCAGTGCCAGATCTCGGCCAGCGGCGGGCGGCGCTTCATCGGAAGAGTCCAGCTAACGTGCCCGCCGATCGGATGATTGACCGACAGCAGGCCGCCGCGTTCCTCCGTGGTCTTGAGCCAGCTGTCGGCCGGCTCGCGAAAGTCAACCCAGCCCACATCGCCGAGCGCCCCGGCGTGCCCCTCCTGCCGGGTGACCTCCTGCCCCGGTACCAGGCAGATGCCGTGCGCGGCGGCGGCGGCGGGCAGCTCGGCGTGGTGGCTGATCGTGTTGTGGTCGGTGATCGCGATGAAGTCGAGCCCTTGCCCGACGGCGAATCTGGCCAGCTCCGGGACGGTCATCACCCCGTCGGAGTGCACGGTGTGACTGTGCAGGTCGCCGGCCAGCCAGCGGTGCCCGGCAGCGGCCGGCAGGTCGCGGCGGGCCGGCCGCTCGGTCGGCGGCGGCATCGGATCGGGCTGCCTGGCCGGCTGCAGCTCGCCCGGCACGGTGCTGATCTCGGCGGTGACCCGGTATTCAGCGCCGTCCGGTGGCAGCCGGTGCAGGCCGACCACCACCTGCCAGTCGCCAGGCTCGAGCTCGCCTGGCAGGTAGCCGGGCGTTGCCGCATCCGGGGTGATAACGAACGACCGGCGCGCGCCGCCCGACCAGCCGCGGAATCCGGCGGCGCCGATGCAGCCGAGGTCGAGGGTGGCCCCGGACCTGTCGTAGTCCAGCTCGGCGCGCAGCGCGCAGGCGCCGGGGGGAACCTCGACCGACAGGTAGTGCCAGGCAGAGCTGAAGCGGTCGTCCAGAGTCCAGCGCCCTTCGTGCCTACTGGTGCCCATGTGCTCATCTGATCAGATCCGCTGGCCAGACGCGCCGACCGAGCGCCGTGTCAGGGCCGGCTGGCCAGGCCAGTGCGCCGGGTCCGTAGCGCCAGGCACGGCCAGGCCGGGACGTGCCCGGCAGATCGGGGCGTTACGATCCCCAGGTGGACCCCCTGCTCGGTACCTGCTCGCTGGAAACGCTGCGCCGCCGCACGAGCTTCAAGTGGCGCACCTACCCGCCGGACGTGCTGCCGTCGTTCGTGGCCGAGATGGACTTCGACCTGGCCGAGCCGATCCGCGAGGCGATCACCGCCGCGCTGGCCGCCGGTGACTGCGGCTACGGGCTCAAAGGGGACCTGCCGGAGGCGTTCGCTTCGTTCGCCGCCGGGCGGCTCGGCTGGGCGGCCGACCCGGCGATGGTCTTCGCGATACCCGACGTGATGACCGGCATCGCCGAGGTGGTCACCGCGGTCACCCCGCCCGGCTCAGGCGTGGTGATCAACCCGCCGGTGTACGCGCCGTTCTTCTTCCGGCTCGGCTTCACCGGCCGCAGGGTGGTTGAGGCGCCGCTGCGATCGCTCGGCCACGGCCGCTACGACCTGGATCCCGACGCGCTCGACGCCGCGCTGGCGGCCGACGACGTCAGCGCTTACCTGCTGTGCAGCCCGCACAATCCGCTCGGCCGGGTGTGGTCAGCCGAGCAGCTGCGATGCGTGGCTGACATCTGCCTGCGCCGCCAGGTGGTGCTGCTGGTCGACGAGATCCACGCGCCGCTGGCGCTGCCGGGCGCGCGGCACGTCCCGTTCCTGTCGCTCGACCACGAGATGACCGAGCACACGTTCGCGTTCACCTCGGCGTCGAAGGCGTGGAACATCCCCGGCCTCAAGTGCGGTCTCGCCATCGCCGGCTCGCGCCAGGGGGCTGAGCTGCTTGACTCGCGCTGGGAGGCGCTGCTGCCCGGCAACCTCGGGGTGCTCGCTTCGGCGGCCGCGTTTACCGGCGGGCTCGGCTGGCTTGACGCCATGCTCGGGCAGCTGGACGCGAACCGGCGCCAGCTCGCCAGTCTGCTGGCGGCCCGGCTGCCGGCGGTGCGCTATCAGCCGCCGCAGGCGAGCTTCCTGGCCTGGCTTGACTGCCGCGGGCTCAGCCTCGGCGACGACCCGGCGGCTGTCTTCACTGACCGCGGCAAGGTCGCGGTCAGCCCCGGCGTCGACTTCGGCAGCCAGGGCGCCGGCTTCGTCCGGCTGAACATGGGCACCTCGCCGGAGCTGATGGCCGAGGCGGTACGGCGGATGGCGGCTTCGCTGCCCGCCACCGTGCCCGGCGCCTGACCGGGGGGCGGCCCGGCGACTCGTCAGCTGGTGACCGCGTTGCGGCGTTTTCCCAGGTTGACACTCTGAATCCTTGGGCAAGTTATTGCTTTCTGCTAACCAGTAGGTGATGCTGCGGCGGCAACCCTGTGAATGTGGGCCAAAATGACCGCTGGCACACCCGGCGGGTCTTCCTCGGCCGCGCTGCCGCTGCGGTGGCAGTGCCAGGTGCGGCTGTTCTCGCGACGAGACTCATCAGCGAGTCGGCGGGATCCGGACCGGCATCGGACAGCGCCGCGGCCGCTGGGCGGCGAGCCCAGTTCGCGCGCCGGCATGTGGCGGAGAACTCGCTGCCCGGAGATCCGCGCTGGCCGATCAGGCACCTGGGCGGCACCGACGCGATCGTCGGGTACACCAGCCGGGCCAGCGTGCAGGCCGGGGAGCCGGTGCAGCTGTTCGTCTCGACCACGGCCCGGTCGTTCAAGGTCATGGCTTACCGGATGGGCTGGTACTCCGGCGACCGGGCACGGCTGGTCTGGCACTCCGGCAGCGTGCTCGGCCGGCGGCAGCGGCGGCTGACCCTGCGGCACGGCACCAACACGGTCACCACGGCCTGGGAGCCGTCGCTGATCCTGCCCACGCACGACTGGCCCGAGGGCTCTTACCTGCTGCGGCTGGACGCCGAGTCGGGGGCGCAGCGGTTCGTGCCGCTGACCATCCGCTCGCCATCCACCGCCGGCAAGGTCGTCATCAAGAACTCGGTGCCGACCTGGCAGGCCTACAACATGTGGGGCGGCTACGACCTCTACAACGGGCCCGGCGGCCTGGCCGACTACAACAACAGGTCGCTGGCGGTCAGCCTGGACCGGCCGTATGACCTCGACGGCGCGTTCATGTTCCTCGCGCACGAGCGGAACCTGATCGAGCTCGCCGAGCGGATGGGGCTGCCGCTGGCCTACGAGACGGCGATGGACCTGGCCGCCGATCCGGCGCTGCTGAGCGGCGCGAGCGCGCTGGTCTCCTGCGGCCACGACGAGTACTGGTCGCCGCCGGAGCGGGCGAACGTCACCGCCGCCAGGGACGCGGGCGTCAACATCGCCTTCCTCGGCGCGAACGCGATGTTCCGGCGGACCCGGCTGGACCGCACCAGCCTCGGCGGCAACCGGCTGGTCATCTGCTATAAGACCAGCTATCTGCAGGATCCCATGTACGGCGAGGACAACGCGCTGGTCACCAGCGACTGGCGGGAACCGCCGCACCCGGATCCGGAGTCCTCGCTCACCGGCACGCTGTATGAGTCCAACCCGGTTGACGCTGACTTCGTCGTGGTCAGCCCCAGTGCCTGGATGTTCCGCGGCACCGGCGTGCGCGCTGGTACCAGGTTCCGCGGCCTGGTCGGCATCGAGTACGACAGGGTCAACCCGGACTCCCCGGTCGAGCGGCCGATCGAAGTGCTCTCGCATTCGCGGCTGAACTGCCGCGGCATCAACAGCTTCGCCGACTCGGCCTACTACACCCACAGCGGCGGGGCGGGCGTGTTCAACACCGGGACGATGCGCTGGGTCCGCTCGTTCACCGGCAACATCGGCTTCGGCATCGACCAGCGGACCGGCCGGTTCGTCCGCAAGGTCACCGCGAACGTGCTGCGCGCTTTCGCTGACGGCCCAGCGGCGGCGAAATTCCCGGCGCACGACAACCTCGCCGAGATGCACGAGTGGGCCGGCGACCCCATCGGCTCCCAGCACAGCCTCTGGTGACAGCGCAGGCCCGCCTGCCGGACTTCGTATGCCCGGCGACCGGGTTCGGGGCGCCCAGCAGCTTGCCCCGCTCGTCAAGAGTTGTATTCCGGGTACTCCTCAGCAGCAGTCGCGGCTAGGTCGCTGGTCTCAGCGGCTGTCCATTCGGCGGCCTCGGCTTGATAGGAAGCGAGTTCGGCCGTCCGGGCGGCAAGGCTGCGGTTTCCGGCCTCGATGCCCTGCCACAACATCTCGTCCAGCACGGTGCTCAACTCGATTCTCATGGGTCCCAACCCGACGCCGGGCCAAGCCCGGTGGGGCCGGGACCGGCATGCTGGCCTTCCAGAGGAAGGCACGGTGACGATGACCAAGCAGACTGAACGACTTCCCCAGCCCGCTGCCGGCCTGGAACGGCTGGCTGACTACTACGGCAGCCATGACACGGCGGGGAAATGGAGCATGGCGAGTGGGTCGAGCCACAGCCGATCTCGACCCCTCAGGCTAGGGCGGGGGAGGGAACTGAGCTGAGCGGGTCGATCAAGCCAGGCTCCGAGGCCATGTAGAGGTCGAATTCACTGACCTTCCAGCCGGCCGCGAGAAGCCGGCGCACAGCCGGATGGGGAGCGGGCAGGCACACGCTCACCGAACTGTCAGGGGAGTTCAGCGAGGACGACAGCACGGCGATTACCGCGTCGGCGGCGTCCGCCGAGTCGTTCTCGCCGGTCCCGGCCACCACGAGGTGACTCAGCCGGTAACCGGTGCCGGTGCCGCCTCCGCTACCGGCCGCGCTCGGCCGGCCGTGCCGGCTGGCGACCAGGCTCATCCCGCCTGGCCTGGCGGCCCACATCTGATGGTCGGCGGTCCTGTCGATCCCGGTCCACGCCAGCTCGAGCGCGGCGACGTCACCTGGCCCGGCTTCTTCGACCGCCCACCCAGCGGGCAGTTCGAGTCGCGACCTCTCGCCACCCAGGTAGAGGAGCGGCCACCAGGCGTCGACGCCGAAGCTGCTGTAGAGCGGAAGGGCGTTCGAATGCAGGCTGCTGAACGTCATCTTGCGCTGCTGGCCGCCCCACAGCACGTCGAGCATCGCCCGCCCGGTCCCCAGTCCATGCACAGCAGGATCGACGAACAGGTCGGTGAGCATGCTGATCGCGCCCGGCCCGGCGCCGATCTGCATCGTGCCGCCGAAGCCGGTCACACGCTGCTCGTCAAGGCCGGCGCCGCTGACACCGACGGCGAAGCGGCCATGCGCGATCAGGTGCCGCACGTAGTCGGGGAACACGGTGGTCCAGTCCTCGACCTGGCCGGCTGCCTTGCCGATCCTGATGACCGAATCAAGGTCGGCTTCGGTGGCGTCTCGCACGCAGACGCTGCCGCGCTGTTCCACGGTGCCACGATGCCACATCCGTTTGCACCTCGGACGGCGCCGCGCAACGGGGCGATCAGGGGCAAATTCCCCAGGTCGGCTGGGCTCACCGAGCTGTTCCATGACCTGGTCGGTGGTGGCGGTCTCGCCGAGGCGCGGGAAAATCCGGGCGATGTTGACAGCGCGGCGCCGGGGACGGTGTGCGTCCCCGGCGCCGCCTGGCGTCATCAGGCCGGAAGGTCAGACCTGGCGGTCAGGCCTTCGCGGTGATCAGCGCCGCCATCCTCGGGGTGCCGATCCCGGTGGCCAGGTCGTAACCCGGCAGGGTCGGGAACAGGCCGTTGTTGGTGGCAGCGGCCTGCTCGGCGCCGACGCCGGTGATGTCGTGGAAGAACCGGTTCGGCGCGGTGCGGTACAGCTGGTAGACCATCGGGTTGATGTTGCCGGCCCGGGAGCCCTGGAAGCTGTCCCGGTCAGCGATGATGGCCGACCAGAGCGGCGACGACAGGCTGGTGCCGCCGATGCCGAACCAGCCAGGCGGCGTCTGGTTGGCGCTGAAGCCGCAGGAGCTGCCCGGCGTGTTCGCGTCCGCCGTGCAGAACTCGGCGTACGGGGTGAACTCGTCGGCGTTACCTGAGATGTCCGGCACCTCGCGGCAGGGCGTGCCCTGGCTGACGAACGAGCACTGGGTCGTGCCGTTGCCCACGGTGCTGAACTGGCTGTTGATGCCCGGCCCGTGCTGGTAGAACGGTCGGCCCCAGAACTGGCTGTTGCCGCCGCCGCCCGCGCCGCCCACGGCGCACCAGAAGAACCCGGAGTGGTTGCCCTCGTTCGCGCTGGCGTTGCACAGGTTGTCGACGTTCCAGACCGTCTCGACGTTCTTCGGGTAGGCCGGCTTCTGCGTCACGCCTGGGTTGTCGCTCTCGAACGAGGTGCCGCCGACGCCGGTCACAAACGGCTGCGACGCCGGGTCGAGGGTGTTGACGACCGTGGTGCCGTCGCCGCGGATGCAGGAGAACGCTCCGGTGTCACCCGACGAGCCGAACATGCTCTGCCCCTGCAGCGCCATCTGCTCGAAGACCGTGTTCTCCGCCATGGCCAGGCCAGCGCCGACGTCGTTCTCGCAGCCCGCCCAGCTGGAGCTGACCGAGTCGGACGTGTCGTCGGCAGCGATCTGGGTGTACATGTCGAGGTTGGTGAGGCCCAGGTTGTCGTTGGGTGCCTCGTACACCTGGATCTGGCTGATCTTCGGTGAGAGCGCGAGCTGGGTCTCGATGTCGGCGTCCACCTCGTCGTCGCCCGAGAATGCCTCGGTGGCCGGCAGGCAGCTGTCACCCGCGACGCACATCGGGTTCAGCGGACCGCCGTCCACCAGGATGTTCTGCAGGTTCGGGGTGAAGTTCTTGCCGATGAGCGTCTGCGCGAAGGTGTCGATGTCCGACTCCTGGTAGGCCGACAGCTCGAAGACCGCCAGCGTCACGCCCTTGCCCTGGACCTTGGGCCCGCCGCTCGGCGCGCTGTACAGGGAGTTGAGCTGCGATGGCGTCAGGCCGTTGCAGCCTGGCGCGTCACCGTAGCCGGCGCCGAAGCCCACGCCGTTGTTGACGGCGTTGAACAGCGTCTGCGCGCTCGGGTAGCCGTTCTCGCAGGCCGGCGTCGCGCCGCCGCTGGCCGCCGGGTGCGACTTCGTGCTCGCCCGCGACAGGTTGGTGTGCAGCCGGGCGGTGTTCGACAGCCCGATCACGCCCTGCACGCCAGCCGCGATCGAGGCCGGCATGTGCAGCGCCGTGGAGTTGGCGAAGTAGCTGATCCCGCGTGCGTCCCGGTAGCTGCTCAGCGAGGTGCGGAACGCGGCCGCTACCTGGCGGCTCGATCCGGTGGCGCGGATCAGGAACGGGGACGACGCGCGCTGCACGGTCAGGCCAGCCCCGCGCAGGAACGTGGTCACTGCCGAGCGCCCGGCGGCCGACGGCGCGAACCGCCGGTCGAATGCGCCCTTGCCGAGCCAGTGGTGGAACTGCCCGCTGCCCTTGGTGTACACGGCCTTGGCCAGCGCGCTCAGCTGCGCGGCGTGACCCGGCGTCAGCGCCACCTCGATCGGCATCCTGGCGCTGCTGAAGCTGCCGGTTACCCGGTCGGTGGTCGGGGTGACACTGCCGGCCAGCGCGACGTACTGCTGGCCGGCGGCCGCCGCACCTGGTGGTACGGCCGCCATCGCGGATCCTGCTGCCATCGCGCCGGTCAGCGCGGTCATCGCCAGTCCGAGGACTGCGACGGCACCAGCTCGAATCGGACGTTTCATCAGACCCATGCGAGCCCTCCTTGGCTTCATGACGGTCTTCTGGCCGACGCGTGGCCCCGCAGGCCGGGACTGTGAGACCGCTGTCCGGCGGTCCTGCTTCGTCGCCATGCTGATATTCGCCGGGCTTAGCCTGATTGGAAGTACATCGCCCTGTCAAGGCATGACATGACAATGACTGACCGACTTATCCGGCGTCGCCTTTCCCAGCAGCGGCAGCGGTTTCCGCGCGCCGGGGCGGGGACGGAAATGGCAGTGCTGGCACTATGGGTGCCATCGTGCAGCGGCACCGAGCGATGGGCGGGCGGCGATGACAGCGGTGAGCGCGAAAGCGGGCGGCGCGAGCCCGGTGGATTTTGCCAGGTACGGCGACTACGGCGACTTCAGCAGCGACAAGGAGCGGGCTAAGCGGCCAGCGGAGTTCGTCCGCGCGCCCTACCCGTTCCGCGGCCGGATCACTGCTGACGGGTCGAGCGGTTACCCGGCCGAGCCTGGCCGCTACCACCTTTACATCTCGTGGGCCTGCCCGTGGGCGTGCCGGGCGGCGATCGTACGCAAGCTGCTCGGCCTCGAGGACGTCATCTCGCTGTCCGCTGTCGACCCGGTGCGCGACGGGCGCGGCTGGGCTTTCCGCGAGGGGCCAGGTCATTCGCTCGACCCGGTGAACGGCTTCGCTTACCTGCGCGAGGCGTACGAGGCGACCGAGCCGGGCTATGACGGGCACATTTCGGTGCCGCTGCTGTGGGACAAGCAGGCCGGCCGGATCGTGAGCAACAACTTCCCCGACATCACCGTCGACCTGGACACCCAGTTCGGGCGCTGGGCGGATCCGCAGGTGCAGCTGTATCCGGAGCAGCTGCGGCCGCAGATCGACGAGATAGCCGGGCTGGTGTACGCGACCGTGAACAACGGCGTGTACCGGGCCGGCTTCGCCGGCTCGCAGGAGGAGTACGAGAAGGCCGTCACGGCCATCTTCGCGACACTCGACCAGCTCGAACGGCTGCTGGCCGGGCAGCGCTACCTGGTCGGTGACTCGCTCACCGAGGCGGACGTCCGGCTGTGGGTGACGCTCGCGCGGTTCGACTCGGTCTACTACTCGCATTTCAAGACGAGCATCCGGCGGCTGACCGACTACCCGGCGCTGTGGGCGTACGCGCGCGAGCTGTACGCGCGGCCGGCCTTCGCCGAGTCGACCAACTTCGACCACATCAAGCGGCACTACTTCATCACGCACGGGCACCTGAACCCGTCGCGGATCGTGCCCGTCGGCCCGGAGCTTGACTGGAGCATCGCGGGGCCGAGGAACATAAGCCCGCAGCCATAACGAGGTCGGCCCGCCGGCCCGGCCACGCCGGGCCGGCCACCAGCGCGGCCGGTGTCCAGGCCAGGCGGCGCGCTACTTGTCCAGGCCCAGGGTGAAGGTCGGCTTGGGTGAGGTGGCGGGGAGCGTGTGCTCGGCGCTCAGCCGGCGAATGGCGGTACCGGTGGCGAGGAACTCGGTGGCGTGCTCACCCCAGATGTGGTTCTTGACCGCAATGTCGACGCCGACGATGCCGGACGACCCGACCTGCGCCGCCTCGGCCTGCATCCGCACCAGGGCCAGCTCGCGTGCCTCGTAGATGCCCTGGGTGAAAACGACCATCTCCTGGTTGCGGCCCATCTGCCGCAGCGACTGCAGCGCCGACTGGTGCGCGATGTGGTAGACGCAGGTGCCAAGCACGAACGCGACCGGCACCGCGCCGGCCGCCAGCAGCCGGAAGAAGTCCTGGGCCGACAGGTCCGAGGTGAACGCCCGGCCGTCGGGGGCGCGATGCGCGCCTGAGGTGCCTGCTCCGTCGGCGCCGAGCGCGCGCACCGCGGTGCCGGTGGCGATGAACTCGATCACGTCCTGGCCCCACGCGTACATCTGCATCCGCAGGTCGACCCCGACGATGCCGTCGGCCTCCAGGTGATCGGCCTCGGCCCGCATCCGCGACATCGCCAGCTCCCTGGCGTTGTACATCGCCTGCGTGAGCACCTGCAGTTCCTGGTTCTGCCCCCAGCGGCCGACCTGCAGGCCCACGTGGTAGATCGAGGAACCGACCACGAACCCGAGCGGTTCGAACCCAGCTTCGCCGAGCAGCACGTACTCGGAGACCGACAGATCCGAGGTGAACACGCCGGCCGGGTCAGCGCCAGCCGTGTGCTTCAGCCGGGTGTCGGCCGCCTCCGGCTCCCAGGTGGCTCCCTGCTGCTGGCTGGAATCGCGGGCCACGGCAGTCACCTCCGGCAGCGCGACGCGGCGTCAGCGCACGCGCAGCCTACCTTTTTCAGCCGTGATGTGCCTGATGCGCGACGTCGATGACGAGCCGAGAGCCGGGCTGCGTGCCGTTGTCAACCCGGAACACGCGGAATGGCAGCTTGGCCCGAACGCCAAGGCCGATCGAGGTGATGCCCTCGAACGAGCCTGCCCCGCGTACCTGGCGGAAGGTGCGGAAGTGGCTGACGTCAGCGAGGTTGCGCGCGTTCGGGTGGTAGCCGGGCCCGGCTGGCGCCTGGATGGTGATCAGCAGCCTGGCGTCGCCGCGGACGTGCAGCACCATGCCGGACGGGTCGGAGATGATCCGGCGCACGTAGCGCACCCGGTAGCCGGGCTGGCGGCCGCGGCCGATGTCGATGACCAGCCGGTCGAAGCACGCGTGCCGGCCCGCGCGGACGCGCAGCACCCTGGACTGGACCATGCGGGTGGCGTGCTTGGGTGCGAGGGTAAACGTGCTCGCGCACGGGCGGGTGGCTGCGCTGCCAGGCCGGATTGCGGCGCTGGCGGGACGGGCTGCGGCGGTGGCGCCGGAGGCTGGCGTCAGCGGGGCGAGCGGAGCGAGCGCGGCAACGGCGGCGACGAGGATCGCTGGCAGTTTCTTGTTCATGGCATTCCCCCCGGTAGCTGCCATGACTTTACCAATTCTTTACCCTTATCCGGAAGGGCGGGTCGTGGTTTCCGCAGGATTCTGAGTGCTGTCTTCCGGCTGCGGCGGGCGCTGCCCGCCCTTAGCCGGGCTGGGCCCGGTCTTGCCGTCTACCCGCTTGAGCTCGATCTTCAGCTCCGGCCGGCGCTGGCCGGAGTGTGCGTACATCCGGTAGGCGGTCATGTCCTTGCTGGTGAGCGGCGGCGGGAACAGGCTGCGCGGCCATAGCTGGCGCACCTTCACTACATTCAGTTCCACGGCGTAGAGGGTGATCTGCGCCTGCAGGTAGAGCCACGCGATCAGGCCAAGCACGATCGCGAACGTGCCGTAGAGCGCAGAGTTCCTGGCCAGCTGGTGGGCGACGATGTACCCGCCGAGCAACTGCAGCAGCTGCCAGGCGACGGCCGCGATGACCGCGCCGACCAGCATGTCGCGGGTTCTGACCTGGCGAGCAGTGCCGAGCCGGAATGCCAGCCAGAACAGCAGTGCGTTGAGCACCAGAGAAATGACGACGGCGGCGATCCGCGCGCCGACGCCGGTCAGCACGTGCCCGGTACCGCCAGCCAGGCCGGACAGCGCGATCGTCGCGATCTCACCGGGACCCACGACCAGAATCAGGCCGAGACTGCGCAGCAGGCTCCACGGGAATCCCGGCCGATCGGCCTGGGGCACCTCCCAGGCCGAGTTCAGCGCGTTCTGCAGCGCGCCGGCTACCCCCCGCGCGCCGAGGAAGGTACCGACCAGGCCGATGGCCAGCGCCAGCCCGGTCTCGTTCAGTGAGTGCACGTGCAGCTGGCGGCCGATCACCGGGTACTGCGACAGCGCCGAGTTCACCAGCCGATCGCGCAGGTCGGGGTTGCCGTGCAGCGTCAGGTCGAGCACCGTGACCAGCACGAGCAGCAGCGGGAAGATCGAGACGAAGGCGTAGTAGGCGATCAGGGCGGCGAGATTGCCTGCCTGATCGTCGCCGAACTTCTTCCAGGTGGCCACGCCGAACGCCAGGGCGTTATGCCGCTGCTGGAACTGATCCGCGGCGCTGAGCAGCCGCCTGGCGTCCATGACCCTGCTCAGCTACCCGGAAAGCGGCCGCCTATTCGCAGGTCACGCACACCCTGGTCGGGTACGGCCCGGCCGGCCGGGTGCTGGCACAATTGCCTGCGAGCCGATCAACACGGAGTGTCATGAGCCGCGTCGCCCACCCGGCGGGCCCGCGCCACGCGGACGTGCTGCCGCCCGGCCGTCCGCCGCCGCCGCCGCCGGCTGACGTCAACGCCATCGACCCGGCGATCTGGCCGGCCACCGCGCGGCGCCGCGATGGAGCCCTGGTGCTCGGCGGCTGCTGCTCAAGCTGAACGTGCTGGCCGCCGACCTGGCGGCGGTGACGGGCATGCTGCCGTCCGGCGCATCCGCTGCCAGGTAAGGACTTTGCGTAATCGATCAGTGACTTGTTGTGCTCGGCTCTGAGTATTCGCGTGCGCTCGGGGCAGGGTTACTGCAGGTACTTCCGGCCAGCGCGACAGGGGGCCGACACGGTTGCTGGAGGGGCGATGAAGCTTCGCAGCCACCTGGCGGGACGCAGGGAGGCGGCAGGGGAGCGCGCGTGGCGGCGGTTGCCAGGGCGCGCGGGCGGTGTGCTGCTGGCCGGCGCGCTCGCGGCCGGGGGGCTGGCCGCGTGCGGCACCAGCGCGGCGGGCAGCGGCCCGGTGACGCTCTTCTTTTACAACGCGCCCGACGTGTCCGGCGCCACCGCGCAGGACGCGAAGGCGTGCACCGCGCAGAGCCACGGAAAGTACGTGGTGTCCTACCAGCAGCTGCCGCTCGCCTCCGACGGGCAGCGGCAGCAGATGGCCAGGAGGCTTGCCGCCAGGGACAGCTCGCTCGACATTCTCGGCCTGGACGTGACCTGGGCACCGGAGTTCGCCGAGGCCGGCTGGATTCTGCCGTGGACCGGGCCGAACCTGCAGGCTGCCACGCACGACACGCTGGCGCCGATGCTGGACACCGCGACCTGGCGGGGCAAGCTCTACGCGGTCCCCGACAACGCCAACACCCAGCTGCTGTGGTACCGCTCCGACCTGGTCAAGACGCCGCCGAAGACCTGGGCGCAGATGATCAGCGACTCGGAGGCGCTGGCCAGGCAGCACAAGCCGCACCTGATCGAGATCCAGGGCGCCCAGTACGAGGGCGTGACCGTCTGGTTCAACACGATGCTGGCCAGCGCCGGCGGCAGCGTGCTGACCCCCGACTCCAAGAACGTCTCGCTTGGCAAGCCAGCCATCACCGGGCTGTCGATCATGAAGCGGCTGGCCACCTCCGTCGGCGCCGACCCGTCGCTGGACGTGCAGATGGAGAACGACAACCGGCTGGCGATGGAGTCGGGCACGGCGGCGTTCGAGCTGAACTACCCGTTCGTCTACCCGTCGATGAAGGCCGACCAGCCGCAGCTGTTCAAGCACTTCAAGTGGGCGCCGTATCCGCAGACGGTGGCCGGCAAGCCGGCCAGGGTGACCATCGGCGGCACCAACCTCGCGATCAGCAGGTACTCGCGGCACCCGCAGCTCGCCTACCAGGCGGCACTGTGCCTGCGCAACACCGAGAGCCAGCTGCGCAACGCGATCGTCGGCGGGCTGCCGCCGACGCTGGTCAGCCTCTACAGCAACCCGAAACTGTTCGCCGCCTACCCGTTCCACGCCGACATCCTGCACGGCCTGCAGACCGCCAGCATCCGGCCGAGGACGCCGTTGTACCAGATCCTGTCCATCACCATCTCGCACCTGGTCTCGCCGCCGGGCGGCATCGACCCGGTCAGCACCGAGCGGCAGATGGTCAGTCAGCTCAACCAGGGCCTCCAGGGGAAGGGGCTGATCCCATGAGCGACACCGCCCGCGCTGAGGTCAGCACCGCGCCGGTGACGACGGGCCGCCGGCGCCGCGCGCCGCTGTCGGAGGGCGCTCGCTCGGAGCGCCGGCTCGGCTGGCTGCTGTGCGCCCCGGCGGTGATCGTGATGATCGCGGTGACCGCCTACCCGATCGGCTACGCGGTCTACCTGTCGCTGCAGCGCTACAACCTGGAGTTCCCCAACCTGGTCAAGTTCGTCGGGGTGAGCAACTACCAGGCTGTGCTGACCTCGCCGTTCTGGTGGCACGCGCTGGTCGTCACGGTGATCATCACGGTGGTCTCGGTGGCCATCGAGCTGGTCCTGGGAATGCTGCTCGCGCTGCTCATGTACCGCACTATCTTCGGCCGGGGCACGGTACGCACCGCGGCGCTGATCCCGTACGGCATCGTGACCGTCGCCGCTGCCTACAGCTGGCAGTACGCCTGGACGCCCAGCCAGGGCTACCTGTCGGCCGCGTTCGGCAACGCGGCGCCGCTGAGCCACACCGGCCAGGCGATCGGGGTGATCATCCTGGCGGAGGTGTGGAAGACCACGCCGTTCATGGCGCTGCTGCTACTGGCCGGGCTCGCGCTGGTGCCTGACGACCTGGACCGGGCGGCCAAGGTGGACGGGGCGAACGCGTGGCAGCGGTTCACCAGGATCACGCTGCCGCTGATCAAGCCGGCGATCCTGGTCGCGTTGCTGTTCCGGACGCTCGACGCGTTCCGGATCTTCGACAACATCTTCATCCTCACCGCAGGCGGCAACGGCACCGGCTCGGTGTCGATCCTGGGCTACGACAACCTGTTCAACGCGCTGAACCTGGGCATCGGGTCGGCCATCTCGATCCTGATCTTCATCTGCGTGGCGATCATCGCGGTGCTGTTCATCCGCGGTTTCGGCACCGCCGCACCGGGCGCGAACCAGGGCGGGCGGTGACCGATGGCCGCCGTTACCTCGACGCCCAGGCAGAAGGCCGGCTGGGGAGTAGCCAACCTCGTCGCCGTGGCGCTGACCCTTATCCCGGTGCTGTGGATCATCGCGCTGTCGTTCAAAACTCCGTCCGCGATCACCGATGCCAGCTTCTGGCCCAAGCAGTGGACCTGGTCCAACTACAGCGGCATCCTGCAGAGCAGTCAGTTCATCAGGCCGCTGATCAACTCCATCGGGATCGGCGTGATCTCCACGGTGATCGCCGTGCTGCTGGCCTCCATGGCCGCTTACGCGGTGGCTCGGCTCGCCTTTCCCGGCAAGGGGCTGCTGATTGGGATGGCGCTGCTGATCGCCACGTTCCCGACCATCTCCCTGGTCACGCCCCTGTTCAACATCGAGCGGGCGCTCGGGCTGTTCAACACCTGGCCAGGGCTGATCATCCCGTACGTGGCGTTCGGGCTGCCGCTCGGCATCTACATCCTGTCCGCATTCTTCCGGGAGATCCCGTGGGAGCTGGAGAAGGCGGCGAAGGTGGACGGCGCGACCCCGTTCCAGGCCTTCACCAGGGTCATCGCCCCGCTGGCGGCGCCCGGCATGGTGACCACCGCGATCCTGGTATTCCTGTTCTGCTGGAACGAGTTTCTCTTTGCGATCTCGTTCACCTCGACGATCAGCTCGCGGACCGCGCCGGCCGCGCTGGCCTTCTTCAGCGGCAGCTCGCAGTTCACGACGCCGACCGGGCCGATCGCCGCTGCCGCGGTTGTCATCACCATCCCGATCATCATCTTCGTGCTGTTCTTCCAGCGGCGGATCGTGGCCGGGCTGACCTCAGGCGCGGTCAAGGGCTAAGGCGGGTAAGGAGCAACTGTGGCTGAGATCGTTCTGGACAAGGTGACCAAGCGCTACCCGGACGGCGCGCTCGCGGTGAAGGACTTCAGCCTCCACATCGCCGACGGCGAGTTCGTCATCCTGGTCGGCCCGTCCGGCTCCGGCAAGTCGACCACGCT
This sequence comes from Streptosporangiaceae bacterium, assembly GCA_036495525.1. GTDB lineage: Bacteria > Actinomycetota > Actinomycetes > Streptosporangiales > Streptosporangiaceae > DASXMR01. The sequence continues at coordinate 132,192 of DASXMR010000050.1, read as the reverse complement.
GAACATGATCGCCGGGCTGGACGACATCACCTCGGGGGAACTGCGGATCGGCGGCAAGGTCGTCAACAACGAGGCGCCGAAGGACCGCGACATCGCGATGGTCTTCCAGAGCTACGCGCTGTACCCGCACATGACGGTGCGGCAGAACATGGGCTTCGCGCTCAAGCTCGCCAAGACGCCGCAGAACGTCATCAATGAGAAAGTGGGCGAGGCGGCCAGGATCCTCGACCTGACCGAGCACCTGGACCGCAAGCCGGCCAACCTGTCCGGCGGGCAGCGGCAGCGGGTCGCGATGGGCCGGGCCATCGTCCGCGACCCGGCCGCGTTCCTGATGGACGAGCCACTGTCCAACCTGGACGCCAAGCTGCGGGTGCAGACCAGGACCGAGGTGTCCCGGCTGCAGAAGCGGCTCGGCACCACGATGGTCTACGTCACGCATGACCAGATCGAGGCGATGACGCTCGGCGACCGGATCGCGGTCATGCGCCTCGGCGTGATCCAGCAGGCCGGCTCTCCGAAGGAGCTGTATGAGAACCCGGTCAACCTGTTCGTGGCCGGGTTCATCGGCTCGCCGGCGATGAACTTCATGGCCGGCACGCTGGCCGACGGCGGCCTGCAGACCACCCTCGGCACTATCCCGCTGACCCCGAAGCTGCGCCAGGCGCTGGAGCAGGCCGGCTCGCCGCGTGACGTCGTGGTCGGGCTGCGCCCCGAGCAGTTCGAGGACGCCGCGCTGATACCGCGGGACCAGCGCGGCTCGGGGCTCACCTTCCAGGTGCAGATCGACGTGCTCGAGTCGCTCGGCGCCGACGTCTACGTCTACTTCACCGAGCAGAGCGGGCTGTCGGCGAAGGTGGACCAGCTGGCCGACCTGGCAGCCGACTCCGGCGCCGCCGAGACGCCAGGGGACGAGAGCATTACCGCCAGGCTCGACGCGGCCACCCAGATCCGCGAGGGACAGCAGGCCGAGCTGTGGGCCGATACCAGCAAGATGCACATATTCGATCCCGGCTCAGGCCGTAACCTGTCCCTGACCGCGGACGCGCCCGCCGCAGCCCAGCCTGGCTGACCTGGCGGTCAGCGCGCGGCCCCCTCGCGCACGTCCACGCCGCGCTGGCGCAGCTGCGCCTCCGCCCGGTAGATCTCGGCCTGACTGGCGGCCATCCCGCCGTCAGGCGGGACGACCCCGGTGCGCTCGCACGCTGCGTGCAGCGTGTCAGCGTAGGCGCCGCGCAGGGCACGCAGATGGTGCTGCTTGGCGATCATGCCGTGCTGGCACTCGGTATGCTCCAGCTCGGACCTGAGCCGGCGCAGCCGGGCGGCCAGCTGCCCGGCAGGCTCGGCCGGGGCCGGCCTGCCACGCCGGCCAGCCAGCCACCGCAAGGCGCGCGTGCCGTACAGCACGGCACCGCCGATCGCGGTGGGCAGCAGGACCACCACGGCGAACTCCGCGAGGACCATCCGCCCAGTCTCGGCCGGCCACGGCCAGGCTGGCAAGGCGGACCGGCCGCCCAGCGGCCTGGCGGGGGAGCGGGCGCGCCCCGCGACGGGAGGCAGATGAACGGCACGACCCCAGCGGCACCGTGGTGGCAGGGCGCCGTGCTGTACCAGATCTACGTGCGGTCCTGGCGAGACTCAGGCGATGACGGGTACGGCGACCTGCCGGGGATCATCGAGCGCCTCGACCACCTGTCCTGGCTCGGCGTGGACGGCATCTGGCTGTCGCCGACGATGCCGTCACCCGACCAGGACTGGGGCTACGACGTCAGCGATTACTGCGGCGTGCACCCCGACCTCGGCACGCTCGCCGACCTGGACGCGCTGATCGAGCAGGCAGCCGAGCGCGGCCTGCGGGTGCTGCTCGACCTGGTGCCCAACCACACCAGCTCGGCGCATCCCTGGTTCGTCGACGCCGCGGCCGGCCGCGACGCGGCGCACCGCGACTACTACGTCTGGGCCGACCCGGCGCCCGGCGGCGGCCCGCCGAACAACTGGCTGGACGCCACCGGCGCGCCCGCCTGGCAGTGGCATCCCGCCACCGGGCAGTACTACCTGCATAACTACCTCGCCAGCCAGCCCGACCTGAACTGGTGGCTGCCAGCGGTGCACGAGGAATTCAGGCAGATCATCGAGTTCTGGTTCGCCCGCGGGGTGGCCGGGTTCCGTATCGACGTCGCGCACGGCCTGTACAAGGACGCCGAGCTGCGCGACAACCCGCCGCTGGCCGAGCCCGACCCGCTGCAGGGCCGGTTCGGGCTGCGCCCGGTGTACAGCGCGAACCGGCCCGAGTCGCACCAGGTGTTCCGCGACTGGCGGGCGATAGCCGAGCGGGCCAGCCCGCCGCGACTCCTGCTCGGCGAGACCTGGGTCGGCGACCCGCACAAGCTGGCCGCTTTCTACGGCGTGAACGATGAGCTGCAGCTCGCGTTCAACTTCCCGTTCGTGTTCGCCGACTTCACCGCCGCCGCGCTGTCCTCGGTGGTGAACCGCACGCTCGCCGCGCTGCCGGGCGGCGCGTGCCCGGTCTGGACCGCGTCCAACCACGACGTGGGCCGGCTCGCGTCCCGGTGGTGCGACGGCGACCAGCGCAAGATCGCGCTGGCACTGCTCGTGCTCGCCACCCTGCCGGGCACCACCGTGCTCTACTACGGCGACGAGATCGGCATGTCCGACGTCGACGTGCCGCCGGCCCTGCGGCGAGACGTGATGACCAGCAGCGGCCGCAACCCGCAGGGGGTCAGGGACCGGGCCAGGACGCCGATGCCGTGGGACTCCTCGCCGGGCGCCGGGTTCTCCGCGCCGGGCGTCACCCCGTGGCTGCCGGTCTCCGCCGACGGCCGGGCACCGGACGCGGCCAGGACGGTGGCTGGCCAGCGGGCGGACAGCGCGTCACTGCTGTCGCTCTGCCGCCGGCTGCTCGGCCTGCGCCGGGCCGAGCTCGGCGGCCGGCAGGCGGGTTACCAGGCGCTGCCGGCGCCGGACGGCCAGTGGGCCTACCGGTCAGGCGGCCTGCTGGTGCTGGGCAACTTCACCGGCGAGCCGAGGCCGGCTGCCTGGCCGGAGCCGGGCGGCCAGGGCGGGCCTGAGGTGCTGCTGCGGACCTCGCAGGCAGAAATCGGCAGCCCGCTGCTGCAGCCGTGGGAGGGGCTGATCGCCAGGTACCCGGCTGGCGGATGACCGGTCGCCGGCCAGCGCGCCGGTCAGCTGCCGAGTAGCCGCGCCCTGAGCAGGTCCGCATCGGACTCGCCGAAGCCGTGGTCAGCCAGCCACGCCAGCACGCCGCCGTAGCGCTGCTGCACCGAGTCGAGGAAGGCCGCCATCGTCTCCGGCCGCGGCGTGTGGTCCTCGTCCACGTGGCCGAGCAGGTCAGCGGCGTAGGTGGGGGAGGAGCGCAGCCGAGCGAGGATGGCCTCGGTGCGCTCGCCGGTGGCTGCGTAGTCGGCGATCACCGTGTCGCGGTCCACGCCGGCCACGGTCAGCGCCATCGCCACGATGACGCCGGTGCGGTCCTTCCCGGCAGCGCAGTTCACCAGCGCGGCGCCCGGCGAGGCGGCGATCGCCAGCAGCGCGGCGACCACCTGATCGGGCCGGTCCTCCAGGTAGCCGAGATAGGAGCCGGTCCGCGCGTCGTCCGGATAGCGCTCCAGGCTGGCCGCGCGGCGACTCAGCGCCACCGCGTCGGCGACCACGTCGGTGTTCGTGCCGCGCTCGGGCAGCATCGAATGATAGGCGTGCCGGACCGAGCCGACCGTGGTCAGCGGACCCGGTCCCTCGAGCTTGACCTCCTGCGGGCTGCGCAGGTCGACCACCGTGGTCACGCCCACGCCGCTGACCAGCTTCTGCACGTCGGCTGGCGTCAGGTCCTGCAGGTTGTCGCCGCGCAGCAGCCTGCCGCCGGCGATCCGGTGCCCGTCAGCCGGCAGCCCGCCGAGGTCGCGGACGTTGACGGCGCCATCGAGGTCGATCCAGGTCATACGACCCATTCTCGGTGATGCCGGCGTTGCGGTCGCGCAGCCGGCCAGCATTTACCGCGCTGGCCGGCTGCCTGTCACGCGCCGTTCAGCGGGCCGGCCGCCTCGGCTGGCGGCCATGACCTGCCCGTTACGCTTGGGCACGTGCTGTCAAGGGTCGATCTGCGCGGCCGGCCGCCTGGCTCGCTGAGCAGCGGCGGGCTGGCCGGCCTGCTGCCGCGGGCCGCCCTTGACGTCGACGCCGCGGTGGCCCAGGTGCGGTCCATCTGCGAGGACGTGCAGGCGCGCGGCGCCGACGCGGTCCGTGACTACACCAGGCAGCTCGACGGGGTCGACCTGGCCGCCACGCCGGTGCCGCAGCAGGCGCTGGACGACGCTCTCGCTGGCCTGCGCCCGCCGTTGCGCGACGCGCTGGCCGAGGCCGCCAGGCGCGCTCGGGCGGTGCACGAGGCGCAGCTGCCAGCCGCGCTGGTCACCAGCGTCGCCCCCGGCCTGCGCGTCACCGAGCGGTACGCGCCAGTGGCCAGGGCAGGCGTGTACGTGCCCGGCGGGCTGGTCGCCTATCCGTCGTCGGTGGTGATGAACGTCATCCCGGCGCAGGTGGCCGGCGTGCCGCAGATCGCGGTCGCCTCGCCGCCGCAGGCCGACCGCGGCGGGCTGCCGCACCCGGCGGTGCTCGCCGCCTGCGCGCTGCTCGACGTCACCGAGGTGCACGCGGCCGGCGGCGCGCAGGCCATCGCGATGCTCGGCTACGGCACGGCCAGCTGCCCGCCAGCCGACGTCATCACCGGGCCGGGCAACGTCTACGTCGCCGCGGCCAAGCGGGTGCTGCGCGGCACCGTCGCGACCGACGCCGAGGCAGGACCGACGGAGATCGCGATCATCGCCGATGGCACCGCTGAGCCGGCCCTGGTCGCCGCCGACCTCATCGCCCAGGCCGAGCACGACCCGCTGGCTGCCTGCCTGCTCATCTGCGCCGACCAGGCGCTGCCCGATCTGGTCGACGCCGAGCTGGCCAGGCAAGTCCCGCTGACCAGGCACAGCGAGCGGGTGCGGCAGGCGCTGGCCGGGCAGTCGGCCTGCGTGCTGGCCGACGACCTGGACGCGGCGCTCGCCGTGGCCGACGCGTGGGCGCCGGAGAACCTGGAGATCCAGGCCGCTGACGCGGCCAGCCTGGCCCGCCGGGTCAGCAATGCCGGCGCGGTCTTCGTCGGCCGCTACGCGCCGGTCTCGCTCGGCGATTACCTGGCCGGCTCCAACCACGTGCTGCCAACCGGCGGCACCGCGCGGCACTCCGGCGGGCTGTCGGTGCTCTCGTTCCTGCGCAACATTCACGTGGTCGAGTGCGACAAGTCCGCGCTGGCTGACGCGGCCGCGCACATCGACGCGCTCGGCGCGGCCGAGGATCTGGCCGCGCACGTCGCCGCCGTCCGCGCCAGGGTGCCGGCCAGCTCACCGGAGGTGCCATGACCGCCCTGCTCCCGCCGCTGCGCGACGACCTGGCCGGCCGCAAGCCCTATGGCGCGCCCCAGCTCAGCGCGGCGGTGCGGCTGAACACCAACGAGAACCCCTACCCGCCGTCGGCCGGGCTGGTCAGCGACATCGCGGCCGCGGCCGCCGCCGCTGCCGCCCGGCTGAACCGCTATCCCGACCGGGACGCGACCAGGCTGCGCGAGGACCTGGCCGGCTACCTCGGCCACGGGCTCACCGCCAGCCAGGTGTGGGCGGCCAACGGGTCGAACGAGATCATCCAGCAGCTGCTGCAGGCGTTCGGCTGGCCAGGCCGCAGCGCGCTCGGCTTCGAGCCGTCCTACTCGATGCACCCGGTCATCTCGGCGACCACCGGGACCCGCTGGGTGGGCGGCGGCCGGGAAGACGACTTCCGGCTCGAGGCGGGCAAGGTCGTCGCCGCGATTCGCGAGCACGCCAGCGACGTGGTGTTCCTCACCTCGCCCAACAACCCGACCGGCACCGCGCTGCCGCTGCCGGTGATCGAGGCAGCGTGCGAGGCCGCGCCAGGCATGGTGGTGGTGGACGAGGCCTACGCCGAGTTCGCCCGCGACGCCGAGGGCACCGCGCTGGCGCTGCTGCCGCGCTTTCCCGCTCTGGTCGTGGTGCGCACCATGTCCAAGGCTTTCGCCCTGGCCGGCGCCAGGCTCGGCTACCTGGCCGGCGCGCCTGAGGTGATCGGCGGGCTGCTCCTGGTCCGGCTGCCTTACCACCTGTCGGCGCTGACCCAGGCCACCGCGCGGGCCGCGCTCGGCCGGTCAGCCGAGCTGCTGGCGAACGTGGCGAAGATCTGCGCCGAGCGGGACGCGCTGGTCGGCTGGCTGCGCGAGCGCGGCCTGACCGCGGCCGACTCGGATACCAACTTCGTGCTGTTCGGCACGTTCAGCGACCCGCACGAGGTCTGGCAGGGCCTGCTGGAGCGGGGCGTGCTGATCCGCGAGACCGGCCCCGCCGGCTGGCTGCGGGTCAGCATCGGCACGCCGGCCGAGATGGCGGCCTTCCGTGCCGCGCTCGACGCGGTGCTGGCGGCGCGGGCAGTGCCGTGAGCGGGCAGTGCCGTGAGCGGGGCCGGGCCGTGAGCGGGGCCGGACCGTGAGCCGGACCGCGCGGGTGGAGCGCGCGACCGCGGAGACCAAGGTCGGGGTCGAGCTGGACCTGGACGGCAGCGGCCGGGCCGACGTCAGCACCGGGGTGCCGTTCTTCGACCACATGCTCGCCCAGCTCAGCCGGCACGGCCTGGTCGACCTCACCGTGCGGGCGCGCGGCGACACCGAGATCGACGCGCATCACACCGTGGAGGACACCGCGCTGACGCTCGGCCAGGCACTGCGCGAGGCGCTTGGCGACAAGGCCGGCATCTGCCGGTTCGGCGAGGCGCTTGTGCCGCCGCGTGCATGGCCGGGCTGCGCGCGGTGCGCGGCGACGTGGTGATCGACCGCCGGGTCGCCGGTTCGCGGCCGGTGCTCGGCATCTGCGTCGGCATGCAGGTGATGTTCGCCGAGTGCGCGGAGAACGGCGAGCGCACCGCCGGCTGCGGCCAGTGGCCAGGCACCGTCGCGAAGCTCGACGCGCCGGTACTCCCGCATACCGGCTGGAACACGGTGGCGGCGCCGGACGGCACCGCGCTGCTGGCCGGGATCGGCGCCGGTGAAAGGTTCTACTTCGTGCACTCCTACGCCGCGACCTCGCTGCCCTTGCCCGACGACCCGGCCGACCGCTTCACCCGGCCGCTGACCGCCTGGGCCGAGCACGGCGAGCCGTTCATCGCGGCGGTGGAGAACGGGCCGCTGTGCGCCACCCAGTTCCACCCGGAGAAGTCCGGCGACGCCGGCGCGCAGGTGCTGGCCAACTGGCTGCGGACGCTGCGGTGACCGGGCTGTGCGCCGCGGCCGGCCGCGACACGCTGGAACTGCTGCCGGCTGTCGACGTAGCTGGCGGCCAGGCGGTGCGGCTGGTGCAGGGCGCGGCCGGCACCGAGACCAGCCACGGCGACCCGCTGCTCGCGGCGCTGCAGTGGCAGGAAGCCGGAGCGCGCTGGATGCACCTGGTCGACCTGGACGCCGCGTTCGGCCGCGGATCGAATGCCGCGCAGCTCCGGGACGTGATCGCGCGGCTGACGGAGGCCGCTGCCGGCCAGCCGGGAGCTGGCATGCAGCAGCCGGCCGCGGTCGAGCTTTCCGGCGGGATCAGGGACGACGCGTCACTGGCAGCGGCGCTGGCCACCGGCTGCGCGCGGGTGAACATCGGCACGGCCGCGATAGAGCATCCGGCCTGGGTACGCGAGGTCATCGCCGAGCACGGCGAGCGGATAGCGATCGGCCTGGACGTGCGCGGGGCCCGGCTCGCCGCGCGGGGCTGGACCCGTGACGGCGGCGAGCTGGTCGAAGTCATCAGCTGGCTGGAGGAGGCGGGCTGCGCCCGGTACGTGGTCACCGACGTGCTCAGGGACGGCACGCTGACCGGGCCGAACCTGGAGCTGCTGCGCCGGGTCTGCGCGCTGACCGAGCGGCCAGTGATCGCCAGCGGCGGCGTGTCCAGCCTCGCCGACCTGCGGGCCATCGCCGCGCTGCGGCCCGCCGGGGTAGAGGGCGTGATCGTGGGGAAGGCGCTGTACTCCGGCGCGTTCACGCTGCCCGAGGCGCTGGCCGAGGTGGCGGCGTGAGCGTCGCGATCCGGGTGATCCCGTGCCTGGATGTGGACGACGGGCGGGTGGTCAAGGGAGTAGCGTTCCGCGCTGCCCTGCTAGGTCGTGCTGACCATGCCGGGCGCCCGGAACATCTCGCGTGCCTGCGTGCAGAACCTGCTGACCTCCTCTGCGGCTGCCGGGTGGTGGCCAGCGCCAGCCAGCATCCGCGCCTGCAACTGCTCGGCCCGAAGCCCGCCGTACTCGGCTACCAGCGCCCTGGTGGCCGCCTGGACCACGACGTGCAGGTGCCTGCGGGGCGGCCCGTGCGCCCACGAGCACACATAGGTCTGCTCCGGGAGGGTCAGCGCCTCGACCACCCGCGCGGTCTCGCGCACCAGCGGGCCGAGCTCGGCCGCGGCGGTGTCGTCCAGATCGGCTACCGCGACGACGTGCTGGCGCGGAGCGAGCACCAGCGTCCCCGTGTTCAGCGGGCCGACGGCATGATTCACCTGCCAGCGGGAGGTCCGGCTGATGACGCCGCCCGGCGGCTGTCGGCGCCCGGCAGACAGATCGCAGCCGAGGCAGCCGGGAACATCCGCGGGTGCGGGGCTGGTCATCCGGCGGTCTTGGGACGGGCCTGGCGCGGACGGGCCGGTGCGCCGGACGGCCCGGCCCTGGCCTTGGCCTCGGCGCCGAGCGCGGCCAGCCGAGACTCGATGCCGTCGAGGAGCAGGTCCACGCTGGCCAGAATCCAGTCCTCCTCGTCGCCCTCGACGTGCTGGACAGCGGTGATGAACTCGGTCACCCGCGGGTACCGCCCGGTGGCGACCATTTTCGCCATGACCGGGGCGGCCCGCTGGTGCGCCTCCTGCGCGGTCAGGCCGGCCGTTCGCTGGGCCTCCTCCTCGATGAGCCGGTCGAGCGCCGCATGCAGGGCGAGATGATGCACGGAGCCGACGTAGAGCATCCGGGTCATGATGTCCAGGTCGTACGGGTCGAAGACGGCCAGCGCGAACTCCAGCCCGGCAACCCCGTTGGGGCTGAGCGGCGGCTGCGCGATGCTCGCCTCCGGGTACCACCGGTGCTTGCGTGACAGCCGCCAGGTCGCCTGCGCCATCTCGCGCAGCGCGGCGCGCCAGTCCTGAGTCGCCAGCAGCAGTGGCTGGTCAGCCATCTCGTCTCCGAGAATGGTCTCGATCATCATGCTGACCAGCGCTTCCTTGTCCGGCACGTGCCGGTAGAGCGACATCGCGCCGGTATTCAGCCGCTGCGCCACCCGGCGCATGGTGACCGCCTCCAGGCCCTCAGCGTCGGCGATGGCGACGGCGGCGCGGACGATCTGATCGCGGCCGAGCGCGGTGTTACGACGGTGCTGCGGCCCGGATTTGTCGTCCAGTTCCCACAGCAGCTCGATGCCGGCCCAGCCGCCCTGCCGCAGCGCGCCGCCGTCGCGGCCGTCCGGCTCGCGGCCCGGATTCTCGCTTGACATGCGTACAGTGTATCCATAGCGTACGTCGTACTCAACGAGTACATCGTACCCAGTGAGTACAACGTATCCAGCGAGTACCACGTACGCAAAGGGGGTTCATGTGTCTGATGAGGCCATCCGCGCGGAGGGGCTGGCGAAGTCCTTCAAGAAGACGGCGGCGCTGCGCGGCATTGACCTGACGGTCGGGGCGGGCACCGTGCTGGCCATGCTCGGCCGTAACGGGGCAGGCAAGACCACCGCCGTCCGCATCCTGACCACTCTCATCCGCCCCGACGCCGGGTCGGCGACCGTGGCCGGCATCGACGTGCTCCGGTACCCGCAGCGGGTCCGGGCCAGGATCGGGGTCACCGGTCAGGGCCCGACCGTCGACGAGCTGCTCACCGGCCGGCAGAACCTGGCGATCATCGGCCGGATGTTCCACCTGCCGCCGCGGCTGGCCGAGCGGCGGGCCGGCCAGATGCTGGAGCAGTTCGGCCTCGCCGACGCGGCTGGCCGGCTGGTCCGCACGTACTCAGGTGGCATGCGGCGCCGCCTCGACCTGGCGGCGAGCATGATTGCCGCGCCGCCTGTGCTGTTCCTGGACGAGCCGACGACCGGGCTGGACCCGGTCAGCAGGTCGCAGATCTGGCAGGCCATCCGCGAGATGGTCAGCGAGGCGGGCACGTCGGTGCTGCTGACGAGCCAGTACCTGGAGGAAGCCGAGACGCTGGCCGACCAGGTGACCGTCATCAGCGATGGCGTGGTCGCCGCGAGCGGCACGCCAGGCGAGCTCAGGGAGTCGGTCGGCCAGGCGGCGATCAGGGTCGTGCTGCGCGGCGGGGAGCCGGCGGCGGCCGCGCGGCTGGCCGGTCTGCTTGGCCCGCAGGCGCGGCTTGACGGCCGCGTCGCCACCGTCCCGGCGCCCGACGGGCTCGGCTCGCTTGGCGCGGCGATCGCGGCGATCCAGCCCATGTCCGCCCAGATCGAGGATGTGTCGCTGCAGCGCCCGTCGCTGGAGGAGGCGTTCACGATCCTGACCTCAGCTACCCAGCCGGGCCAGTCCCGGCCAGAGCTCACCCTGGCAGGTGCCTGATGACCGCGACCATGCTGAGCCCGTCGATGGCAGGGGCAGAGCTGGCAGCGCTACCCGAGCCGGCCAGCCTGGCGCAGGGCTTCTGCCAGGCTCTCCGCGACATCCAGACCATGACCGTCCGCTACGTACTGCGCGCCGCGCGGCAGCCCGACCTGATCATCGGCAGCGTGCTGATGCCAGTGATCTTCGTCGTGCTGTTCGGCTACGTGTTCGGCAGCGCCATTCACGTGCCCGGCGGGCACTACCGGACGTACTTGCTGTCCGGGCTGTTCGCGCAGACCACGCTGTTCTCGGCCTCGTCGGTCGCGGTGGCGGTGGCAACGGACATGAGCGAGGGGGTGATCGACCGGTTCCGCACGATGCCGATCGCGCGGTCCGCCGTGCTGCTCGGCCGGACGATCGCGACGCTGATCACCGGGCTGCCGTCGCTGGGGGTGATGATCGGCTGCGCGCTGCTCGTTGGCTGGCGGCCCGACGCCGGGCTGGCCAGCGCGGTGGCCGGCTTCGCCATGCTGGCGCTGTTCGGCTTCTCGATGAGCTGGATCGGCGCGCTGCTCGGGATGATCGCGCGCAGCCCGCAGTCGGCCGATGCGCTGTCGATGCTGCCCGCCTTCCTGCTCGGTTTCGTGTCCAACGTGTTCGTGCCCATCGGCGGGCTGCCTGCCTGGCTGCGGGTGTTCGCCGAATGGAACCCGCTGTCCGCCGTGGTCGCCGCGGCGCGGCAGATGTTCGGCACGCCGCAGGCCGCGACGGGCGGCAGCTGGCCGCTGCAGCACCCGGTGCCGGTCACGATCGGGATGGGCGTACTGCTGCTCGCCTTGCTGATCCCGGTGACGGTGCGCCGCTACAGCCGCCCGGTCGCCTGAGGATGACCGCGCGGCCTGACCCGCGGGGGCGGGCCAGGCCGCGCGGCCATCTGTCACACCGCCCGGGACAGCCGACACCGGCCGCCCAGGCACGCCGACCGTGCTGGCCTGGCAGCCGGGCAGTCTCCAGCCGCAGTTACCAGTCGCGGAGGAAGTTGATGATCCTGCTGCGGACTTCGGCCACGGTCTGCGGCTGCACGCGGCCAAGCTGCCTGATGACGCGCTGCGCGGAGATCGCCCGGACTGACTCGGACTGAATCCAGCTCGGGGCGCGCAGCCCGCAGTCGGCGCCCGCCGGGATATGGAAGGGCAGCTCGCGCTGACGGCTAGTGATCGCGGCCACGATCAGCTGCTCGTTGCGCAGCTCGTTATAGGAGGCGCCGGACAGCACCAGGACCGGACGGCGGCCACCTTGCTCGTGACCGGTCACCGGATCCAGATCGGCGAGCAGCACATCACCGGCCTGGTACGGCACTGGTCTGGCCTCCGGCGTCGTTGTACTCCGGCCAGTCGACCGCCCCAGCGGCCAGTCCGTCGCCGGCCGTCCCGGCCTCGAATGCGCGCAGCTCGGAGACGTACTCCTGCCACGCCGCAGGATCGTCGCACCGCAGCCGGTCCATCACCTGGTTGGCACGCCGCATTTCACGCTGGTACACCTCGCGCGCAGCGAGTTGGCTGAGCAGTTCCGCGAGCGTGGCATGATCTTCGTCAGCGAGCGCGCGCAGCGTGTCGCGCACCGAGCTGTCGACCCGGATCGTGGTCTCGCTCATACAAACAGTATACGCCAATGTATGCGGATCCGCATTCTCAACTGCAGGTCCGCGCGCTGACGAGCAGCCGGTCACCGGTCATGCGGCCGACGCCGGGCCCGACTTCGATCCGGCCGAACCCGGCCCCAGTCAGGTGTTCGGTTATTTCCTGTTCGCGCCATGGCCCGCTTTGCCACGTTCGACCAGGCAGGCCCTGGCCGAGCGGCTGTTCTTCGAGCTGTACGGTCACGCGCTGCTCGGCCGGCCGGGCACCGAGGGATTCCTGGCCAACGCGATCGAGCCGTGGGTCGCCGATATCGCTGCCGCGCTCACCAGCCAGGCCGGGGTGGACGAGCGGACCGCGCGGATAGATGCAAGGCTCGCCGTCGCGGTCAGCCGTGGCCTGCTGCTCGATCTGCTCGCCACCGGCGACCAGAGCGGCGTCACCGAGGTCTTCGAGCGCTTCCTGCAGTACACCGAGCCTGCCTTCCGCGGCGGCGCTGCCCAGCCGCGCGAGCCGGTGCCAGCGGCAACGGTGACTGAACCCTAGTGACCCGGCCCGGCCCCCCGCTCAAGCGCCGACGTTGTCGAACCGGTCCGGATCAGGCCCGGTCCGCTCGCCGCGATCAAGCGCGCTGATCGCCTCGACATCCTCGCCCGGCAGCTCGAAGTCGAAGATGCCGATGTTCTCCCTGATCCGGTCCGGGGTGACGGACTTGGGGAAGACGATGTCACCGCGCTCGACGTGCCAGCGCAGCACGACCTGCGCCGGCGTCCTGCCCGCCTTGCGTGCGATGGCGTCGATCGTCGGATCATCGAGCACCACCCCCTTGCCGAGCGGCGACCACGCCTCGATGTTGATCTGATGCTCGGCGCAGAACGAGCGCACCGGGTCCTGGGTCAGGTACGGATGGACCTCGATCTGGTTGACCGCGGGCCGTATCTCGCATTCCTCGTGCAGCCGCCTGATGTGGTGCGGCTGGAAGTTCGACAGCCCGATCGACCGCGCGCGGCCCTCCCGGTAGAACTCCTCCATCGTCTGCCAGGTGGACACGTAGTCGCCGCCGTACCTGGTCGGCAGCGGCCAGTGGATGAGGAACAAGTCGACGTAATCAGAGCCGAGCGCCGTCAGCGACTCCTGGAACGCCTTGCGCGCGTCGTCTGGCCGGTGTGCCCCGTTGTTCAGCTTGGTGGTGATGAACACCTGGCCGCGATCAACCCCTGACCCCGCGATGGCGTCGCCGACCTGTTTCTCGTTCCGGTACATCTGCGCGGTGTCGATGTGCCGGTAGCCGTCGTCCAGCGCGGTCGTCACCGCCGCCGTCGTCTCGTCCGGCGGCACCTGGAAGACGCCGAAGCCGAACTGGGGGATCGTCTGGCCGTTGTTCAGCATGACCTCGGGAATCGCGGACACGGATCACCCTCCCTGAGCAGTACGGAGCCGTGCTGGCGCTGCACCGCAGGATGCCTGCCCCCGGCCGGCCAGGCGAAACACCGGGTCCGCCGGGTCGGCCGGGAGACCCAGCAGGCGTCGGTTAGCCCGGGAGATGCCAGCACCAGCTAGCCGGACAACGCAGGCCGGCTCGGGCTTTGGTGTCCAAATGTGCGTGACCCCCCCAAGGGTATTTAGCCATCAAGGGTTCTTCGTCAATGTCGCCGGGCCGCTCTCAGCGCTACCTTCACCTCAGATGTTTCTTTCAACTTCCCCTCAGGAGGTTTTACGGCGTTTACCAGCTGATCATTAGCCAGTCAGAAGTCAATGCAGGTCAGAGTGCTGCCCCTGGGGAAAGCCGGCGTCGCCCGACGGTGGCCGTGGTTCCGTGCGCCGGATTCGGCAGCAGGAAGGGACGATGCGATGCGGATCGCGCTGAAGAATGGCGAAGAAAAAGGCGGGCTTCCGCCACCTGACCGCAAAGGCGGATGCCATGGCTGGTAACCGGGCGCGGCGCGCTGCCAGGCGGGAGCGGGCGGCAGGACGGGGGATTCTGCGCATGCCCGGCCTCCGCTGGGTTCCGGTGCCGCTGGCCGGGCTCGCCGCGATGATCGGCGTGCTGGTCGTGGGCTCGTTCCAGGGCCAGGCGGCTGAGGCCAATGCGCAGCGTCCGCCGGGCTACCGGGCTGGCGGCCTCTCGCTCTCCATCGACGCGATGTACTGGATGAGCAACGACATGACCGGCCTGGGACCGGGACAGAAGGGCGTTCGGAACGGCTACTCGATGCCCGCGAGCGAGATGCCTGGCATACAGCCGGAAGGCGACAACCGGTTGCGTGTCGAAGTGGGCCTCAGCAACGTCACTGCGCGCGTGCAGCGGTATTCGACCACCGATTTCACCCTGGCCGGTGCGGGCGGGAAGACCTGGAAGGTCGACAGCCAGGGTCTCAGTGTCATGGCGGCCTCAGCAGCCCTCGCACCGGGCTTCCAGTCGACCGTAGATGTCTATTTCGATATTCCGGCTCAAAGCAGCAAGCACCTGACCCTTAAGTGGACGCGCGATGGCACGACAGTGTCCATCCCGGTCAGCACCGGCAGCGCCTCATCGAGCGGAATGCACATGTGAGAGGCGCCGGCCTATCTCGTTATTTCCCGTGGCCCACATTTGCCAGCCACCAGGCTGGCGCCGAGAGGAAGAACATATGTCATTTCCTGGCAGATCCGGCCCCCCGCATTCCAGGCGGGCCAGGGAGATCACGCTGCTGGCGCTCCTGCTGAGTACGGGCGTCGTCGGCTTCCAGCTCGGCATCGACGCGATTTTCGGGCGGGCCGGCGGCGGCCTGGCGCACGCGCCGCGCGACATGCTGATGTCAGTTCCGGCCGCCCTGGTGGCCGCCTGGCTCGGCCTGCGGTTCGGGCCCCGGCCGGAGCCAGGGCAACGCCCCGGCTTCTCTTTAGCGCTGAACCGGGCCGCGCTGGTCTCGCTCACCTTCATGGTGCTGTTCGTCCCGACGGCCCTGCTCGGCCGGTTCTTCGCGAGCGCCAGCCTGACCGTCGTACCCGGCCAGCCCCTGTCCGGCGCGATCCCTGGCCTGAGCTCGCAGGCGCTGCGCAGCGTCAGCGACGCGCTGATCGGCCAGATGGCCGGCCTGCCGCTGCTGCTGGCAGCCTTGCTGTTGCTGGGACAAGCCAGACCGTCTCCGCTGACGCTAGGGCGCACGCGTCCCTCACGGCTACTCGCCGTCGGGACGTCACTTGTTGCCGTGGCCTACTTTGTCGGTCCCGGCGCCGCGACGGCACTGGCCGCCGTGCCCCTTGGGTCGTCGGCCACGACCACGACCGCCGCCAACCCCTGCGCCAGCGCGCCACACGACACGTTCAACATCTCGGCGATCAACGTCG
This sequence comes from Streptosporangiaceae bacterium, assembly GCA_036495525.1. Taxonomy (GTDB): domain Bacteria; phylum Actinomycetota; class Actinomycetes; order Streptosporangiales; family Streptosporangiaceae; genus DASXMR01. Next base: position 116,576 of record DASXMR010000050.1, on the reverse strand, counting down.
ACATGCCGCTGAACCGCTTCGGGGTGCACGACCCGAACGCGTTCATGTACGTGCTCAATAGCAAGGTCGCAGCGGTGCGGGCGGAGGAGAAATCCCAGCAGGTGTCGAGCGGGCTGCAGGGCGGCGACGCGATCCAGCCGCTGGTGCTGCGCGCGCACCAGGGCGACTGCGTCACGGTCAACCTCACCAACGCGACCACGTTCGGGGTGGCCGCCATGGACCAGCCACCGCCACCCGACACCGACCCGGCGGACGCCTGTACTCCCACTCCGCTGTTCCCCTGCGACGGGTCGCTGGTGCACACCGCGCCGGAGAACATCGCCTGGAACGTGGACGGGCTGCCCGGCGTGTCGGCAGACGACGTGTCGAGCGACGTCGGCCACAACGCCGACAACACCGCGGCGCCCGGCAAAACGGCGAGCTACACCGTCTACATGGACCCCGCCCTGGGCTACGGGGCGCACGTATTCCACACCACCGGCGACACCCGGCAGCTTCAGTCCCACGGGCTGTTCGGGGTCCTGGTGTCCGAGCCACCCGGCTCACAGTGGCTTGACCCGCACTCGCTCCAGCCGCTCGACAGCGGATGGGACGCGGTCATCAAGATGCCCGCCGGAGCCTCCCAGCCCACATTCCGCGAGTTCAACCTGATATTCCACTCCATCGGCGACGAGGGCTACCGGCAGATCATGGAGAAGGCCGGAGCGCCCTGTGCCACCGATCAGGGTGAAGTCCAGACGTCGTCCGGGTGTGAGCTGCCCGTGGTGGACAAGTTCACCGACGCGTACCGGCCATGCGGCAAGGCCATCAACTACCGGAGCGAGTGCTTCTTCGAGCGCGAGCTCGCCCAGATGAGGGCTGGCTTCACCCCCGACGAGGCGCAGGACTACAGCTCGTACAGCAACGGCGACATGGCCACGCCGCGCCCGGAGGCGTACATCGGCGACCCCTACAAGATCCTCCTGACCAACGCGGACTCAGAGATGGGCCACGTGTTCCATGAGCACGGCGGCGCCATCCGCTGGCTGCGCAACCCGAACGCTGCCAACCCGGACATCGCGGGCGGGCTGGAAAAGCACCCGCCGGTAACGAAGGCCTCGATCCGGCTTGACTCGCAGACGATCGAGCCGGGCGAGTCCTATGACCTGGAGACCGAGTGCGGGGCCGGCGGCTGCCAGCAGGCTGCGGGCGACTTCCTGTACCACTGCCATATCGCGGCTCATTACGACGCCGGCATGGTGGGTTTCATCCGGGTGTTCGACACGCAGCAATCGGACCTGGCGACGGTGCCGGGCCGCACGGCCAGGGCGCAGGCGGTCAACTCGGCCGGCCTGATAGGCAAGGTCGTCGAAGGCAAGACCGTCGTCCCGCAGGACCAGCTCACCAACCCGAGCACCCAGATCTCGGTGCAGCAGTTGGTCACCAGCCAGCTCCCGCCGCAGGGTGTCCGGTTCAACCAGGAGGACGCGACGGTCTGGGACTGGACCTGGGGCGGCACGGCAGACCAGCCGATCGCCCTCGGCGAGCCCGAGGACACCCACACCTGGGCCGACTACACCGCGCCCAACCCCGGGCAGCGACCGCAGATCATGTTCGACCCGAGCAACGGGAGGTACGCGTATCCGCTAGTGCAGCCGCACCTCGGTGAACGACCGCCGTTCTCGCCCAACGGCCACAGCGGGGCACCCTGGCTCGGGCCGAACGTGACGTCCACGAGACCTGACGGCCTGTGCCCGCAGGGCGCTCCGCTGCGCACCTACAACATCACTGCCATCCAGACCCCCATCAACGATCAGACGGACAGCGGGCGAGACGCCAACGGGAACCCCATTGCCCCGCAATCCGACCCCGATGGGGAGATCTTCGTCCTCAACCAGCACATAGCGGCGGTGCGAAGCGGCGCCATGCCCGCGCAGCCGCTGGCCGTCAGATCCGATGTCGGCGACTGCATAGCCGTGACGCTGACCAACGATCTGAACCCGTCGAGCGCGGGGGTGGAGGCGACTAACGAGGAGAACATCTTCCGCGAAGTCAACATCCACATCCACTTCGTGCAGTTCGACCCGCAGGCCTCCGACGGCGTGATCACGGGCTTCAACTTCGAGCAGGCCGTGCGGCCTGTCACCGGCGGAACGCCGGGGGAGACGACGCTGACCGCTGCCGCGCCGGCCGGCGCGACCAAGATCTCGGTGGCCAGCACCGCCGGGCTGCACCCTGGTGTCGGCATCGAGGTCGGCCAGACCCTGACTGACACCGAGGTGGTCAACCAGGTCACGGCAATCAACGGCAACACGCTGACGCTGGGCAGCCCGCTGCAGAACGCGCACGCGTCAGGCGAGCGGACCGGAGTCGAGTTCGTCCAGTACCGGTGGTACAGCGACGTCGACAACGGGACGGTCTTCTTTCACGACCACGTGGACGCGCTGAGCTCATGGGGCCACGGCCTGTTCGGCGCCCACATCATCGAGCCGGCCGGCTCGACCTTCCACGACCCGGTGACCGGGAAGCCGATCGACAGCGGCCCGATCGCCGACATCTACACCAACGGCTCGGTGGGCTTCGGCGAGAAGGGAGACTTCCGCGAGTACGTCCTCTGGGAGCACGAAGGCATCAGGGATACCGGCTCCCCGCAGGGCTGCGAGATGTCCAGCTTCAACCTGCGCGCGGCGCCGCTGATCAACCGAGATCCCAACGCCGCCAGCAACCCGATACCCGCTGGCGAGGACGTCAGCGTCCCTGACGGGGTCGGCAACTACAGCATGGGCTTCGAGGCACACGAAGAGCCCGCCACCTCGGACCGGCAGGACTGCGCGAACATCGGCACGTCCAACGATCCGTACGCGTTCTCGTCGGTGGCCCACGGTGACCCGCCGACGCCGCTGCTGAAAGCTTATGTGGGCGACCCGGTGGTGATCAGGCAGGTCGGCCTCGACGAGCAGGTCGGCGACATCCGGGTCACCGGTCACCGGTTCGCCGAGGAACGGTTCAGCCCGCACGGAGTCCTGACCGACGCCGGCACAGCCGGAATCTCGGAGAAGATGGACTACGTCTTCAACGCCGGGCAGTTCCCTGGTGACTACCTCTACTACTCCGGCCGCAGCCTGTCGCTGGAAAGTGGTGCCTGGGGCATCTTCCGGGTGATGAACACGCTGCATTCCTCCGGGGCGAACGCACTGGAAGCGCTGCCGGACCGGACGGCGCCACCGTCCGGGTCAGGGTTCCCGACGCTCACGGCTACCGGTAAGGCGCCTCCTGCCGCACCCAGCGACAGCAGTGCCGTCTGCCCGAGCAGCGCCCCGGTCCGCAGCTACAACGTGTCGATCTTCAACGGGATCACCTTCGACCAGGGGATGCCGGGCGAGAGCGATGCGGAGAACGGCGGATCCTGGGCCATGATGTACGCCCTCACCCAGGACGAGGCGGCCATCAAGGCCGGCACGAAGCCTGCCGTGCCGCTGGTCATCCGGGCCAACGCGGGTGACTGCCTGAAGGTGACAATGCACAACGACCTGCCGGCCGACAACTGGACCTGGACCTGGGGGTCGGGCTCTACCAGAGCCGGGTTCAACATCGGCAACGTCCTCTACAATCCGCAGACTTCCTTCGGCGGCGCGATCGGGTACGACCCGGACTCGAGCGTGGCCCCTGGCGGTCAGCGCACCTACGTCTACTACGTCGACAAGGAGCTCGGAACCAACCTGATCCTCAACACGGCCAACGAATCGTCGTGGCGAGCAGGTGCGTACGGCGCTCTCATCGCCGAGCCCGCTGGCTCGGTGTACGAGGACCCGTTCACCGGCAAGCCGATCCAGTCAGGGATCTTCGCCGACATCATCCCGGGCAGCGGCAGCCCGTTCCGGGAGAACGTGACGATCTTCAGTGACCGGGAGCCGCTGCTCGCCCACGAGGTCATGATCTACTACCTCGACTCCGACCATTCCTACACCGACTACAACGAGGCTTCGCTCACCGACCGGGAGCCTGCGGATGAGGGAGGTGATGGCAACGGCAACTGCGGTGCGAGTCCCTGCCCTGACCCGTTCAATCTCTGGCAAGCAAAGAGCGACAGCGTCAACGGCGGGAATGATCCGACTACGCCGGTGTTCGAGGCCTACGCCGGTGATCCCGTCCGGTGGCGGATAGCCGACGCAGCCGGGGACAACGTCATCTCGTTCAATGTGGCTGGCCACGAGTTCCCGCTGGATCACGGGCTGCCCGGATCCCAGGTCATCGAAGCCCGGACCCTGGCTCCAGGGGAGACGTTCGACGCGTACCTGGTCAACGGTGCCGGCGGCGCGACGGGAGCGACCGGGGACTTCGAGTACAACATGGGCCGGGACCCGCTCATCAAGTCCGGTGACTGGGGCATCTTCCGGGTGCTGCCGCCCGGTTCGCCAAGTCCAGCCAGCGGGCAACCACTCAAGCCGCTGTAACTAGCCAGAAAGGTGCGCTCTGCCGTCCCGGGTCGCTACGGCCCGGGACGGCAGCGCGCCCGTTTGCCTCAAGCTCGCTTGGGAGATGGCATGACCACTGCACTCGTTCATCCGAGACCAATGTCGCAGTTCCGCACCCTGCGACGGGCCGGGGTGGTCGTCGCCGCGACGGCGGCGGCGCTGCTTCTGCTCGGCGGATCTGCGCTCGCGCACATCACGGTCACCCCCGCCTCGGTACCCGCCGGGTCGACCGACGTGCTGACCTTTCACGTACCGAATGAGGAGTCGCACGCCGACACCGTCAAGGTCGACGTGCAGATCCCGACCGATCACCCGATCGCCCAGCTGCTCGTCCAGCCCGTTCCCGGCTGGACCGCCACCGTCAGGACCGTGACGCTGGCCAAGCCGATCGTCACGGACGACGGGTCGTTCAGCCAGGCGGTCTCGGAGGTTACCTGGTCGGGCGGACGGATCCTGCCAGGACAGTTCCAGAGCTTCACTCTTTCCGCTGACCCGATGCCCTCGGGCGAAAGCCAGGTGCCGTTCAAGGCGATCCAGACGTACTCCAACGGGGACGTCGTCCGCTGGATTGACCTCCAGCAGCCCGGTCAGCCCGAGCCAGCCCACCCCGCGCCCGTGGTCAGGCTGACCACGACGACAGCGCCGGCCAGTGCTGCCGGCCCCAGCGCCCCAGGCCAGCCGAAGCCGGGCAGTGACGTCCTTTCCCGTGCGCTGGCTGTGGCCGGTCTCCTCGCTGGCGTCCTGGCCCTGCTGCTGGTCCTGATGGTGACCAGGAAGAACCGCCGCCTGCTAGCGGGTACCGCACTCCGCGCTGATCCGCCAGATGCACCTGGCATCCCGGCAGCCGCTGGCGGGCAGGACGGCGACCGGATGCAGCCCGGCCGCAAGAATCCGGCCCGGCGGGAGCAGGCGCCAGCGGGCGGCAAGGCAGCCACGCGGCGGCCGGCAGCCGCGGCCGCCAAGGGATCCAGCCGGCAGCCGCAGCGGCGGCGGCGGGGCTGACCTTGCCAGCAAGGCAGTGCCGAGCGCGGCTCAATTAGCTTTCTGGAGGTGGCCAAGTTGGCCCGCAGATTCACTCGCCTGGCGGCAGCGATGGTCCTTGCCGGGCTCGTCCTGCTGACCGGGACGACGGCCGCTCTGGCCCATGCGACACTCGAGCGCACCAGCCCGGCTGAAGGGTCGATCGTGCGGCGGGCTCCGACCCAGGTGACTGCGACCTTCGACGAGCCGGTCGGTATCAGTTCCGGCAGCCTGAAGGTGTTCGCGCCCAACGGCGAACGGGTCGACACCGGGGGCGCGAGGCACGGCAGCACGCCGGCAGAGGTCGTCATCGCGCTGAAGTCCGGCCTTGTCAACGGCACGTACACGGTCGGATGGGCGGTGGTTTCCGCCGACTCGCACCATGTCTCTGGTGCATTCACCTTCTCGATCGGCGCGCCAAGCTCGACTTCGGTCAAGGAGAGTTCGGTCAACCAGACCGGCAGCCCGCTTGTCAGCTTCACGTTCGGTGTCGTGCGGTGGATCGCCTTCACCAGCTTCGCACTGCTGATCGGCGCGGTCTCCTTCGTGCTCTGGTGCTGGCCGGCGGGGGCGTCAAGCCAGCTGGTACTGCGGCTGACCATGGGCGCGTGGAGCGGGCTCGCGGGCTCCGTGCTCGGCGGGATGCTGTTGCAGGGCGCTTACGGCGCAGGGGCGGGCGTCAGCCGGGTGTTCTGGCCCAACGTGCTGCACGCGACCTTGTACAGCCGCTACGGCCGGTCGCTGGGAGTGCGCCTGATCCTGGTGGTCGTGGCGCTGTTCGCCTTCTCCGCCATACTCGGCAACCTGCGGGCCGATGGCCGGCGGCCGCCGGTCACAGCGTCGATCGTCTGGAGCGGGCTCGCGGCAGCACTGGCGGCCACCTGGGCGGCCGCCGATCACGCCGGGACCGGGATGCAGGTGCCGCTTTCGCTGGTCTCCGACACCGTCCACCTCTGCGCCGTCGCCATCTGGCTGGGCGGGCTGACCATGCTCGCCGCGATCGTGCTTCGCCCGGCCCGGTCACCGGCGGCCAGGCGAGCCGGAAAACCGGCAAGCAGGAAGACGCGCCCGGCGACCGCGGCAGCGGTCCAGGCCGTGGAGCGGTTCTCTCCGCTCGCGCTGACCTGCGTCGGCGCCATCCTGGTCACCGGCACCTACCAGGCCTGGCGCAACGTTGGCAGCTGGCCGGCCCTGTTCGACACGACCTACGGCCGGCTGCTGCTGATAAAGATCGGCGCGATGTTGGTGCTCATTTTCCTTGGCTACCTGGCCCGCATGCGAATCTCCGCGATGCGGGCGCCGGCACCCGCGCTTCGAGTTTCCGTCATGCAGATGATGATGGCGGGCCTGCCACGGGTCGGCGCGGGCGTCAGATCAGGCCCGGCATCGCCAGGCGCCGGCTATCACCACGGCGCCACCAGCGGCTCAGCCAACGGCTCTTCCAGCGGCCCAGCTGCTGACGGCCCGCCTTACGGTGCCGCAGCGTACGGCGGCACCAAGCGTGCTGACCACTGGTCCGGCGGCGCCGCCGCCAACGGCTCGTCCAGCGGCTCATCGGCGGACTCAGGGCGAACGGCTCTCACGCTGAGCAGGCTGCGATGGTCCGTCACTGCTGAGGCGCTGATCGCCTCGGTCGTGCTTGCCGTCACCGCCGTGCTGGTCAATTCCCCCACCGGACGGGAAACCTTCAAGCCGCCGGTCAGCGCGGTCGCCGCGTTCAGCACCGGCGGTCCAGGCGGGCGCGGCAACGTCCGCGTCACGGTCACTCCCGCGGTGCTCGGGCCCAACCAGGTAAGGCTGTCCGTCACCGGCAGCACGGGCCGGCCGTACACGGCGCAGCAGGTCCAGGCGGCTCTGCTGCTGCCCGCTCGCCACCTCGGACCGCTGCCTATCGCGCTCAAGCCGGACGGCGCTGGGCACTATGCCAGCGGATCAATTGCGGTGCCCATTACCGGCAAATGGCAGCTGCAAATCACCATCCGCAGCGATGCATTCGATGAGGCGACGGTCGTCGTTCCCGTTCCCGTCCGCTAGAAAGCCGAAGGCGACAAAAGGGTATAAGGTATAAAATCTACCTATAAAGGTCATATCCTCAGGTTAATCCGCCTAGCCCGATTCGCCCACTAGGGGAGATTCGTCCTTGGCCGCCTTCCGCCGCTACCCTACTCTGTAGTAGTCATTGCCGGCCGTTCGCGTTACCGAGGTAACTACGTTACGCATCCTTTACGTTCGTCCGAGACCGTGAGCAGGCCTCGCCGCGTCCATCCGCATCGTCCGGAGGCCGTCGTGGTTAATCCTTACCGATCAAGCTTAGCCAAGCTCACAGCGCGGTCCGGCGATCCACGGCTCTCATGGCCGCTGCTGGCGCGGACAGGCTTCGCGGCCGATGTCGCGAGCTCGGGTCCGCTGAGGCGCATTCGAGTCTGTTTGCCTTACCTTGATGCGGACTTCGGCGAAGGCAAACTCCCCGGCCCCGTGGGGGCTATCTGGCGCTGCACCCTGATTTACCATGATCGAATACTGAGACTACGCATGGCGATAACCCGCCGTGGGTGGACATTTCCCATGCCGCTGTCTCTGCTCGTGGGAGGGTGCCGGAGACCTCACTACGGAGACCTGCATGCCGGTCAACAGCGACTCCTCACCCGCAGCCATCCCCCCGCTCCTCACTCAGCGGGAGATGATGATCATCTTCCTGATGAGTGCCGGCCATACCGCATCCGAGATCGCGAAGCTGCTTGACCTGCGACCGCGCACCGTGGAGAACCGCAAGCGGAGCATCTACGAGAAACTCGGGGTCGGCAGCCAGAGTCATGCGGTGGCCAAGGCGATCTGGCTTGGCCTGCTGCAGCCGGGCCCGCCTGCTGCGCTCCCTCGCACGGGGCCGGCTCCGCAGCGGCAGGCGGGCGAGCCAGGGCGTGCGCTGCTGGCGGTTTTAGTCGGCCCGGCCGGCCAGAACCGGGATGGAATCGGGCAGTTGCTGGTCTCGGAGCGAGTGCCATTCGTCCTCGTGGCGAGGCGCGAAGAACTGATCCGCGATCACTGGCTGTGGTGGCAGCGTGGTCCCATCGTCGTGGTGCTTACCGATCCTGGGCCCGAGGACTGGGACGTGACGATCGCCCTGGGCGCGCCGGTCGTGCTCATTCGCAGCAGCGATATCCCAGCACAGCCTGCTATCGCTGACGGCTTGGCCCGCCAGGCGAGCGCCGTCGTATCCAAGGCGGATGCCACAGCCGGGCTGACTCCCGTCCTGGCCGCCGTGGCGCAAGGTCTGGTAGTGATGAGCTGGGCAGATGCGAGCGCACTGCTCAACGGGGCGTCAGCTGCTGCGCCATCGATGCCTAAGCTCACGCCTCGGGAGTTCGACATTCTCGGGTCCATAGCCCGCGGCCATACGATCCGGCAGACCGCACGCGCGCTGGGAATAGCGGCGAAGACCGTTGAGAACACCCAGGCGAGGCTTTTCCGGAAGCTCGGCGTCCGCAACCGGACGGCCGCCCTGACCACCGCTGACGCGATGGGCCTCCTGGACCGGGGCATCGTCCCCGCGGACCAGACATTACCGGGCGGAAGTGCGGCGAGATCATCTCCCGGTTACGGCAAGCCATTGTTCGACTCCGCTGGGGCCGGTCACGAGCAGGATCGGTGCGATGCAAGGCCATGGAAGACTCAGCCTGGCATCGATGTCCGAATTCCCGTCCGAGGTAGCCGCAAAGTCACCCGTGCTGACATTCGCGATGACGGCGGCGCCGTCAGGGCCGACAGTGAGACAACTCACCGCCGCCCGGAAGGCGGGAAACGGATTCGTCCCCCGCAGGGCGCCAGGGACGGCGGAGTCGCTTGCGAGAACCATCCCGCGTATCCGCACCTGGAGATGATTATCGCGGCCGAGTGAGCCCGATCCGGCCGCCAGTATCCAGGGCAGCGCGGCGCCGGCTATCCCGCGAACGGCATGTGCCGAGCCCGCGTAGGGACCGTTCACGGGCGTGAGCGTGTCGAACTTCAGGATCAGCGCGCAATCGGCGTCTTCCAAGGAGGCAACCCCCGGCATCACCGCAGGATCGTCGGAAACCGCGCCCCTGACGTTGTCCATGGCCGCGCCGCCAACGGATGCCGCGTTCCGCATCTCAGTCCTCTGCTGGCGCACGGGACCGCACGCCGCCAGGATTTGCTCTGTCTTCTGATCAAGACGTGCGGCCAGCGCGCAAGGTTCAGGGATCTGTCGCTAGTGGGCCTGACCGCCGCAATTCGGCGGGCTGCCGCAGCAGCAGCGCAACGGCTAGCGTGCCTCAGCTCAGGATGAAGCGGTCGACCGCGGTCGCGAAGCCCTCCTCGTCGTTGCTGGTCGTTACCCGCCGGGCCGCGCGCTGCACCTGGGCGCTCGCGTTGCCCATCGCGATGCTGAGCCCGGAGCGGGCGAACATCAGCACGTCGTTGGGCATATCCCCGATCGTGGCGATCTGCTCGTGCGGAATCTGATACTGCCCGGACAGGTAGTCGACCACGCTGCCCTTGTTCGCCTGCGGATGGGTGAGGTCCAGGTAGTACGGCTGGGACTGCGCGGCGGAGACGTGATCACCGAATGCGTCTATGGCGGCGCTGGTTGCGGCGTCCATCGCCGCCCGGTCGTCGCTCACCCCGACGATCTTCGCGATGTCCTCGGTCATCCCGTCGTAGCTGTCGGCGAGCGTCGGCGGGAACTGCACCGTGGCTGACTCCCTGGCCACGTGCGGCGCCTCCTTGTCGCGCACGTACCAGTCCGCCCCGCGGTACAGCCACACATCAAGCCCGGCCTTCTCCAGCAGCGCGATGGCCGGGGTGACCACGTCCGCCGGGATCGTCTTCTGCGAGATCACCGACATGTCGTCGCGGACGAAAAGCCCGCCGTTGAAGGCGGCGATCGGCGTGCTCAGGCGGAGCGGCTCGACCAGCATGGACATGCCGCGCGGCGGCCGGCCGCTGGTGATCGCGAACAGGATGCCGGCCTCGCCCAGCTGCCGCACGGCCCGCACGGCGCGGTCGGTCAGCGCCTTCGCGCTGGTGACGAGCGTGCCATCGACGTCGGCGAGCAGCATCCTGACCTGCCCGGCGCCGGCGGGCGCGGGCTGGCCGGTCATGACTTGCCGTCCGGCAGGTACCAGCGGTGCGGAGCGATGAGCTTGCGCACTGACTCGGGCCCCCAGCCGCCGCGCGGGTAGTACTCAAGCGGCGGCGGAGCCTCAAGCAGGGGTGCCGACACCTCCCACAGCCGCTCGATCTGGTCCGCCCTGGTGAACAGCGACTGGTCGCCGTTCATGGCGTCCAGCAGCAGCCGCTCGTAGCCCTCGAGCTCGTGCGCGCGGCGGAAGGAGTCCTCGTAGCTGAAGGTCATCTCGGCGTGGCCGAGGTGCATCGCGGGCCCCGGCTCCTTGACCAGCAGCCGAGCCGCGATCCAGCCGGGGTCGTCGAAGTCGATCACCAGCTGGTTGCCGTGGGTGCGCCGCCTCGCCTCGTCCGGGAACATCCGCAGCACCGGCTGGCGCAGCGTCAGCGTGATCACCTGCCGCCGCTGCTCCATCGCCTTGCCCGAGCGCAGGTAGAACGGCACGCCGGCCCAGCGCCAGTTCTCGACCTCGGCGCGCAGCGCGCAGAATGTCTCGGTCTGCGAATCGGGGGAGACACCAGGCTCTGACCGGTATCCCTCGTACTGGCCGCGCACCACGTGGCTGCAGTCGATCGGCCGCATCGCGTCGAAGACCTTCGCCTTCTCATCCCGCAGCGGCTTGGCGGTCAGTGCGGTGGGCGGCTCCATCGCCATGAAGCCGAGCACCTGGAACAGGTGCGTGACGATCATGTCCCTGAACGTCCCGGTCTGCTCGAAGAATCCGGCCCGGCCCTCGATGCCGATCGACTCGGGGACGTCGATCTGGACGTAGCTGATGTAGTCACGGTTCCAGAGCGGCTCAAGGAGCCCGTTAGCGAAGCGCAGCGCCAGGATGTTGTCGATCGATTCCTTGCCGAGGAAGTGATCGATGCGGAACACCCGGTCCTCGCTGAAGACCGCGTGCACGTTCCGGTTGAGTTCGGTTGCCGACGCCAGGTCGGTGCCGAACGGCTTCTCGATGATCACCCTGGCGCCGTCAGCCAGGCCGGTCTGGCCCAGCATCGCCACCACCGAGCTGAACGCGGACGGCGGGACGGCCAGGTGGAAGATGCGCTGCGCGCTGCTGCCGATCTGCTCTTCCGCCGCCTTGACGGCCGAGACCAGCGGTGCCGCCGCGGCCGGATCCGCTGACCCGGTGTCGGCGGCGCCGAAGTGCAGCCTGCTCACGAAGTCCTGCCAGGCCTGGCCGGTCGGCCGGACCGAGCAGAACTGGTCGGCCGCCTGCAGGGCGTGCTCGCGGAACTGCTCGTCGGTCAGCGCGCTTTGCGGTGGCGCCGTGCCGATCACCTGGTAGTTAGCCGGCATCAGGCCGGCCTTGGCCAGGTGGAACAGGCCTGGCAGCAGCTTGCGCTTGGCCAGGTCACCGGTGGCGCCGAACAGGACGATCACGTGATCGGGCGGGCGCGGTATGGACATGCGCTGAGAATGGGACATGCTTCATGGTCCCGCGTTCGCTCTGCGAGCGGCAGCCGGGTCCGGCGAGCCGGCGCCGTTTGCCTGCCCGCGCGCAGCTACCGTCGGTACGACACGGCCGCCAGCGGCCGGGACAGGCAGACTAGGTACGTGAGCGCCCAGCAGGATCAGGCCGCGATGGATCAGGTCGAGCGGCAGAAGAAGGCAGCGGCTGAGGCGGCCGCCCAGTTCGTGACCGACGGGATGGCGGTCGGGCTCGGCACCGGCTCCACCGTCGCCTACCTGCTGCCCGCACTGGCCAGGCGGCGGCTGTCCATCCGCTGCGTGGCCACCTCGCCGCGCACGGAGCAGGCGGCCGGGCAGCTCGGCCTCGATGTGGAGCCGTTCGGCACCGTCGAGCACCTGGACGTCACGATCGACGGCGCCGACCAGGTCACGCCCGACGGCTGGCTGATTAAGGGCGGTGGCGCGGCGCACACCAGGGAGAAGATCGTCGCAGCGACCGCGAGCAAGTTCATCGTCATCGTGGACTCGACCAAGCCGGTCAGCGCGCTGCACCCGCCGGTGCCACTCGAACTGCTGAGCTTCGGCCTGCAGTCCACCATCCGGCGTCTCGGCCCCGTGGTGCCCCGCGAGGTGCCGAAGAGCCCGGACGGCGGCGTGATCGCGGACTACTGGGGCCCGATCGGCGATCCGGCCGAACTCGCTGACCGGCTGTCAGGTACCCCTGGGCTGGTGGAGCACGGCCTGTTCCCGCCCGACCTGGTGACCGTCGTGCTGATCGGCCGGGACCACGCGGTCGAACCCCGGATTCCGCGCACCCCCAGCACGCGCTGATCCGATGGACTGAGTCAAGGTCCCCCGGCCCGGGCGATGCGCGGGCCCTTTGGGCACACCCCGGCTCGGCTGCCTGCCCTGCCGATCGGCTGTTAGCCCTTCTGCTCGGCGTGGCCGCCGAATTCGCTGCGCATGGCGGACAGCAGCTTGTCGCCGAACTCGCCGAGACCGCGCGACTCGAACCGCTCGATCAGCGACGCGGTGATCACCGGGGCCGGCACGCCCTCGTCGACGGCGGCCAGCACCGTCCAGCGGCCCTCGCCGGAGTCCGACACCCGGCCGGTGAAGTCGTCCAGCTTCGGCGAGCGGGCCAGCGCGTCCGCGGTGAGGTCCATCAGCCAGGAGCTCACCACCGAGCCGCGCCGCCAGACCTCGGCCACCTCAGGGACATTGATGTCGTACTGGTAGTAGCGCGGGTCGCGCAGCGGAGTGTTCTCCGCGTCGGCGGCGGCGGCGGTCTTGTCGTTGCCGATGCCGGCGTGCCTGATGATCGACAGGCCCTCGGCGATCGCGGCCATCATGCCGTACTCAATGCCGTTGTGCACCATCTTGACGAAGTGCCCGGCGCCGGCCGGGCCGCAGTGCAGATAGCCGTGCGGCGCGGTGCCGTCAGTCCTGGTCCGGCCCGGTGTCGGGACCGCGCTGGCCTCGCCGGGCGCGATCGTCAGGAAGATCGGGTCGAGCCGCTGCACCGCCTCGTCATCGCCGCCGATCATCAGGCAGTAGCCGCGGTCCAGCCCCCAGACCCCGCCTGAGGTGCCGCAGTCGATGTAGTGGATCTGCTGCTGAGCGAGCTTCGCGGCTCGGTCGATGTCGTCGCGGTAGTAGGTGTTGCCGCCGTCGATCACCGTGTCGCCCGGCTCCATCAGCGCGGCCACCTGGTCGAGGACACTGCCGGTGATGCCGGCCGGCAGCATCAGCCACGCCGCACGCGGCTTGTCAAGCATGGTGACGAACTCCTGCAGCGACGTGGTACCGCTCGCGCCCTCGGCCTGCAGCTGCTTCACCACGGCCTCAGTCCGGTCGTAGACGACGCAGCGGTGCCCGTCGCGGATTAGCCGGCGGACCAGGTTCGCGCCCATCCGGCCCAGCCCGATCATGCCGAGCTGCATCGGCCTGTCAGTAGTCATGACTGCTGTCTCCTCGCGTGGCTAGGCGGTCGGCTGCGACTCGCTCTTCAGGCTGCGGTAGCGGCGGATCAGCGCGTTGGTGGACGAGTCGTGGCTCAGCTCCGGCTCGGTTGCGCTGGTCAGCTCCGGGATGATCTGCACGGCCAGGACCTTGCCGAGCTCTACTCCCCACTGGTCGAAGGAGTCGATGTCCCAGATCGTGCCCTGGGTGAAGACGCTGTGCTCGTACAGCGCGACCAGCGCGCCGAGCAGCCGCGGCGTCAGTACCCGGCCGAGCAGCACGTTGGTCGGCCGGTTGCCAGGCATGACCCGGTGCGGCGCGACATCCGGCAGCGTGCCCTCGGCCAGCACCTCGTCCAGTGTCTTGCCGAACGCGAGCGCCTGGGCCTGGGCGAAGACGTTGGAGGACAGGATGTCGTGATGCTCGCCGATCGGGTTCAGGCCCTGGCCGAACCCGATGAGGTCGACCGGGATCAGCCGGGTGCCCTGGTGGATGAGCTGGTAGAAGCTGTGCTGCCCGTTCGTGCCTGGCTCGCCCCAGTAGACCGCTCCGGTCGGGTAGTCGACCTGCTCGCCCTGCAGCGTGACGTGCTTGCCGTTGGACTCCATGGTGAGCTGCTGCAGGTAGGCGGGGAAGCGCTTCAGGTACTGGTCATACGGCATCACCCCGGCCGTCTGCGCGTCGAAGAAGTCGCCGTACCACACCGCGAGCATGCCGAGCAGGACCGGCAGGTTCTGCTCCAGCGGGGCGGTGCGGAAGTGCTCGTCCAGCTCGTGGAAGCCGGCCAGCATCTCACCGAAGTGCTCGGGCCCGACGGCGACCATGGTGGACAGGCCGATCGCCGAGTCCATCGAGTACCGGCCGCCGACCCAGTCCCAGAAGCCGAACATGTTCGCGGTGTCGATGCCGAACTCTTTGACCCTGTCCTCGTTGGTGGACACGGCGACGAAGTGCCTGGCGACCGCCTCGTCGGTGCCGAGCTGGCTGATCACCCAGTCCCGCGCGGTCCTGGCGTTGGTCAGCGTCTCCAGCGTGCCGAACGTCTTGGACGAGACGATGAACAGCGTCTCGTCCGCGTACAGGTCCCTGGTCGCCTCGGCGAAGTCGGTCGCGTCCACGTTTGACACGAACCGGAACGTCAGGTCCCGCTTGGCGTAGTGGCGCAGCGCCTCGTAGGCCATCACGGGGCCCAGGTCGGAGCCGCCGATGCCGATGTTGATGACGTTCCTGATCGGCTTGCCGGTGTAGCCCTGCCACTGACCGGAGCGGATCCGGATGGCGAAGTCAGCCATCCGGTCGAGCACTTCGTGCACCTGCTTGACCACGTCGGTGCCGCCCACCACCAGCGAGGCGTCCTTCGGCATCCGCAGCGCCACGTGCAGCACGGACCGGTGCTCGGAGACGTTGATTTCCTCGCCGGCGAACATCGCGTCCCGGCGCTGCTCGAGCCCGCAGTCGCGGGCCAGCGCCAGCAGCAGCCGCACGGTCTCGTCGGTGATCCGGTTCTTGGAGTAATCCAGGTAGAGGCCGGCTGCCTCGGCGGTCAGCCGCTCGCCGCGCCCCTGATCCTCGGCGAACAGGTCCCGCAAGTGGCGACCGGCGATCTGCTCGTGGTGCCGCTGCAGCGCCTGCCATGACGGGCGCTGCCGTAGCGGAGTGCCTGGCATCTTCCGCGTTCCTCCTGGTTGTGAAGGTTTGTCAGGTCAGCGCGCTGCTCTGCGCGGAGATCCGGTTGAGCAGTTCCTTCCACGAGGTCACGAACGCCGACGCCCCGTCGGCCTGCAGCTTGGCGGCGAGCGCGTCCAGGTCCACGCCAGCGGCGGTGAACCGCGCCAGCAGCTGGCCGCAGTCGCCGCCGTCGGCGGGCATCGGGTCGCCCACCGCGCCGTGGTCGTAGAAGGCCTCAAGCGTCTTGTCCGGGATCGTGTTGATGGTGAACGGCGCGGCCAGGCCTTGCACGTACAGCGTGTCCGGCGCGTCCGGGTCCTTGGTGCCGGTACTGGCCCACAGCAGCCGCTGCTGCCGGGCGCCGGAGTTCTGCAGCCGCATCATCCGGTCCGAGGCGAGCAGCTGGCGGTAGGTGCGGTAGGCGTCGAGCCCGACCGCCAGGCCCAGCTTGTCCCGCAGGTCGGCGGGCACCTGGTCGAAGACCGCGACGTCCCACCGGGACAGGAAGACCGACGCCACCGACGGTACGTACGGGTTGAGCCCGGCTGCCAGCCGCCGCTCCACGCCTTGCAGGTACGCGTCGGCCGACGCCCGGTACTGGTCAGCGGAGAACAGCAACGTGACGTTGATCGGCACGCCGGCCGCGATGCACTCGGTGATGGCCGGGTTCCCTTCCGGGGTACCGGGAATCTTGATGAACAGGTTCTTGCGCCCGGCCCTGGCGTGCAGTTCCTTCGCCGCCGCCGCCGTCTGCTCGGTGTCATGCGCCAGCAGCGGCGACACCTCAAGCGACACCCAGCCGTCAACCCCGTCGCTGCGCTCGTGGATGCCGAGGAACTCGTCGGCGGCGCGGCGCAGGTCCTCAATGGCCAGGTCGAAGAACAGGTCCTCGCCGGTCAGGCCCGTCTTGGCCTTGGCGGCGATCGCCTCGTCGTAGTATCCCGACGCAATGGCCTTGTCGAAGATCGACGGGTTCGAGGTCAGGCCGGTGACCGAGTGGGTGTCGATATAGCGCTGGATCTTGCCCTCGTCGATCATCGCGCGGGTGATGTTGTCGAGCCACAGGCTCTGGCCGTGATCGTGCAGTTGCTGGGTCGGCTTCACGGTGCTCTCCCCTTCGTGCGGCAGCGACGGGCTCGCGCCCGACCTGCGATACCCGCTCGGGGCTTAACCCCGAACGTAGCGAGCGCCGCGCCCGCATGCTCGCGCGGTCGGCGGCCTTCGCGGTTCTCTGCGCTCACGGTCCCATCCTGCCCCCCGCCCGGCTCGCCGTGGCGGGCGCCCGCGCCCTGGCGCAGACGGCGGCGGTCTGTGCGCAGCTCATGTGTTATCTGGCCAGGTCAGGTGTAGGAGCGTCGCGGAGGGTAGCGGAGAGGGAACACAGCGGCGGGAAGGAGCCACGCCATGACCGCATCTGACCGCGAGCATCGCAATGTCACCCCCGACTCGGCCCAGGGTGCCGCCCAGGTGCCGATGCCGCCCAAGTCTCACCGAACCAGGTTCAGCGCGATGTGGGTTGCGGTGTCGCTGTGCGTCGTCGTGCTCGCGCTGTTGCTTGTCTTCATCCTGCAGAACCTCCAGCGCACCAGCATCGAGTTCTTCGGCGCGCACGCCACGGTGCCCGTGGGCGTGGCGCTGCTGGTGGCGGCCGTGTTCGGCGCGCTGCTCGTCGTGCTGGCCGCGGTGGGGCGGGTCGCGCAGCTGCGGGTCAGCGCGCGGCGGCACCGCAAGGCCGCCAAGGCAGCCTCGGCTGCCTCGGCCGTCCCGCCGCAGGCCGGCAGCCGGGAAAGTGACGCGGGCAGTCAGGCACGCAGCTGAACCCGGCGGCCGTGCGCCGTTACCTGGCAGGCCGCCACATGGTGGTGATGACCTGGCCGCCCTGGCAGATCACCTGGCCGCACGGGGCAAAGCCAGCGGCCTGGTACTTGCGGTCGTTGACCGGATTCGACGACTCCAGGTACGCGGGCTTGCGCTCGGCGTCGACGAGCTCGAGGCAGGCGTCGAGCAGCGCCATGCCGAGTCCGCGGCCGCGGTGTGCCGGGTCGGTGCCCAGCAGGGTCAGGAAGTAGTGCGGCTCGTCCCTCGGGTGCGCGGCATGTATGTCGTCCAGCAGGTCCAGGTAGCCGGCCGCGCCGGGGCCGAGGTGCTCGGCGGCCAGGGCGGCGACCTGCTCCTCCTGCACGGCGGTCATGCTCGCCTCGCCGGGCGGGATCCATAGCGCGGCGGCCTCGCCGCCGGCTGTCAGCCAGCTGGCCGGGAACCGCAGCGCGCCGTCGACGAACGGCCGCCACAGCGCCTGATGGTGCGCGGTCTGGCCGTCCGGCCTGGCCGCGGCCGGCGCCCACACCGGGTCAGCAGCGAACGCCAGGGCGATGATCGTCGTGACCAGTTGGCTGTCAGCTGGCGACGCCCGGCGGACCGGCAGGCTAGGGAGCATGCTGCCATCCTGCCGTGGCCTCAGGCATCGATGACGGCGGCCACGGCCTCGATCTCCACGAGCTGATCTGAGTAGCCGAGCACGGTGACGCCCAGCAGGGTGCTTGGCACGTCGTGCGCACCCATCGATTCCCGGACTACCTCCCAGGCGGACACCAGGTCCTCCTGCCGGGTCGTGGCGACCAGGACCCTGGTGCTGATGATGTCCTCGAGCGAGGCGCCGGCGTCGGCGAGCGCGATCCTCAGGTTCTCGACCGCCTTCGCCGCCTGGCCGGAGTAGTCGCCCACCGCGGCCGTCGTCCCGTCGGCGTTCAGCGGGCAAGCCCCGGCCAGGAAGATCAGCCGTGACCGGCTGGCGCGGTGGCCGCGTAGGCGTACTCAGCCACGCTGGACAGGGTGGCGGAGCGGATGAGCGTGATGGCAGAAGGCACAGCCAGTCAGGTCCTCTCGTCAGCGGGCGGCGGCCAGGGATCGCCCCAGGCGGCGTTGCGCGCGTCTCGGTACGTCCCTGCTTCCCGGCGGAACACCGTCCTGCTGGCCAGGCCGGGTCCTTCGGTGCACAGGCTGAGCGTGACCGCGCCCTTGGCCAGCTTCGGGTGCCTGACGATCCTGCTGGCAGCGGCTGGCCAGCGGTCGCGGGTCGCGGCCACGTAGCTGAACTTCTCGTCCTCGTGCCCGAGCGTGCTGTCCTTGAGCTTGCGGTGCAGTGACGACCTGCTGAGCCGCGCGGCGAAGTGGCACCAGTCGGCTCCGGGCACGATCGGGCAGTCCAGGTCGTGCGGGCAGGGCGCGGCCACGGTCAGCCCGGCCTCGATCAGCGCGCTTCGGGCGGCAAGCACTCGCCGGTAGCCGTCCGGGGTGCCGGGCTCGATCAGCACGACGGCCTGGCCGTGCGCGGCGGCTTCGCGCACGGCGGCGGCGGCCGCGGCCGGCGTCAGCTCGCCCAGCAGGTAGCACATCGTGATCAGGTCGGCGGCGGGGATCGCCGGGTCGCGGCCGAGCACGCAGCGGGTCCAGGTCGCGTCCCGCAGCGCGGTGGCTGACGCCGACCTGGCGAGCCGGCGGCCGAGCTCGATGACCGCTGCCTCCCGCTCAAGCACCTGGACGCGAGCCAGCTCAGGCCACACCTGAGCGGCTGCCCAGGCGGCTGCCCCGGTACCGCCGCCGACGTCGGCGTGCGTCACCGGCCGGAATCCCGGCGCCTGGACGGCGAGCTGGCCGAGGGCCGCGCTGGCCGCCGCGAAAGTGGCCGGCATCCGGTAAGCCGCGTACGCGAGGGCGCGGGTGGCGCTGGAAAGGACCGGCGGCGCCGCCCGCCCGGCGGAGGAGGCACGGTACCCGGCAGTCAGGTCGCTGACCGCCCTCGCCAGCTCGCGCTGCTGCAGCCCGGCCACCTCGGCGTCCAGCGCCGCCCGCAGGCTGTCCGGCTGACCGGTCACGGCCTGCGCCCCGGCGCCTGGCGGATGGTCACGTCGAGGTAGGGCATGTCGAAATCTCGCCGGTGCAGCTCGCCGAGCAGCTCGATATCGTGCCAGCCGGTCTCCTCGGCAAGCTCGCGCGCTGCGGCGTCGCGGTAGTCCTCGCCGGGATTCAGGCCGCCGCCCGGAGTCGACCAATGCCGCCCGTTCGGCGGGTTCTCGTCGTAGCGCATCAGCAGCACCCGCCCGGCCGGGTCAAGCAGCACGACCCGCGCCGCATGCCGGATCCTGACTGGCCGCGGTCGCTGGTCCTGGTGCTGGCCGGGTGGGATACCGTCCCTGGCTGCCATCCTGCCGAGTTCTCCTGCCGTCACCCGCCGAGTGTGCCGCAGGCCGGCCGGGTAGTCACCGGGTTTGCGGCCCCGGCATACTGGCCCGCGTGCCTGAACTGATCACCGCGCCGGTGCGGGTGGCCGCCGCCGGCCAGCCACCGAAGCTGATCGACGAGCACGTGGGCCGGGTGAGCACCGGCGAGGACCGGGTGAGCATCGCGCACATGCGCAGCCCCTCCGGCTGGTCCGAGCCCGGCCAGCGGCCGGAGTTCGACGAGTACACCATCGTGCTGCGGGGCGCGCTTGACGTCGAGTCGGCCGACGGCCGGCTGACCGTGCAGGCCGGCCAGGCGGTGCGCGCCAGGCCGGGCGAGTGGGTCCGCTACAGCAGCCCAGGCCAGGACGGCGCCGAGTACATCTCGGTCTGCCTGCCGGCCTTCGCCCCCGGCACCGTGCACCGGGACGACTGAGCGCACCACGACGGCGGGCCGTTCACCCAGGAAGCTGCGGGGCGGCAAAAGCGTTCGTCAGCCGGGGGCTTTCTCGCCATCCTGGTGACCAGCCCTGTCTGGTCATCGACACTGTCGGTCACCGACACCGCCGTCCCGGAGGCAATCGCCGTGCCAACGCTGCTCGCCGACGTGCGGGCCAGCCTGCCCGGCCTGATGCTGCGCGATCAGCGCCGGCTTGGCCGCCGCGCTGACCGTGCCGCCGCGCTGCGTGACCCGGCCGCCCGCGAGCGCGCGCTTGGCGGCCTGCAGGCCGAGGCTGTCGCGGCGGCGGCCGCCATCGCGGACCGCCGGCGCTCCGTCCCGGTCCTGAGCTACCCGGCTGAGCTGCCGGTCAGCCAGCTCAGGGAGGAGATCGGCGCGCTGATCGCCGCGCACCAGGTGGTGATCGTGGCCGGCGAGACCGGGTCGGGTAAGACCACCCAGCTGCCGAAGATCTGCCTGGAGCTGGGCCGCGGGATAGCCGGGCAGATCGGGCATACCCAGCCGAGGCGGATCGCGGCCAGGACGATCGCCGAGCGGATCGCCGCCGAGCTGGGTACCGAGCTCGGCGGCGCGGTCGGCTACAAGGTGCGCTTCGCTGACACTTCCAGCGACCGCACGCTGGTCAAGGTGATGACCGACGGGATCCTGCTCACCGAGCTGCAGCGGGACCGTGACCTGCTCGGCTACGACACGCTGATCATCGACGAGGCGCACGAGCGCAGCCTGAACATCGACTTCATCCTGGGCTACCTGCATCAGCTGCTGCCGCGCCGGCCGGACCTGAAGGTCATCATCACCTCGGCGACCATCGACACCGACCGGCTCAGCGCGCACTTCGGCGAGCCAGGAAGGCCGGCGCCGGTGATCGAGGTATCCGGCCGCACCTACCCGGTCGAAGTGCGGTACCGGCCGCTCGGCGAGCCGGCCGGCCAGGGCGAGCAGCCGCCGGGGCGCGGCGACCGCGACCGGGAGCCGCGAGACCAGGTGCAGGCCATCAGCGACGCGGTCAGCGAACTGCGGGCCGACGGACCGGGCGACATCCTGGTCTTCCTCAGCGGCGAGCGGGAGATCAGGGACACCGCCGACGCGCTGGCCGGGCTGCCGCCGCGGGCGGGCCAGGGCCTCGACGTACTGCCGCTTTATGCCCGGCTGCCGGCTGCCGACCAGCACCGGGTGTTCGCCGCGCACCGCGGGCAGCGGGTGGTGCTGGCCACCAACATCGCCGAGACGTCGCTGACCGTGCCGGGCATCCACTACGTCATCGACGCCGGCACGGCCAGGATCTCTCGCTACAGCCAGCGGACCAAGGTGCAGCGGCTGCCGATCGAGCCGGTTTCCCGCGCGTCGGCTGACCAGCGGGCCGGCCGCTGCGGTCGCACAGCCGACGGCATCTGCATCCGGCTGTACAGCGAGGAGGACTACGCGGCGCGGCCGCAGTACACCGAGCCGGAGATCCTGCGCACCAGCCTCGCCTCGGTCGTGCTGCAGATGGCGGCGCTCGACCTGGGCGACGTGGCTGACTTCCCGTTCGTGGACCGGCCCGACTCACGGCAGGTCAGCGACGGCGTGCGGCTGCTGGAGGAGCTCGGCGCGCTGCAGCCAGGCCGGCCGGGCCGCCCCCGGCTCACCCAGGCCGGCCGCAAGCTCGCCCGGCTGCCAGCTGATCCGCGGCTTGGCCGGATGATCCTGGCGGCTGACGAGGCTGGCTGCACGCGCGAGGTGCTGATCATCACGGCCGCGCTGTCCATTCAGGACCCGCGGGAGCGCCCGGCCGACGCGCGCGAGGCGGCCGATGCCAGGCACGCGCGGTTCGCCGAGCCCGGCTCGGACTTCCTGACGTTCCTGCGGCTCTGGGACTACCTGGGCGAGCAGCAGCGGGCGCTGTCTGGCTCGGCCTTCCGCCGGATGTGCCGCCGCGAGTACTTGCACTACCTGCGTGTCCGGGAGTGGCAGGACGTGCACGGCCAGCTCAGGCAGGCGGCCAGGGAGCTTGGCATCACGGCCGGCCAGGACCAGCGCACGGCCGGCGCCGGCCAGCCGGCCGCTGAGCCTGGCGACCACGAGCCCCGCTTCTCAGCTGAGGCGGCCAGGTCAGTGCACACGGCGCTGCTGGCCGGGCTGCTGTCCCAGATAGGCATGAAAGACAGCGGAGAAACGAAAAAGCAGGGCGCTGGTCCGGTCGCACGGCGGCGCGGCCCGGCCGAATTCACCGGCGCCCGCGGAGCTCGTTTCTCCATCTTTCCCGATTCTGCGCTGGCCCGCCGGCCGCCGCAGTGGGTCATGGCAGCCGAGCTGGTCGAGACTTCGCGGCTGTGGGCACGTATCACCGCGCGGATCGAGCCAGAATGGGCCGAGCCGGTCGCGGCGCACCTGGTCCGCCGCAGCTACAGCGAGCCGCGCTGGGACGCTGGCCGGGGCGAGGCCGTGGCGTCGGAGAAGGTAACCCTTTACGGGCTGCCGATCGTGGCCGCCAGGACGGTCAGCCTGGGCCGCGTCGATGCGCGGCTGGCCAGGGAGCTGTTCCTACGGCACGCGCTGGTCGAGGGCGACTGGCAGAGCAGGCACGAGTTCTTCCGCCGCAATCAGGCGCTGCTGTCCGAGGCGGCCGAGCTTGAGCAGCGGGCAAGGCGGCGTGGCCTGGTTGCCGACGACACCGCCGTATTCGCCTTCTACGACAGCCGGATCCCGGCGGAGGTGACGTCGGCGAGGCACTTCGACGCCTGGTGGAAGCAGGCCAGAGCGCAGGCTCCCGGCCTGCTCACGATGTCGGAGGCGGACCTGGCCGGCCCGGCCGCTGACGAGGTCAGCGCCGCCGACTACCCGGACAGCTGGCACGGGCTGCCGTTGTCGTACGAGTTCGAGCCAGGCCAGAGCGACGACGGGGTCACCGTCGGCATCCCGCTCGCGTCGCTGAGCCAGGTGCCGGCCGAGGAATTCGGCTGGCAGGTGCCTGGCCTGCGCGCCGAGCTGGTCACCGAGCTGATCAGGTCCCTGCCCAAGCAGCTGCGCACCGCCTTCGTGCCGGCCCCGGATACCGCCCGTGCGGTGCTGGCCAGCCTGGGGGAGCCGCACGGCGACCTGCTGGACGCGCTCAGCGCCGAGCTCGGCCGGATCGGCGGGGTGACGATACCGCGCTCGGCGTGGAACCTGTCCCGGCTGCCCGGCCACCTGCAGGTCAATTTCCGCGTCACCAGCGACGACGGGAAGACCCTGGCCGAGGGCAAGGACGTGGCCGGACTGCGCGAGCAGCTGCGGCCGCGGCTGCATGCGGCGCTGAGCGAGGCGGCTGCCGGACTGACCAGGACCGGGCTGCGCGGCTGGGACATCGGCACGCTGCCGCGGGTGTTCCGCGCCGGTCAGGTGACCGGCTACCCGGCGCTGGCCGACCACGGTGACTCGGCGGCCGTGGAGCTGTTCGAGACCGAGGCCGAGGCCGCCGCTTCGATGCTGCGCGGCACCCGGCGGCTGATCCTGCTGCAGGTGCCGTCCGGCGTCCGGGCGGTCGCCAGGCGGCTGCCGTCCAGCACCAAGCTGGCGATGAGCAGGCATCCGTACCCGAGCGTGAGCGCCATGCTGGACGACTGCGCGGCCTGCGCCGCCGACCAGGTCATCCTCGATGCGGGCGGCCCGGCCTGGGATGAGGGCGGCTTCGCGCTGCTGCTCGCGGCCGCGCGTGAGCGGCTGGCCGTGACCGCCGCTGACGTGCTTGGCGCGGCCGCCAGGGTGCTGACCGCCGCGCAGCAGGCTGAATCCCGGCTGGAGGCAGCGACCAGCCCGGCGATGGCGGCCGCCGCCGACGACATCCGCGGCCAGCTGGCCGGCCTGATCTATCCCGGCTTCATCAGCGAGACCGGCGCTGGCCGGCTCGGCGATGAGGTCAGGTACCTGCAGGCGATCGTGCGGCGGCTGGAGCGGACGCCGTGGGACCCGGCTCGTGACGCCGAGCGCACAGCGGCGGTGCACCGGATGGCCGACGCGTGGCGGCAGGCGATGGACCGGCTGCCGTCGGCGGCGCGGTCCGCTGAGCCGGCCAGGTCGGTGCGCTGGATGATCGAGGAGCTGCGAGTCAGCCTGTTCGCCCCCGCGCTCGGCACCGCCCGGCCGGTGTCGGAGAAGCGGATACTCGCGGCGCTCGACGCGCTCGCCGCGGCCTGACCGGCGCGGCCGCGCGGGCCTGGTACCAGGTGGCCCGGTAGCGACGGCCTGGTGACTGCGGGCCCGACGCCCGCGGCTGGTGACAGCAGCCGGCGGCCTGGTGCGCGGCTAGACGTGCAGCCGGACCGGCTCGGGCGTCTGCTCGAGCGCGTTGAGGAACGTCGCCGCCCAGCGGCGCACGTCGTGCTCGCGGACCCGGCGGCGCATCGCCCGCATCCGGCGCCTGGCCTCGGCCGCGGGGATCGTCGCCGCCCGCACGATCGCGTCCTTCAGCCCGTCGATGTCGTGCGGGTTGACCAGGAACGCGCTGCCCAGCTCGTCGGCCGCGCCAGTGAACTCGCTGAGCACCAGCGCGCCGGTCTCGTCCTGGCGGCAGGCGACGTACTCCTTGGCGATCAGGTTCATCCCGTCCCGCAGCGCCGTCACCAGCATCACGTCGGCGGCCAGGTACAGCGCGGCGATCTCCTCCCGCGGGTAGGTCTGGTGCAGGTAGTGCACCGGGGTATGACCCAGCTCGGCGTGGTCGCCGTTGATCCGGCCGACCGCGACCTCCACCTCGTCGCGGAGCACCTGGTAGTGCTCGACGCGCTCACGGCTCGGGCTCGCCACGAGCACGAGCTTGGCGTCAGCAGGGTCGAGCCTGCCCTCGTTCAGCAGCTCGCCGTACGCGTTGAGCCGGTGCAGGATGCCCTTGGTGTAGTCGAGCCGGTCGATGCCGAGCATGAGCACCGCCGGATCGCCGAGCGCCTGGCGGATCTCCTTGGCCCGCGCCCGCACCGTGTCCTGGCTGGCGATGGCCTCGAATGCCGCCGTGTCGATCGAGATCGGGAACGCTGCCGCCCGCACTTCGCGGGCGGCAGACGGCAGATCGGGCGGCTGACGAGGTGCGCTGACGACCGGGCGCGCGAACGCGTCCGTGCTGCCGGTGCCGTCAAGAACGGCCTGGCCCGGTCGCTGGGCGGCGGGAGCGGCCGGGGAGGCAGGGATCCGGACGAACGACCCGCGGGTGGCCAGCCCGGCGGTGCGGCGGCACGCGCGCAGGAAGTTGGCCGCGTCGCTGTGCCGCTGGAAACCGACCAGGTCCGCGCCGAGCAGGCCCTCGACGATCTGCCGCCGCCACGGCAGCTGGGCGAAGATCTCATAGCCGGGGAACGGTATGTGGGTGAAGATGCCGATCCGCACGTCACTGCGCTGCGCCCGGAGCATGCCGGGCACCAGCTGCAGCTGGTAGTCGTGCACCCAGACCGTCGCGCCGGGCGCGGCCTGCTCGGCCGCGGCCCTGGCGTAGCGGCGGTTGACCCGGACATAGGCATCCCACCAGGACCGGTGGAACGCCGGCGGCACGATGACGTCGTGGTACAGCGGCCACAGCGTGGCGTTGCAGAAGCCCTCGTAGTACCCGCGGATCTCGTCGCTGGTCAAGCCGAGCCGGACCAGGTGCATGCCAGCCGCGTCGAACGGCTCAGGCTGCTCGTCAGCGGCACCCGACCAGCCGATCCAGACCCCGCCCGCGTCGCGCAGCACCGGCTCCAGGGCGGTGACCAGCCCGCCGGGGCTCTGCTGCCACTCGGTGCTGCCGTCAGCTGCCTCGACCTGGTCAACCGGCAGCCGGCTGGCCGCCAGCACGAAGGCGTGCTTGCCGGTCGGCCACGCCTCGTCTGCATCCGGTGAATTGGCCGCCGGGCCGTACCCGCCAGCTGAGCTCGTCATGGTCATGGCCTCCCTTGCGCCCCCCGCCCGATGATCCCCCGAGGCATGCGAGCGCGTTACTTGACCGCTATGACCTGGTCATCCGGGTGCAGAGCTCACGCCGTGCGGCGTGAGGTGACCTGCGGACAACTTATCCCGTCGCCGCGGCGTCCGGCGGCTGGCCCCGCTTTCCGCTGGCCGGCCGCCGGAATCGCGGCTGCGCTAGAGGTGGCAGGCCGTGGCTACCGCGGTGGCCGCCGCCTCGCGGTTTGCCGCGGCGGGGAGCCCCGGCCGCTCGAAGTAGTTCATGTAAACGTCGGCGGCCTGCGCCGCGGTGCTGGCGGCGTTCAGCGCTGGGATGTACTGCGCCCACTGCTGGTTGTAGGTGAGCACGTCACCCAGCTGGGTCTGCAGGTCGGCGGCCGGGTTCCCGGTGACCATGCCGGGCTGCAGCGGCGTCCAGCCGATCAGCCCGCCGCCGCCGGTGCCCGCCGACTCGGGGTTGCCCTTGGACTCCTGCCACATGTTGCCCGCCATGCCGGCTGCGGCCATCTTGGAGTAGCCGTGGCCGATCATGAAGCTGACGATCGCCTGGTAGTTCTCCGGCAGGTAGGCGGAGCTGCCTGAGCAGCTCAGTCTCGCCGACGCTGGCTTGGTGCTGGTGTGCCTTGCTGGCCTGGGCGAGGGTGCTGGCTGCGCTGCGCGGGTCCGGTGCGGCGTTGCCGATGGCGCGGGTGCAGGTGAACTGGCGTGGGTGCCCGGCCGGTGCTGCTGCGCGGCCTGCCGGGCGGCCAGTGACGATGACGCAGACTGCGTTCCGAGCCGCAGCGCGTGCACGGCGTCGCCGGGAAAGGCAAGGTGCTCGGATGCTGTCGCGTCCCGGCCCGGATGGTGCTGCGACCCGAACGGGTGAGCGTGCGGCAGCGTCGCGATCGCGCCGACCACCGCTACGGCCGGCGCGGCGAGGCCGGCCCGCTTGGCCACCTTGTGCACCCTGGACGGCGCTGAGTGCCGCCCGGTCCTCCTGATCTTCCGTTTCCTGCCGTGTGCCGCGGTGGACCTCACATGCCTGCCTCACGCCGGATCCGCGCCCGCGCTACTCGGCAAACCGCGCCTCTCACCGGGCCTTTCGTGACTGCTCGTCAACCAGGCAGCATGGCAGGGCACTTGCCTCAGGACTGACTAAACCGGACAGAATGGCTCAGCTGGGCCATGACCGGTACAGAGGTGTAAAACATCGAGCCTGAGGACGCGGGGCCGGCTGGACCGCCGGCGCCGCCGGGCATGCAGCCGGTCCGCTGGCCAGCCGCGCGGTGGCCCGGCGACCAGCAGGAAATAGTCAGAACGGGCTATCGGCCGGCTAGCCCGCCGTGCTCCCCGGGCCGCGGCGCGCGAACCGCGGGCCGGGCGGCACCGGCCAGCCCGCGCATGACCCGGGCGCAGGAGGGCAGACTCCGCGGGGGAGGTGCCATGACAAAGGCCGAGCAGTTCACCATCGGCGCCCGAGCTAGCTGCCAGGACGCGGAGCACTGCGGCACGCTGCGGTGGGTGGTGGTCGATCCGGTCGCGCGCGCCGTAACGCACCTGGTCGTCGAGCCGGCGCACCGGGCCGGGCTGGCCCGACTTGTGCCGGTCGGCATGGCCGAGCCGGCACCGCACGGGCTGCGGCTGAACTGCACGCTGGCGCAGTTCGAGCAGCTGGACTCCGCAGAGGAGACGGAGTTCGTCCCCGGCACGGCCGGCTACGCCGAGTACGGGGCCGGCCAGGTTCTGAGCTGGCCGTACTACAACCTGTCCGGCGGCCCGGCCATCGCGTCCGAGAGCACGATCGGCCTGGCGGGCGTGTCCCACGTCGTGACCTACGACCGGGTGCCGCTCGGCGAGGTCGAGGTGCGGCGCGGCGAGCCGGTGCACGCGACCGACGGGGCGATCGGGCGGGTGCATGGCCTGGTGATCGACCCTGCCGACAACCACGTGACGCACTTCCTGCTGGCTGAGGGGCATTTGTGGGGGAAGCGCCAGATCGCGATCCCGATCTCGGCGGTGACCAGCGTCGACGACGGCATCGTGCTGAGCATCAGCAAGGACGACGTGCGCGACCTGCCCCCGGTTGAGGTCAGCCACCCCGCCTAGGCAGTGCGCAGCAGCACGGACTGGCCCCCGGTTCCGCTGATGGCATGTCCCAGCGCTTCGGCGGCCTGGCCGAGTCCGTAGTCGGCAGCGGGCGTCACCCTCAGCACGCCAGCTGCCAGCAGCGTGCCGAGCCAGGTGAGCCGCGGTCCGTCCGGGGCGACATACAGCTGGCTGACCGTGATGCCGCGCTCGGCGGGCGGCAGGTCGGAGGTGATCGTCACCAGCGCCCCGCCATCCCGCACCGCACGCAGCGCTGCGGCGGCGCTGCCGGGCGCCGCGTTCACCGCCAGGTCAGTGCCTGTGCCGCCGGTCAGCGCGCGGACCTGGCCAGGCCAGTTGTCCGCGCGGTAGTCGATGACCTCGGCGGCGCCGGCCGCCCGCACCCGCCCGGCGCTGCGCTGCCCGGCTGTGGCGAGGACCCGGCCGCCCAGGTAAGCGGCGAGCTGCACGAGCACGAGCCCGGTGACCCCGCCAGCGCCGCTCACCAGCACCGTCATCCCGTCCAGGCCGGCCGCCGGGTCAGCCGGCCGGTCCTCAGCGGCGGTCGCACGTCCGGCTCCGCCCGGCTTCGCCCCCGGCGCGCTCTGCTGGCCTGGCTCGCCTGGTACCTGGCTGGCTGCGGGCAGCGCACCTTGACCCATCCGCAGCGCCTGCTCGGCGGTGAGCAGCGGGACCGGCGCGGCACCTGCCACTTTGAACGGCAGCCCGTCCGGCAGCGGCGCGACATCCGCGGCAGCGCAAATGAACTGCTCCGCCCAGGTGCCCTGGCGGCGCAGCGGTAGTGAGTGCGCCATCACCGGCTGGCCTGGCCGCAGCTGGCTGTCCGCCCCGCCAGGCCGCGCGACCACTCCGGCCATCGCGACCCCCAGCGCCATGGGCGGCTGGCGACCGACGTCCCAGTCGCCGGTCCTGACCACGTCGTCCCAGCCTGCGACCCCGCTGTACCGCACGTCGATGAGCACCTCGTCGGGCCCCGGCTCGTCCAGCTCTGGCAGGGTCAGTGGCTGTACCGGCCCGCTGAACTCGGTGATTCCCGCTGCTCTCATGCCGCCGGTATACCCCCGGCTGCGCGTCACCCAAAAGCCACACCGGCGACATCTTGCGACTGGCCGACAGGACGTAGCAGGCTCAGCATGTCAGCGGGCCGCATAGTCAGCCGGGAGGTGCGCGTGGCCGACATCCTGACCGCCTATGCCGGGGTCCAGCCGGACAAACCCGCCGTGATCGAGGACCGGGACGGCGAGGTCACCCGGTGGACCTACGCGGACCTGGAGGCCAGGTCGAACCAGCTGGCAAACGCCCTGCTGTCGCTCGGCCTCGCGCCGGGGGACAAGGTGCTCTGGTGCGGGCCCAACTCGCCGCAGGTGGTCGCCGCCATCAACGCCGCGCGCAAGGCAGGCGCCGTCGCCGTGCCGCTGAACTACCGGCTGACGCCCGACGAGGCGATGTACATCATCGGCCAGTGCGACGCCACCGTGGCGTACGTGGACGCCGAGTACGCCGGGCTGTTCGACTCGGTGCGCGACCGGCTTGCACGGCTGCGGCACGTGATCGTGTACGGCGGCCAGCCGCTGGCCGGCATGCTCGGCGAGGATGTCGTGGCCGCTGCGCCATCCGGTCCGCCACCCGACCCGGAGGGCGCCGGGGCGGCAGCCGGCACGATGATCTACACCTCGGGCACCACCGGCAAGCCCAAGGGTGCCGTCCGCCGCGCGCGGCCGGACACTGGCGCGCTGGCCGGACTGCTCGCGCTGATCGGCTACCGTCCCGACGACGTTTACCTGACCTCAGGGCCGCTGTACCACAGCGGGCCCGGCGGCTTCATGGCCGGCGCGCTCGCGCTCGGCCAGACCGTCCTCGTGCAGCGCAAGTTCGACCCGGTGGACTGGCTGCGGCTGGTGCAGCACTACCGGGTGACCTCGACGTTCTCGGCCCCCGCGCTGATCCGGATGGTCTGCGCGCTGCCCGCCGAGGTCAAGGCGCACTATGACCGCTCGTCGATGCAGCGGATGATCGCCAATGCGGCACCGTGGAGCCTGACGCTCAAGCAGCAGTACCTGGCCGACTTCCCGGCCGACTCGCTGTGGGAGGTATACGGGTCGACCGAGCTCGGGGTCAACTGCGTGCTCGAGCCGAAAGATCAGCTGCGCAAGCCCGGCTCGTGCGGCAAGCCGGCGCCGGGAATCGAGGTCTGCCTGTTCGACGAGGACGGGAACGTGGTCACCGGCACCGGCCCGGAGCACCCTGGCGAGCTGTACGTGCGCGCCTCAGTGGTCTTCGACGAGTACTACAAGCAGCAGGCCAGCTACGACTCTGCCCGGCGGGGCGACTTCCACACCGTGGGGGACATCGCTTACCGGGACGAGGAGGGCTACTACTACATCTGCGACCGGAAGTCCGACATGATCATCTCCGGCGGGATGAACATCTACCCGGCCGAGATCGAGGCCGCGCTGGAGGAGCACCCGGCCATCTACGAGGTCGCCGTGTTCGGCATCCCGTCGCCGGAGTGGGGCGAGGCGGTGCACGCAGTCGTGGTGCCCCGGCCAGGCGAGCCGGTGACCGAGGAGCAGGTAATCGCGTTCGGCCGGGAGCACCTGGCGGGCTACAAGATCCCCCGTTCGGTCTCGTTCGCGCAGGAACTGCCGCGGACCGGATCCGGCAAGGTGCTCAAGCGGCTGCTGCGCGCCCCGTACTGGGCCGGCCAGGACAGCCAGGTCGGCTGAGCCAGGCGCTCAGGCGGCCGCCTCGCGGCACCTGGCCGACGCTGCCCTGGATGATGCGCGCCGCGCGACTGGGCCGGTCAGGGCAGCGGGCGGGCGACGACGCGGGCAGGCGAGCCGTCCGAGCCCTGCAGCCGTACCGGCAGGCAGAGCAGCTCGTAGCGGCCAGCGGTGACCGGCGTCAGGTCGAGGCCCTCGACGATCCAGACATCGGCGCCGAGCAGGATCCGGTGCACGGCGCCCACATCCGAGCCTGGCGCCCCGATGGACAGGTAGTCGATCCCGACGAGCGCGGCCTGCACGTCAGCGAGGTAGCGCGCCGCCTCCTCGGTCAGGCCGACATAGTCGGCCAGGAACTCGTCGGCCTGCCAGCAGCGCGGCGAGTTGGCGGTCTTGAGCAGGACCCGCTCGCCCGGCTGCACCGCATGGGCCGCGAGCTCAACGGCGGTCACCTCGACCGGATCCGCGATCTCGATGACCCGCGCCTCGCCGATGCCGGTCGCCAGCGTCATCTCCTCCACCGCGGCGGCCCCGTGGATGAAGTGCACCGGCGCGTCCACGTGGGTGCCGCTGTGCACGCCCATCTCCAGCCGCGACACGTTGCACTCGTCGCCTTGGCTGATGTCCATCGCCCGCTCCAGCAGCACCGGCGGATTGTCCGGCCAGTACGGCATGCCGGTGCGGACCGGCACGGACAGGTCGATCCAGCCAGCCGCCGGCCAGGCCTGCTGGCCCGCGCGGTACTGCTGCGGCGATGAGGTCATGCCCGGTCTGTGCCCGCAGCCGGCCGCCGTAAGCAGCCGGCCGCGGTTAGCAGCCGGCCGTGGCCGCACATGAAACCCGCTAGGCGGGGAACCCGCCGGGTTCGGGGCAATCCAGGCGAGAGGCGGCGCGCGGTGTGGAAGCTGCTTGAGCGGCGGGAGCAGAAACGGCTTGACCGGCGGCTGGCCGGGCGGGACCAGGGCACGCCGCCGGATCCGGCCAGGCCGCCGGGCACCGACCTGATCCCGCAGCTGCGGCACATCGTCGTGCTGATGATGGAGAACCATTCCTACGACAACTACCTCGGCATGCTCGGCGGCCGCGGCGAGGGGCTGCGCACCGGCCAGGACGGGAAGCCGGACGCCAGCAACCCGGCCCGCGGTGGTGAGCAGGTCAGCGCGCACCGGCTGGCAACCACGGTGCAGCAGCCGGGGGTGCCGTCGCAGAGCTGGCGGGCCTGCCACCAGCAGTGGAACGGTGGCCGCTGCGACGGTTTCGTCGCCAGCGCGCAGGACGTGATGGCGGACGGCGACAGCGACCGCAGCTGGCCGCCAGGTACCGAGCGCAGCCCGATGGGCTACTGGACCCGCGAGGACCTGCCGTTCTACTACGGCCTCGCCGATACGTTCCCGCTGGCCGATCACTGGTTCGGATCCTGCCTCGGGCCGACATTCCCCAACCGGCGATTCCTCATCGCTGGCACGGCGCACGGCCTGATCGACGACTCGCCGTACGACCTGCTGGACTACCCGGACGGCGGGACGATCCTCGACATGCTGTCGCGGCACGGCATTTCCTGGGCCAACTATCACCCTTGCGGCGAGGGCAGCAGCTCCCGGCTCGGGCACTACGCCAGGCACAAGCGCAAGATGACCCGCCGCCGCGTGCAGGCCGTCAGCCGCCGCTGGCGCACCGCCAGGACCGGAGTGGAGAAGGACATTCAGTTCACCGCTGACGTGTTCCCGTTCGGCATCGGCCGGTACATGGGCCACATCCGCAGCACCGATGAGTTCTTTGCCGATGCCGCCAGCGGCGCGCTGCCCTCGTTCTGCATCGTCGATCCTGACTTCCGGGCGTACTCGGAGGAGAACCCGCAGGACATCAGGAAAGGCGAGAGCTTCGCCGCTGAGGTCATCCGGGCGGTGATGCACGGCCGCGGCTGGCCGAACACGGTGCTGATCTGGCTCTACGACGAGCACGGCGGTTACTACGACCACGTGTCGCCGCCGGCCGCCGTGCCGCCGGATGACGTCCTCGGCGGCAGCCTGGTCGGCCGCGCCTCACGCCTGGGACAGCTGCTGCAGCCGGTGCTGCCGCACCTGGTCGAGCGCAAGGAGCGGCTGAACGCCGGGCCGCACGGCTACGACAGGTACGGCTTCCGCGTCCCCGCGGTGATCGTCTCCCCTTACGCGCGGCCCGGTCACGTCTGCCCGGAGGTCTTTGACCACACCTCGGTGCTCAAGCTGGTCGAGCAGAAGTGGAACCTGCCGCCGCTGACCGCGCGGGACGCGGCCGCCGTCTCGCCGCTGTCGGCCCTCGATCTCGACGGCCCGCCCGCCTTCCTTAACCCGCCTGACCTGCCCGAGCCGGCCCTCCGCTGGGGATCGTGGTGAGAAGCTGCCGGCGTCAGCCCGGCCTGGCCTCGCCGAGCGGCGCCGGGCCGGCGAACCGCAGCAGCACGTTCCTGGTGATCGTCTCGATTTGGTTCGCGTAGCCGTTGTGGCTGAGCGCCGCGCACCAGGCCATCGAGCTGACGGCGAAGGCGGCACCCGCTCCGCGCAGGTAAAGCACCAGGTCGGCGTGGTAGTCGGGCCGGACGGCGCCGAACATCGGCACTACCAGGCTGTGCTCGCTGGACGAGGCGAGGATCAGGTGACCAGGCCCGACCCGCTGCCCGCTCGCGTTGTCCCATTCCTGGCCGACCACGCCGCCGCCGATCGCGCCGAAGGCACCGATGACCGGACCTGAGACACCCTCGAAGACGAACGCGGACTCCGGCCGCCGGGCCGCATCATTCAGCCGGTAAGGATACGAGCGGTCAAAGCCCATCGTCGCCGACTCGACGCCGGTGATGTCAGCCGCCCGGCGCCCGGATGCGGCCAGGTAGCCGCCGCGCAGCCCGTCGCTCGAGTGGACGGCCTCGCTGCGCTGGCACTCCTCGTCCCGCTCCCAGAGCTCGATCCGCCGGTTTTCCATGATCCACGGGCGGGTGGCGTCAAAGCTGACGTTCATCGAGAACCCGTTGCCGCCCAGGTACATCAGCCGGCCGCCGAGCCCGGTCCAGGTGCGAATCGCGTCGAAGATCCGCGCCGACATGTACTCGGGGTGGGTGCCAGTCAGCACCACCGGGTAGCGGCCAAGCAGCTCCCCGCCGCGCAGGTGCACATCCTCGTCGGTGACCACGTCGTAGCGGACGCCGGTGCGGTCGAGCCAGGCCACCAGCGCCAGGTCGCTGGGGTAACCCTCCTGCCGGACGTGGGCTGGCCGCATGTTCAGGTTCGGCCGCAGCCGGGAGACGTAGCAGACGTCGGTGCCGTCCAGCTGGCAGTCGTAGCTCGACGCGCCGAGTCCGGGGTGCAGCATCAGGTACTGCTCCTGCTCGCCGACCTCGACGAGGCGGTCCTGGACCAGCTCCTGAACCGGGTTCTCCCACCAGAACCGCGAGTTGCCGTACGGCGCGTAGGTGGCCGTCGGCGCGATCAGCAGCACCGGCGCCCGCGTCGCGTCCGGCCCGGGCCGGACGAACAGCGGGATGTACTCGGTGTGCGCGCCGCTGCGCAGCCGCGCAGCATAAAAGCCGCTTGGCGCGTCCGGCGGCAGCGTCCAGCTGAAATCGGCGTCCCACCGGCAGTCCTCAAGCGCGTCGGCGAGGAAGTGCAGCGCCGCGTACTCGCCGGGCGCCTCCCGCCAGTCGTCGTGCTCGCCGGTCCAGCAGGCGCCGCGCACGGCGCGCATGGGGAGATTGAACGCGGTGCCGTGCAGCGCGTGCGGGCCCAGGTCGGTGATCGTCCAGGTACCGATCCCGATGCTGAAGTCCCACGCGGCAAGCACCTGCCCGGCCGGTTGCGCCGGGCCAGCCTTCATCAGTGTCAGCGCCCGCTCCGCACTGACCTGCCCGGCCACGATCACCGGCGACTCAAGCCGCCCGCTGAACGGCAGCTCTGGCCGGCCCTCACCGGACAGCAGCGCACCAAGCACCAGGTCCGCCGGATCGGCGCCGGGCAGCCTGGCCGCCGCCGGACCGGTCACCGTGTCCAGGGCCGTTGCGCCCGCGCTCAGCAGGCCGGCGGCCACCGAGGCGTCCAGCCCGCCGCCGAATGTCGCCGAAACCACGCTCCACGCGCCGGCTGGCAGCGGCGCGGGGCAGCTGAGCACGTCCTGCCCGGCCGGGCCGGTGACGAGCATCGGCCGCAGCAGCGGATCGAGCATCAGCGCGAGACTAGAGCCGGCCTGCACGTCACCAGCCGACAGCAGCACCTGCCGCCGGCCAGGCTGGTAGCTCGGCTGCACCAGCAGCACGACGGTGACCTGCCCGGTCAGCACCGCTGCGCCGCCCGGAATCTGCACGTAGGAGCCAGGGTGGACAGGCTGCGTCCGCGCGGGGTAGTGGCCGGCCAAGCCGCCAACAGTGTCGCAATCTGGCTGCCCGGCAGGCAGGCAAGCAGCCGCGCGGATCCTGACCAGCTCGGCGTCGTAGCTGTCGATGCCTGGCTCGCAGCTGACGAAGAACCGCACCTGCTCGCCGGGTGCCGCGGACAGCGGGTCACAGTAGCCGACGATCTGGCTGGCGAGCGGCAGCGCCTCTGTCGCCGTTGACAGCCGTGCCGTTGCCCGCTCACTCGCCTCCGCCTGGTCAGCCAGTGCCTGCCAGCGCAGGTCGAAGACGTGCCGCTCGGCGTCGGCCAGGCTGGTGAACTCCACGCCCGGCATGATCCGCGGCGGCTCGCCGCGCGGCCTGGCCTCGGCCAAGACCCACGACTCGCCGGGGCTGCTCACCAGCAGCACCCAGCGGGGCAGCTGCGGCGAGCCGCGCATCAGGCCGAGCAGCAGCTGCAGGTCCAGGCTGTGCCGGCCGAGCGGGTCGGCCATGAACTCGTCCCGCAGCTCGGTCCGGCTCGGGTCAAGCTGGTCCGGCAGGCGGTACTCGCCGGTGCCGATCTTGTCGAGGATCCCCATGTCTCTCCCGTGCTGGCCGAGCGGTTCCCGCAGCGCAACAGTAAGAGACTGCTCCGCCGCCCGCACGGAGCCGTGGGCTCAGCTGGTCCCCCGACCATGATCCGGTAAGAAAACGCGCGCTCCAGCAGCGGAAATCCTTCGAGATCATGGATGCGGCGACGGCCGGCACGCGGTGCGGCAGCGGCTTGACTTGAAGTCCACTTGAGGAATTAACGTCAGCGGCATCGATTCCGAAATGCCGATGGAGGCTGGCGTGAGTAACTGGGTGCGCGTTGCGGCAGCGGACGACATCTCGGTAGGCGGCGCGAAGTCCTTCGCCTACCTCGACAAGCGGCTCGCGCTGTTCCGCACGGCCGCCGGCGTGTTCGCCAGTGACAACCGCTGCCCGCATCAGGGTTACGCCCTGGTCCGCGGAGACGTGAAGGACAATGTGCTGACCTGCGCCTGGCATAACTGGAAGTTCGAGCTCGGCACCGGGGTCTGCCGGCACGGCGGCGAGAACATCCGCACCTACCCGGTGCGGATCAGCGATGGCCAGGTGCTCGTCGACCTCGCCGACCCGCCGGCCGAGGTGATCAGGCCCGACCTGTTCCGCAGCCTGACCGCGGCGATGGAGGACCTGAACACCGGCCGGATTGCCAGGGACGCGATGCGGCTGCAGCGGATCGGCACGCCGCTGGCCGACGTGATCCGCGAGGGCGTCAGGTACGCGGCGCCGCGGGCCGAGAACGGCTGGGACCACTCGCTGGCCACGCTGGCCGACTGCCTGCGGATGAGCCAGTACTTCGACGAGTCGCTGCAGGCGCTGCCGGTGATCCAGGGGCTGTCGGTCGCCGCCGACAGCCAGGTGCGCCGCCCGGCCCGGCCGCGGCCCGACCCGGCCGATCCGGTCGCTGTCTACGGCTCGGTGGCCGCCGCGATGAGCGCGTACCCGCAGCTGGTCGACGCCGAGCGTGCCGTGGAGGCCGAGGCGCTGCTGCGGGGGCTGATAGCGGCCGGCCAGCCGCCGCAGGAACTGCGGCACATGCTGCTCACCGCCGTGACCGACCATTTCCTTGCCTACGGTCACTCGATGATCTTCGTTCAGAAGGCATTCGAGATGCTGGCGCAGATCGGCTGGACCGAAGCGGACGCTGTGCTGTCGCCGCTGGTGCCGGAAATGGTGCTCGGCACCAGGTACGACAAGCTGCCGTACATGCGGCGCTTCCTGCGCGCCTGGCAGGCAGCCGACCCTGACCTGCCCGCGCTGCTGCGCCAGGCCGGCACCGGCAGCCTGGAGCCGGCCGGGTACCGGCGGGCGCTGACCGACGGATCGCCAGAGGACGCGCTCAGCGGGCTGACGCGGGCGCTGCAGGGCGGCGCGCCGGTGACCGCGCTGATCGACGAGACCGGCCGGGCGGCAGCCGAGCGGCTGGCCAGGTTCGACATAGACCTGGACATCGATGACAGCAACGAGTTCGGCTGGCTCGACGTGACCCACACGCTGACCTACCTGAACGCGCTTCGCTGGGCCTGGTCGGCCGACCCGTCGCCGCAGGTGCTGCGCGGGCTGTTCCACGCCGCCTGGTTCGTGCAGTGGACCGGCCAGTTCGACCGCCGCGGGCCAGGCGCCCGGCTTGGCCGTCCGCAGCCGCACCCCACCACTGACGCAGCGGAACTGCACCGGGCGATCGTCAGCCGTGACCCCGATGCCGCGGTCGCGCTCGCCGACGGCTACACCGGGCCGCGCGCTGACCTGGAGCGCGCGCTGATCCGGGCGGCGGGGGAGGATCACTCGACCGCGCCGATCATGGTCGCGCACGTGGTGAAGACGGCGCAGGCAGCGGTGCAGGAGTCACGCGC
Organism: Streptosporangiaceae bacterium; assembly: GCA_036495525.1. Lineage (GTDB taxonomy): Bacteria > Actinomycetota > Actinomycetes > Streptosporangiales > Streptosporangiaceae > DASXMR01. The sequence continues at coordinate 78,750 of DASXMR010000050.1, read as the reverse complement.
GCTCGGTGACCGGCCAGGCTCGGCCGAGCCGATCGCGGCCGCGGCCAGGTTCCTGGCCAGCCCGAAGCGCGAGCGCTTCGTCTACCAGTCGGCGCTCGCCGCGATCACCACCCTTGGCGGAGTACCGAAGGCAGAGTCGGAGCAGGTCAGGCCCGTCTGACCGGGCGCTGGGGAGCGGTCAGCCGTCCCCGGCCGGCACCGTCCCGGCGCCGATCGCGCGGGTGAGCTGGGCGTGGTCTCGCTCGTTCTGGCCGGCGTAGCGGCGGGCGAAGCGCCGCATCGACGCGGCGAAGTTGCCGCCTTTGCCGAGGTAGCCGGCGATAGCCACCGGGTCACCGGTGCGCGCGTGCGCCCTGGCGAGGGTCTCGCCGCAGGCGGCGGCGAACTCGGCTAGTCGCGGCGCGATCAGCTCGGTCGTCGGGATGATCTTCATATCGCGGAACTGCCGCAGGTAGTAGTCGTGCCCGCCGAGCGAGCCCCAGCCGACGAAGATGTCGGTGGCGCTCTGCACCAGCCGCTTGCCGCTGATCACCCGCTCGCCGTGGCCGGGCTGCGCGGCCGGCCCGGCGTGCGCCTCGTAGACGGCCGGGCCGGCTTGCTTGGCCTGCAGGAACAGCGGGTCGGCTCCGCTGCGGCCTTCCAGCAGGATCAGGTACACGCGCATCCCCACGCTGCCCACGCCGACGACCTGCCGCACGGAATCGACCTCGGTGAACCGGTCGAACAGCGCCCGCCGGTCCTCCTGCAGGGTAAGCCGGTAGCCGGCCAGCAGTTCACTGACGAGCCTGGCCTGCTGCGCCTCGCTGACCCGCACCCGGCGCGGCGGCTCCTCGGTGATCCGCGGCCGGCCGTGCGTCATGGTGGTGAGCTTGCGGAACGCGCGCCGGCTTGTGCGCCGCTGGCGCTGGCGCTCGATGTGCACCGAGACCGTGCCGCGGTCGGCCGGCTCGAAGTAGTCAACGAGCGCGTCGGCATGAATGCTGTCGTACCAGATGTCAAGCTCGGCCAGGCCGGCGTACTTGCGCATCCGCCGCTGGTACGCCTCGGCGCCGGCGGTGACGGCGGCGGCCGCGGTGGCGGGGCTGAGCCGGTTCTGCCGGGCGGCGACCTCGATGCTCGCGGCGAAGCGCTTGACGTCCCACTCGAACGGGCCGGGCAGCGTCTCGTCGAAGTCGCGCAGGTCGAAGGCCAGATTCCGCTCGGGGGTGGCCCACAGCCCGAAGTTCAGCAGGTGCGCGTCCCCGCACAGCTGCACGGTCAGGCCGCTGTCGGGCACCGCGGCCAGGTCGGCTGCCATCACCGCGGCAGCTCCCCGGTAGTAATTCCAGGGCGAGGCCGCCATCCGCTGATGCCGCAGCGGAACCAGGTCGGCGACCCGGATCCTGTTCTGCGCGAGGATCAGCTCCAGCGCGTCGTGGCTGCGCAGGCTCTCGTCCCAGTCGCCGAGCGCGCCACGGCGGACGACCTTCCTGGCTGCCCGGCCGGCCCCGCGGCGCTCATCCTCCGTCGCCGGCAGATCCCGCAGCACTGGCGCGTCTGCCCGCGCGGCCTCGTTGCGTGATCCGGCCTGGCCCGGCACGGCTGACGCCGTTCGTCGTGCCGGACGGATGGCGGTCACCGTCATAGCCCTCGCCCCTTGCCTGCTGTCCAGGGCCACCGCACTGCTCCGATGACTGTACGCACCGCCTGGTAACGCCCGGTGACGGCCGGGCAGTATCTAAGCCGCCCTACCTACCGGAGGTCGGCTCGGCATGACGGACATCGATGACAAGTCAGACATTGAACTGCACACGGCTAATGAGCATGTGATTGCGCGGGTACCGCTGGCCGGACCCGTGACCGACGAGTGGCTCAGGTGCTATCAGCGGCTGGCACGGGCGACGGGCATGCCCGTGCAAACGCAGGAACATCGTCACCGCGCGTGGATCGTCGTCCGCGTCCCGGCCAGCGGTAACCAGAGGGAAATAGAAGCGACGATGGACGCCGCCCGCGGCCTGATCGCCGCCGCGGACGCCGCGCAGAGCAGGCCAGCAACAGCGCAGACCGAAAATGTGGTTCGTGACTGGTGGGAGCGCAAGAGGGAAAGCGCCGCGCGCCAGCCTGCTTCCAGCGTCAAGACCATGCGAGCCGGGACGGGAGTCGACAAGCTCTGGGCGCTGCTGAGCGCGCTTGCCCTGGTCATTGCCGTGCCGCTGCTGCTTCCGCCCAGGTTCAGCCTCGGCCCCAACTGGGTAGTGCCGGCGATCGTCGCTGTGCTGGCGGCGGGCATCATCGTCGCGACCCGGTCCCCGCGCGGCAGCCGGGCGGCCGCGGTGCGGCCACTCTGCCTGGCTCTGGTGGTACTGCTGGTCGCCGAGGCCGCCGGTGTCACCGTCCGGCTCGTGACAGATCTCATTCAGGGTGGCCCCGAGACCAACAGCGCCAGTGATCTTCTGAGCGTGGGCTCCGGCGTGTGGCTGTTCACGATCCTGGCCTTCGCCGCCCTCTACTGGGTTCTTGATGGCGGTGGCGCCGACGGGCGGTTGTGGGACCCGCCGGAGTTCCCGAACCTCGCCTTTCCCGAGCAGCTCAACCCGAACGTTGCCCCGCCCGGCTGGCGCCCGGTATTCCTCGACTACCTGTACCTCGGCTTTACGAATGCCACCGCCTTCAGCCCGACGGACGTGATGCCGCTCGCGCGCTGGGCCAAGGCGGCCATGGCCGTGCAGGCGACCGGTTCCCTCGTCATCCTCGGGCTGGTGATCGCCCGGGCGGTGAATATCCTGCGGTAGCCGCGCCGGTCAGGAGGATGACGCGCTGCCAGGCGGCGTGCCGAAGTTGCGGCGGATCTGCGATGCGTCGTCGCCCTCGCCGCCGACGAAGCGCATCGGGTCGCCGGAGCCAAGGTCGCCGACGCCGGCCGACTCCAGTGCGCCGACTGCCATCGTCCGCCGCACGGCCGCGAAGGTCAGCACGTGCGCGAGCACGCCGGACAGGGTGAAGGTCTGCGGCGGATCGCAGGTGGCGTCAAGGAACGACTCGCCGCCGTCGCCGGATGCGATGCGCTCGACGACGGTGGCGCGGAAGGCCGGCGCTGCCTGCTCCAGCCTGGTGCGCAGTGCCGCCGGGGAGCTGTCGCCGGCCGGGATGCTGCTGCCGCCCTGGACGGCGGTCACCCACATCTCCAGCTGCCGCACGAGCTTGTCGCACAGGGCGCGCAGGCTCGGGCTTGAGTCGATGCCCTCGACCGACAGCTCGATCTGCCGGTCGAGGGCCCGGTCGCCGAGGCCGGGCAGCCGGTCAATGATGTCGCCGGTCAGCTGGACGTGGTGGTCATACATCCGGGTCAGGGTTTCCATGGGACTGCTCCTTCCTTGCGCGGGCAGCCGCAGGCCGCCCGGCGGGTGAAAGTGGATGCCGCTGGGCGCTGGCAGGTCGTGGGCGGCCCGGCGGGCTCGCCGGTAGGCGGACGGGTTCAGCCCGTAGCCGCGGAAGAACGCCCTGGTGAACGCGTCCGGCGCGGTGTAGCCAGCCGCGAGGCCGATCTGGATGACCGTTTGCGACGTCGTGCTCAGCTGGTAGGCGGCCCGCTCGAGCATCAGCCGCCGCCGGAACGCGCCCGGCGGCTCGCCGAGCGCCGCGCTGGCCAGCCGGTCAAAGTGGAACCGTGACAGGCAGGCCCGCCTGGCCAGCTCGGCGGCGGCCAGGTCCGGCTGGTCGAGGCTCTCCTCGACCAGGGCGATGATCTCCGGCAGCTGTGCCATGTCGTTCATCCTGACCCCTGGCAGGCCCGCCGGTCTCGACCGCCTTTGCTGACCTAGGAGCGCTGATGGACGCGAATGCTGTCCCGCCGGCCTGGTCAGCTGGCAACTGACTCCAGCGCCTGGTCCAGGCTGACGACCTCGACCAGCGGCCCGTACAGCCGCATGATGTCCAGGGCCGCCACGTGGCTCGCGTCGCTGCTCCCGGCGCACGCGTCGGCGACCACCTGCACGCTGACGCCCGCGTCGGCGGCGGCGAGCGCGGTGGACAGCACGCAGCAGTCGGTGGTGACGCCGGCCAGCAGCAGCCGCCCGTCCTGGCCGACACGGGCGGCCAGTTCCGCGTTCCACTTGCCGAAGGTGGCGGCGTCCAGGGTCGGGCCTGCCTCGTCGGCAAGCTCGCCGGCCAGCTGGTACATCGGCGCGTCCGGCGCCTGCAGCGCGAACGGCCACTGCTGGTAGTAACCGCGCCACGCGCCGGCCGGCCGGGCCGGGGCGACGAACCTGGTGAACGTCACCCGCGGCCGCAGCGCGGCGGCGAGCTTGCTGACCGCCGGGACGATCTCGGCGAACCGCGGCGCGAACCACGGCCCGGCCGGGTCGGCGAACACCCGCTGCATGTCGATGACCGCCAGCCACGGCAAGGTGGCCGGCGCATCGCCTGGGCCGGTCACGCCCGTGCGGCTGCGGCCGGCAGCGGCGCTGCTTCCTGCGCCCGGACGGCCGAGCGGCTGAAGGCGAGCGTGACCACGAAGCCGATGGCGAGCGCCAGCAGCACGCCGAGGTTGGCGAATGCCCACGCGCCGGCCTTGCCGCCCAGCCCGAACGGGCCGAGCAGGTAACCCTGCCAGGTGAGCCAGCTGGCACTGCCGTTGGTCACGAGGCCCCAGCCGAGCGCGGTGCCGCCGACGATCGTGGCGAGCGGCAGCAGCCGCACGTCGCCGTACCGGCCAGAGCGGGTGAACAGCTCAGGCTCGGCGTAGTCACGCCGCCGCAGCAGCACGTCCGCCAGCATGATGCCGCACCAGGCCGCGATCGGCACGCCAAGGGTGATCAGGAAGCCCTCGAACTGCGCCACGAAGTCGCTGGCGAAGAACACCACGTAGATGGACCCGCCGATCATCACCACGCCGTCGATCAGCGCGGCCGCGTAGCGCGGTACCCGCACGCCGAGGGTCAGCAGCGCCAGGCCGGAGGAGTAGATGTCGAGCACCGACCCGCCGACCAGGCCGAGCACGGCGACGATCACGAACGGCACCAGGAACCAGGTCGGCAGCAGTGAGGTCAGCGCGCCGATCGGGTTGGCGCCGATGGCCGTGCTCAGCTTCGCCGACGAGCCGGCCAGCAGCAGGCCGAAGGCCAGCAGCACGATCGGCGCCACCGACGAGCCCAGGGTGGTCCAGCCCACCACGCCGCGGCCGGAAGCGCGCCGCGGCAGGTATCGCGAGTAGTCAGCGGCGGCGTTGACCCAGCCGAGGCCGAAGCCGGTCATGACCAGGACCAGCGCCCCGGTGACGTTCTGCGCCGAGCCTGAGGGCAGCGCCGACACGGTGGCCCAGTGCACCTTGTCTGCCGCGAGCGCGATGAACGCGATGGTCAGCACGCCAGTCACGATGGTGATCACCGACTGCATCCGCATGATCGTCTCGAACCCCATCACCCCGCCGAAGATCGTCAGGGCGACGACCACGATCAGGGCGACGACCTCGGTCGCGGTGCCGCCGCCCCAGCCGAGCCTGGTAAACACGGTGGCCGTGGCCAGCGTCGCCAGGATGATCAGCACGGTCTCCCAGCCGACCGTCAGCAGCCAGGAGACAGCGGCCGGCAGCTTGTTGCCGCGGACGCCGAACGCGGCCCGGCCGAGGATCATCGTGGGCGCCGAGCCGCGCTTGCCGGCCACCGCGATGAAGCCGCAGAGCAGGAACGACACGATGATGCCGACGACACCGACGGCGAGTGCCTGCCAGAACGAGATGCCGAATCCCAGCACGAACGAGCCGTAGCTCAGCCCGAGTACCGACACGTTCGCCGCGAACCACGGCCAGAACAGCCCGCTTGGCCGGCCCTTGCGCTCGGCGTCGGAGATGACGTTGATCCCGTTCGCCTCGACCTGAAGCGTCCGTACGTCGGCGGGAGCCGGGGTGCCGGCGCTGGGGGAGATGGTGTCAGCCATGTGCTCGACCCTTCCTGGCCAATGATGTGCCACCTGGAGAACATTGCCGGGCGGCTGTTCCATACCAGGCCAGGCGCATGCCAGGCAACCCCCGCGCGGTCTTGGCAACCCGTGCGGGGACCGGGATAGGTCAGGTCCGGCGCTCCCGATCACCGGACCTGACCTGGGTCTTGCTACCGGCCGTTCTGGCCGGCTGGCTGGATGTTCTGGTTGATCCGGAACAGGTTGTCCGGGTCGTAGCGCTGCTTGACCCTGCTGAGCCGGTCGTAGTTGCCCCGGTAGGAGGCCCTGACCCGGTCCTGTCCCTCGTTCATCAGGAAGTTGACGTAGCCGCCGCCCGCTGAGGTGGGATGCAGCGCCTTCCAGTAGTCGCGCGTCCACTTCGCGATCCGCTCGGCGTTGGCCGGGTCAGGGTCGACCCCGACGATGACACCGGCCCAGCCGCCGTCGCGGTAGGCGAAGGCGGTGGCGTCAGACGGCACCCTGGCGACGGCGCCGTCGATCGGGTACATGTGCATGGTCGAGTGGCCGGTCGGCAGCTGCTCGGCGAACCTCAGGTGAGTCTCGATCGCCTCATCGGTGATCTCGTTGAAGAAGTCCGCGCGCCAGTACCACTGCAGGCCCTTCGGGTAAAGCGCGTCGAACGCGCCCTGCAGCATGTTGAACGGCATCTCCTGCAGGCCGGCCAGCAGCGGCGAGCCGAAGCTGCGCACCGGGGCGAGCACCTCGTCGGCCCGGTTGTGCGGGCCGGTGTAACTCCAGACGATGCCGCACACCTTGCGGCCGTGCAGTTCCTCAGGGAACGGCGGGGCCGGCGGGACCGTCATCAGCGCGGGCCAGCCGTTCAGCTCCTCAGGCAGCGATGGCAGCAGCTCCCGGTACCAGCGCAGCACCTCCGGCGTGTCGGCCAGGTCGTAGAGCACCGGGCCGCCGATGATCACGCCGTTCTCGCCGATGTCGTGGCAGCGGAACGTGAACGAGGTGACGACGCCGAAGTTGCCGCCGCCGCCGCGCAGCGCCCAGAACAGGTCAGGGTGCGAGTCCGCGCTGGCCGTGACGAACGAGCCGTCAGCGAGGACCACGTCGGCGGACAGCAGGTTGTCGACGGCGAGGCCGAACCTCCGGGCGAGATGGCCGATTCCCCCGCCGAGGGTAAGTCCCCCTACTCCGGTCGTGCCGATGATGCCGCTCGGCGTTGCCATGCCGAACGCGACCGTGGCGTGGTCCACGTCACCCCAGGTGCAGCCGCCGTCGGCGCGCACGGTGTGCTCCTCCGGGCTGACCGTGGTGCTGCGCAGCAGCGACAGGTCGATGACCAGGGCGTCGTCCCAGACGCCGAGGCCGCCCGCGTTGTGCCCGCCGCCGCGCACCGCGATCGTGGTGCCGTGCTCGCTGGCGAACCGTACGCACTCGGCGACATCGGCGACGTCACGGCAGCGGGCGATGGCTGCCGGGTGCTTGCTGATCATGGCGTTGTAGACGGCGCGGGCCTGCTCGTAGCCGGGATCTTCCGGCCTGATCAGCTCGCCGCGCAGGGCGGTGGCCAGCTGGTCGAACGGCACTGCCGCGATGTCAACGGTGGCAGTCATCTGGTTCCCCCTCGTGCTGCCAGCCCTCGGATCTCGAGGATGCAGCACTGCGACGCTAAGGCGGTGACCGTTCGCGCAGCGTTCGGCGGTTACGAAAGAGGAGGAACGCGGTCGTGCCCGCGACTGCCGTCCCGCAGGGCCAGGTCGTCCTCGCAGCGCCGCAGCAGCGCGACGCTGCCCTGCTCGGATGCCAGTCGCGCGGCCGAGCGCAGCCGGTCGGCCGCGTCTGCCTGGTCGTCATGCCCCGCCCGCATCCGCATCACCTCGGGCAGCCACCAGCGGTCGTCGTGTGCCTGCGCGGCCGCGAGCGCGGCATCGAGCGCAGCCCGCCCGGCGTCCCGCTGCCCGGCCCTGTCTAGCAGGTCGGCGAGCAGCGACAGCCAGTACGGCATCCTGGCCAGCGCGCCCTCGGCGCGCAGCTGGCCGATGCCCTGCCTGGCGAGGTCGATGCCCGCCTCGCCGCCCCGGCACCAGCCGTCGAGGATCTGCCCCCACTCCCGGTAGTAAGCGAAGCCGTACCGCTCGCACCGCGCCCGCAGCTCGCTCACGCGGTCGCGCAGCTTGTCGACTTCGCCGCTGAGCTGCAGGGTGACCGCGGCGTAGGCCTGCGCGACCGCCAGCTGGTAGGGATGACCGACCGAGCTGGCCAGGGCGACCGCGGCGGCGCTGCTCGCGGCCGCCCGCTCGGTGTCGCCGAGCAGCCAGTGCGCGTGCGCCGCCCATGCGGTCGAGTGCACGTCCGGCCGGGTACCGAGGCTCAGCGAGATGGCTGCGCTGCCCTGGGCGCCGGCGATTTCCAGGTGGTGCAGCCCCTCCGACGGCCTGCCCAGGCTCAGCGCCGCGCCGCCGACGGCGAAGTGCGCCGGGCCGCTCAGCTCCGAATCGCCGCCGACCAGGTCGAGTGCCCGCCGCGCGATCTGGTAGCTGTCAGCGGTGCGACCCTGCACGAAGCGCGAGGCCATCAGCGCCACCAGGCCGGTCAGCGTCGAGTCGCGGCTGCCCAGTGACTCGGCGAGGGCGACCGAGCGTTCCAGCGTCTGCTGCAGCTGCGCCGAGGAATAGCCGTATCTGGCGTTCAGCGGCTCGGCCATGGCGTCGCAGACCGCCAGCTCCTTGCGGTCCCGGTCCCGGCCGGCCGGCATCGACGTGATCAGCGCCAGCGCCTCCCGGTGCAGCCGGATGGCCTCCGCGTGGGCGAACATGCCGGCCGCGAGGTCGGCGGCACGCCGGTAGTAGGTCACCGCCCGGTCGGGCCGGCCGCCCTTGGCGTACTGACCGGCGAGCTGGGCCGACACCGCATCGGTGTCGGCGGAGTTCAGCAGCTCCATCGCCTGCGCGACGCGACGGTGCAGCAGCCACCGGCGGGGCGGGCTGAGCAGCCCGTACGCCGTCTCGCGGAGCAGGTCGTGGGTGAAGTCGTAGCCGTCGCCCAGCTCGGACACGATCCTGCGCTGCCACAGCTCGTCCACCGCCTCGACCACGACGCCCTCGTCCAGGTCGCTGGCCTCGGTGAGCAGGCCGAGGCTGAAGTCCGTGCCGACGGCGGCGGCGAGGCAGGCCACGTCCCTGGCCGGGCCGGTCAGCTGCGCCAGCCGCTCGCGAAGCACGGCAGTCAGGTCACCGGCCGGCCTGCTCTGGCCCGGCCCGGCGCTGCCCGCGCTGGGTGTGCCCTTGCCGGGTGTGCCCCTGCCAGGTGTGCCCGTGCCAGGTGTAGCTGCGTCGTGGCCGGCTGCGAGGGGACTGGCCGGCTCACCGCCGCCCTGGCTGATGCTGCGCGGAACTGTGCTCCCGCGCATCGCCTCGACGATGTACAGCGGGAACCCGCCGGTGGCCGCCTGCAGCAGGCCGGTGTCGGCGGCGGTCAGCTCCTGGCCGCCGATCGCCGTTGCGAGCCGCGCGGTGTCGGCGGCTTCCAGCGGGCCGAGATCCACCTCGGTCAGCAGCCCGGCCGAGCTGGTCCGCGCGATCCAGCCGGCGATCTCCGGATCCTCGGCTGCCTCCTGATCCCGCATCGTGCCGGCGACCAGCAGCGGAGCTTCCGGCATCAGGCCGAGGCAGAAGCTGAGGAAGGCCAGGGTTTCCTGGTCGGACCACTGCATGTTGTCCAGCACCAGCAGCAGGGGGCGCCCGGTGGAGGTCAGGCCGTGTGCCAGCCCCTCGAAGAACCGGCGCCGCTGCCAGGCGTCCGCCATCGTCCGTGCGCCAGGCCCGCGAGCGGGCCGGGAGCCGGGCACGGGCACGAGCCGGCCGACCTCAGCGCGCCATGGCTCAGCAAGCCGCGACGTGGACGGCTGGATGGACGGGCTGCGCAGCCAGTCAGCTACCGGCGCCAGGGCGAGCCGGTCGTGCGCGCCGAAGCAGTGCGTGCTGGCCACCGCCGCGCCTTCCAGCCGGGCGATTCCCGCGAGCTCGGTCACCAGCCGGGTCTTTCCGACGCCGGGCCCGCCGCGGACGATCGTCACGCCTGCGCGGCCTGCCTGCGCCGCCCGCCATGCGTCCCTGAGCATGCTGAGCTCCGCTGACCGGCCGACGATCCCGGCAGCGCCGAGCGGCACCCGGCCGAGCGGACGGCCGCCGGCTGGCCCGGCGGCCGTCCGGCCAGTCCCGGCTGGCACCGTCCCGGTGGTCCCGCCCCGGACAGGGCGGGCCGCTCCTCTGGCCGGCGCTCGCCCGGCCGCGGCTGTGCTGGCCGTCTCGGTCTCGGGCGTGCCCGCGCCGGGCGCGCCAGGTCCGCTGCCTCCGCCGCGCGGCTGCCTGGCTCCGCCTGGGCGGGCTCCGCTCGGCCGCGTATCACCCGACCTGGCGCCCGTGCCGCCGGTCGCGGCAGGTGCGGCGCGTGCCATCAGCTGCTGGAAGGCGCGCTGAGTCGCCGGGTCGGGGGTGACGCCAAGCTCCCGTTCCAGCACCGACGCGCAGTGGTGGTAGGTGCTGATCGCGCCAGCCCGGTCACCCATGTCAGCCTGCAGCTGCATCAGCGTCCGGTAACCGATCTCCTCCAGCGGCTGCAGCGCGATCCGCCTGCGGGCGGCCTGTGCCGCGCCGGCCAGGTCACCCGCCCGCCCCAGTGCCTCGCGCAGCAGGTCGCACATCGTCACGCACTCCCGCTCGAGCGCCGCCCTGGCTTCCAGCACCCAGTCGTCGTAGGCGCCGGGCAGGAAGTCGCCCCGGTAGAGCGCGATAGCGCGGCCCGCCTGCTCGCGGATCGCCTGGTCCTCGCCGGCCGCGGCAGCCGCAAGCGCGGCTGCGCAGGCGCCGGCGAAGGCGCGCACGTCGACGGCGCAGGAACTGCTGTCGTGCCAGCTCAGGTCCCGGCTGGTGACCCGCAGCGATGGCTCGTCGCCCAGCACCTGCCGCAGGTGGTGCAGCTCGCGGCGCAAGTTGGTCAGCGCCTGGCCGTCGGGCGAGTCGGGCCAGAACAGGCCGGCGATCCGCTGCCTCGGCTGCGGCGATCCCTCGTGCATGGCGAGGTAGGCGACGAGCGCGACGGCCCGGGCTGAGCTCGGCCGGACGCCTGCCTCGTCACCGCTGATCGCTTGTTCCCCCAGGAGGGACACCTGTAGCACCCCTGACGCCTCCTGCGCTCAGGGTAGATTGACCAGCTTGACTCAGGCCAGCCGAGCGCTCCCGGCAGGCCGCATGATCCGGGCTACGAGAACGCGGCCGGGGCCCGGATACGCGAAGGCCAGGCGGCCAGCCTTAGTTGGCTGGCCGCCTGGCTCGCTCATTGCGCCGGGGCTGCTGCCCGGCCCGCGATGCTGCTAGAAGCGCGGGCTGGCGGTCGAGATGTCGAAGTGCGAGCCCCAGTACCACTGGGTGGCGTCCGAGCCCGGCACGATGTGCGGGACGCCGGTCGGGTCGGCGATCCACCAGCGGATGTGCGCGTGCATCCAGCCCGGCAGATGGTGGATGGCGGCCTGCGTGGCCGGCCACTCCGAGCGCATCGTGTAGATACGGGCCAGGGCGTCCGGGTTCTCCTTCAGCCGGTGGAATGCCCAGCTCGCGGCCGTCGACGGAGTAGCGTCGCCGGGCTCGACGTCGAGCACCGAGGCGTGCGGGTCAGACCCGTTGGTGTCGATCCACAGCACCGTGTGGTGGCCAGCCACCGCGCTAGCCGGCTGTGCGTAAGAGCCGGTGGCGTACGTGGCGACCGGGCGGTGCGCCGGGATGGCCGACGGGGTCACCGAGTCGTAGATCAGGAACGGCTTCTTCGGCTTGGCCGGCGCCGCCTTGCGCTGCGCGGGCGCAGGCCGGCTTGAGTGGCCGGCTGACTTCACCGCGGCGTGGTCACTGCCGTGCCCGGACGGGCGCTTGGCGGCCGCGTGCTGGCCAGACTGCTTGCTGACGTGGTCGCCCGAGCGTCCATGATCGCTGTGCGGCCGGACGGAAGCGGTGCTGACATGGTCGCGCGAGGCCTTGCTCGCGTGGTCGCCGGAGCGGCTGGCGGCGGCGTGGTGGCCAGCGGCCTGGCCGGCGTCGTTGGAGGCCTGGCCAGCGTGCTGGAAGCCGAACGCAGCTGCCCAGCCGTTGCCGTAAGAGCTGGCGTGCTGTGCGCCGTGCTGCGCCGGGGCGGCCGCGCCGATGATGCCTGGCTGGCCGGTCGCGGCGACTGCGCCCGCTGAGGTGGCCATAAGCCCTGCGACCACGCCGCCGATGACCACAGCGGCGCCTGCGGCACTGAGGGTCAGCCGCGAGGGCCGGCCGGCGCTGCCGCGCAGGCCGAACAGCTTGTGGTCGGCACGCCGGAGCTGTCCGGCGAACGGGCTGCGCTGTACCTTCTGCCAGGCGTCGCCGAGCAGGGCACGAATGGTAACGAAGAGACTACGGAGAGTGTCTGAGAGCAGGCTGAACTGATGACGGTGATGGGGGGTCAAAGGTGAGCCTCGGGGGGTCGGGCGCCTGGGGGAGGCGCTCGTGCTGACACCCAGGACGCTGCCGGCCGAGGCCATGCCATCGGCTTCGCGGCAGGGGCGCGCGGATGTGACGCGATGTTCAGGGCGCCGTGTTACGGGGGGCAACCATCATGCGCCAGGGTGTTATCGGTTACTCACTGTGAACACCGAAACCGCCTCTAGGTTTCCATCACGTGCCCAAACGCGCCTGTGACGTATGTCACCCATTACGCCCAGTCACCGCCATCCCTGGCCAGCACGGCGTTCCAGACCCCCGGACACGCCGGGTCGCGGGCCTCGGGCAGCCCAGCTGCACCCGCCTGCCCGCGGCCGCGGCCAGTGTTCAGATAGCACCTTCCAGGTGAATTGTTACCACTACCGCACCAAATTTCCTGAGCTGTGACCGCCCTCGGGCGAGCCCTGGGTGCCGGAGCGGCCGCGCGCCGGCTGAGAACTCGGCCCAGGGCTCGGTAACTAGATGCGGCGGCAATATATATCCAGATAACGGGCAATCCGCCCTGCGGTCGGCGGAACGGCTGAGTAGCTGGCTACGGGCCAGCAACCACCGACCAGAGGCCGTGTCCGGGGCTCGGGGGCTCCTCGGGCGGGGCTACCGCTGGAGGGCGGGCTGGCAGAGCGGACGCGGAGTTGCCGGACCGGATGACCAGCGGGTGAGGGCGCGGGGCTGCCGGGCCGCAGGGCGGGCTGGCAGGGCAAACGCGGAGTTGCCGGACCGCAGGGTCAGCGGGTGAGGGCTCGGGTCACCGGGCCGGAGGGGCGGCCTGCCGGGGGAGGGGCGGCAGCGTCATGGCGCCGAGCGGGCGCTCGCGCCAGCGCCGGTGAGTCCGTCCGCCGTGCCGGAAGGTCCCGCCTGCTGTCCGCGGATCCGGATCGGCTGGCTGGCCGGCAGCGGAGCTCTGTCCGTCGGCCCTGCTGTCATCGCTGGCGATGACCAGGAAGGCGTCGGCGGCGGCGCCGGGGTCTATGTCGGCCAGCTCCCTGGCTGCTTCCAGCCGCAGCCTGTCGTCCACGCCGTCATCACAGGCGATCGCCTGCAGGGCGGTGGCGGCGGCGCGCGCGTCGATGCCGGGCAGCTGTCCGGCTGCTTCCAGCCGGGAGCCGTCGTCTGCGCCGTGGTCGCAGGCGATGGCACGGAAGGCGGTGGTCGCGGTCGGCGGATCGATGTGGGGCAGCTGCCACGCTGCTTCCAGCCGCAGCCCGTCGTCGAGGCCCTCGTCACAGGCGATCGCCTGAAACGCCGTGGCGGCCGCGCGCGGATCTAGATCGGTCAGTTCGCTAGCCGCGTCGATGCGGTGCTTCCCGGCCGCGCTGTCGTCGAGCGCGATGGCCTTGAAGGCGGCAGCTGACGCCCGCGTGTTGAAGCTGGCTAGCCGCCTGGCCGCGGCGAGGCGGCCTTCTTCATCCTGGTACATGACCACGTCGGCTTTCTCTGCGGTGCCGTCACGTTATGTCCGTTCCGTCTGGCCTGCGGACAGCCCCCGCTGTGGCCACAAGCCGGGCACGGTCGGGCCGACCGGACCCCTGGAACAGCCTTGTTCCGAGCGCTATCAAGATACATCTCGTCTTCTCAGAGTGTAAAGATATATCGCGAATCTCGCCTTAACTTCTGACGGCCGCGCCGGCGCCAGGAATCTCGCCGCAAGCACTCGACGGACGCCGGCCACGGGCGCTGCGCTGGCATAACTGCCTGACCAGGCCCTCCGTTAGCAGCCGGGCCGCGCTGGCAGGTGGCGGGCGCAGCGCTGGCAACCGGCCGGACCGGGCAGGCGGCTGCTGACCGGACCGAACTAGCCGCCGGCCGTGCGCTTGCGCTGGCTCCAGTCGAAGATCAGGCCCCACGAAACCGGCGCAGCCAGCAGGAAGACGAACACGCTGAGCATCACAAGCACGAAGGCGACACCGTCGTTGAAGAGGAACGCGATCGCAGCGGAAATCGCCGCCAGCATCGTGATCGCGACGCTGACCCACAGCAGCGGCTTACTCACCGGCGTCGGCCCTGGCCGCTGCGCTGGCGGGCGGCGCACCCGGATGCTGGTCAGCCCAGCGGGCAGGTCGGCGACCAGCACGGCGAGCTCCGCATATGTCCGGGCGACCAGCGTGCGGCCCACTCGCTGATCGAGCTCGTCCTTGTCCAGCCTTCCCTGCACGAAGGCCGTTGTGAGAGTGCCGATGACCGCTTCGCGGTCCGCGTGCGAGGCACGCAGGTAACCACGGTGCCCGGTGGCTGACGATATGTCCCTTCCCGGCACTGGCAGCACAGGCGCCTCCCCCCGGAGCCGACTCCCTCGCAGGGTAACCCGGCTGGCCAGCCGCGGGCTATTCGAGCGCCAGCGGCCCGCACTGGGAGAGCTCACCGGGAGGGGCTCAGCCGCGAGTGCACGCGGTCGGAGGCAGCCCCTGGGAGCGTTCAGCGGCGAGCCCGCCGCGGAGCGCACGGCCCTGGGAGAGCGGGCCAGGGAGAGCGGGCCAGGGAGAGTGGGGTCAGGGAGAGTGGGCCAGGGAGGGTCGGCGTGCGGAGAGTCGGCCGGGCGAGCGGCGGTTCCGGGCCCCTGGCTGGCGGTCCCTGCGGGCGCCGACTCGTTTCCCGTCGGCTGTCGGATGGCGGGTCTAGCGTAGGAAGCCGCGGCAATAGTAAGGGGACACCATGACCACACTGCAGAACCGGCCGAAGACCGCGCTGCTCGTCGTCGACGTGCAGAACGGCGTCGTCGCCGGCGCGCATCAGCGCGACTCGGTCGTCGCGAATGTCGGCAGCCTGGTTGACCGGGCACGCCGGGAGCAGGTTCCGGTGATCTGGGTTCAGCATTCTGACGACGGACTCGCGCGCGGGAGCGAGGAGTGGCAGATCGTCCCCGAGCTCGCGCCGGATCCCGCTGAGCCACTGGTCGAGAAGAACTACGGTGACTCGTTCGAGGACACCTCGCTGGAGAACGTGCTGTCGGACCTCGCGGTCGGCCGGCTCGTCGTCGTCGGCGCGCAGACCGACGCGTGCATCCGCTCGACCCTGCATGGCGCCTTCGCCAGGGGATACGACGCAACCCTGGTCGGCGACGCGCACACCACTGAGGACCTGACGCCCTGGGGTGCGCCGCCGCCCGACCAGGTCATCGTCCATACGAACCTGTACTGGAAAGACCAGGCCGCGCCGGGCCGGACCGCCGGAACGGTCGAGACCAAGGACGTCGACTTCGCTGGCACCAGCTGAGTTAGCCCTGGTCATCTCCGCGCCCAGCGACCTCGTCATCCCTGGCAGTGCCGCTGCGAGCCGTGCAGCTTGCTTGCCCCGTTGCGCGTCTGCGCGGCTCATCGGGCCCGGAGTGCTGCGGGTTTTCTGCGGTTAGTCGGCCCGGAGTGCTGCGGATTTCCACAGTTAGCCCGGAGCTGGCTGCTGCGGTTCGGCGGGTGGGCAGGCGCGGGACGCCGCGAGGTAATCCGCGGTCTGGCGGGCGTGGGCTGCCATGAGGTAACTCGCGGATCGGCGAAACTCCGTCGCGAGACCGGAGTGGCGGCTGGCAGAGTTCTGCGCATGGCGGAGATCAGTGACTGACAGCCAGGTCCCCGTCTTGTGGATCACCGGGCCGGCTGGCGTCGGCAAGTCCACGGTTTCCTGGCAGCTATTCACCGAGCTGGCCAGCGCCGGAACGCCAGTCGCGTTCGCTGACGCTGATCAGCTCTGCATGTGCTATCCGGCGCCTCCAGCCGACCCTGGCCGCGAGCGGATCAAGGCGCAGAACGTGGGCGCGCTGGTACCCCGCTACCGGGCGGCCGGCGCGCAGTGCGTGATCGTCAATGGCTGCGTCGATCCGCGGGCCGGCCTGCGATCGGAGCTGATGCCGCCGGCGGTCGTGACCGTCTGCCGCCTGCGGGCTGACCCCGGCGAGATCACCAAGCGGCTGACGGTCAGGGACGGGACGGGCCAGAGCGGGCCTGGCGGCCCGATCGAGGCGGCCCTCAGCGAGGCAGCCGCGCTGGACGCCAGCACCTTTGCTGATTCGTGCGTTGACACCAGCGGCGTCGCGGCCGCCGCCGTGGCCGGGCTCGTGCGGCAGCGCTGCGGCGACTGGCCAGGGTTCAGCCAGTCGCCGCAGCGAGCCCGTCAGGCAGCGGGCAGTAGTGCCAGCGGTGGCAGCGATCCGCAGGACCAGGGCGCCCTTGCAGCGAATGGCGCCCTGGCGGCGAACATTGCCGTGGCTGGGACAGACGGCGTCGTAGCCGGGGCGGACGGCGCCGCGGGCGGGGCGGACGGCGCCGTGGCCCTGGCGGACGGGGCCGCGGCTGGCGCGGACGGGGAGGTCCTGCTCATCTGCGGGCCGACCGGGGTCGGCAAGTCCACCATCGGCTTCCAGGTCTATGTCCAGCGGGTGCGGCAGGGCCACAAGGCCGGTTACGTGGATCTCGACCAGATCGGCTTCATCCGGCCCGGCCAGGCAGGCGACCCGGGCAACCACTGGCTGAAGGCGACCAACCTGGCCGCCATGGGGCGCACTTATCACGCGGAGGGGGCCAGGCATCTCGTCGCGACCGGTCCGGTCGAAAGCGACGCGGCACTGCGGGCCTATATCGAGGCGCTGCCAGCGGCCAGGGTGACCGTCTGCCGGCTGCATGCTGGCCCGGCCGAGCTGAGCAGGCGGATCATGTCCCGCGCCGACGGCGGCAGCTGGCCGCAGCCAGGGGATCCGCTGCGCGGGCAGCCAGCCGGGTACCTGCGCGAGGTAGCTGACCGGGCCATCCGGGACGCGGACGCGCAGGAGCAGAACGGCCCTGAATCCATCCGGGTGGACACCGACGGGCGAAGCGCCGGCGAGGCCGCTGACCTGATCGCCGCCCTGGCAGGCTGACTGGCCAGAGTGCCCGCGCGTCCGACAGCACCTGCGCAGGCGTTGCACACAGGCTGGCAGGCGAGCACGGCCGCAGGGCCGGGCGAAGCCACTCGAGGATGCCGGCCTGGCCGCCGAGATGAGCTGTCTCGCTGACGCCCGGCAGGCCCGGCGGCCGGACATGGACAACTGGTCATCGAAGCGGATGACCGGCCGGACCGGTTGCCCGCGGCTTGCTGGTGACGGACGGAGCCGCGCTGCAGGGCGGCGGCAGTGACAGCGTGCTGACCGAGGGAAGGCGGAGCCTGATGGACGAGGAAGTGCGGTTCGCCGCTGACCTGTACCAGGGACATGCCGGGTTTTACGACCGGTACCGGCTGGCCTATCCGGAGGCGATGATCCGGGATCTCGCTGAGCGTGCCCTGGCCAGCGGGAGCGGCCGGCTGCTGGACCTGGCCTGCGGGACCGGGCAGCTGGCCTTCGCCCTGCGGCCGTGGTTCAGCGAGGTGTGGGCGGTCGACCAGGAGCCGGACATGGTGCGGGTCGTGCGCGCCAAGGCGACGGCGGCCGGCGCGGCCGAGGTCCGTGCAGTCGTCGCGGGCGCCGAGAACCTGGACGCCGAGCCGGGGCACTTCGACCTGGTCGCGATCGGCAATGCGTTCCACCGGCTCAACCGCGACCTGGTGGCTGCCCGGGTGTTCGGGTGGCTTGAGCAAGGCGGCTACCTCGCGCTTTGCTGGTCCGACGGACCGCTCGAAGGCGAGCAGCGGTGGCAGCAGGCGCTCGCGGCCGTCGTGAGCTCCTGGAAGCAGAAGCTCGGCGCCGCCGACCGCGTTCCGGCAGGCTGGAACGAGCCGCGGCGGGCACGGCCGGACGGGCAGGTGCTCGGGGACGCGGGCTTCGAGATGGCCGGGCGGCGCGAGTACGCCGCCGAGCATCGCTGGAGGCTGCCGGAGCTGGCCGGATTCATCCGGGCGACGTCGGTCTTCCCAGCCGATATCCCGGCGAGCCTGGCGGCCGCCTTCGAAGCCGATCTCGCCGCCAGCGTCGGCCCGCTGGGCCGCGACGGGGAGTTCCCCCAGACGGTGAGCTTCGCCTGCGAGCTGGCGCGCCGTCCGGCCTAGCGGCCGCGCCGGCGCAGCCAGCCCGGCCAGACGGGCCCGGGCTAGCAAGGCGTTCTGCCTGGTGCGCTGCGACATGCCCAGGCCGATACTGGTGGCGTGCGGCCGGTGCTGTGCCAGGGTCCTGCCGGGGCGGGAGTACCGGAAAGGCGGATCGCGGGGCCAGCTGCGGCGGCGCCGCCGGCCTCGTTCAAACCGCATTGCGGGCTGCCAGCGGCCAATCGGGCCCGGCGTGGCGAAGCTGAACAGGGCCGCCACGCTGACCTATCCCGGCATCACCATGCCTGCCGCCATGACAGCTGCGGCGGCGTGCAATCACCTCTGGATCAGCTGCCCGAACACCTCCAGACCGGAAAGCTGCTGGCCGGCCTTCTTCGTCCGGGCGGACGGCATCACGACGGGCCGCCTGCGCCGCAACCGGCCGGGAGTGCTGCTGACTACCGTCGACACGCAGCAGCCGCTGTACGACTCCACCGCGGCGTGGAGCGACCGCGCGATGGCGGGCCAGTTGCACAGCGGGACGCTGCCCAGCGACCCGCGTTCGGCCGATCGCACGTCCTGCTGACAGCGGCTGCCGCCTGACAGACGGCCGTAGCGAGGCCGCCCGCGGTTACCGGAATTCCAGGCCGTCGAACCGGCCCGAAGCCCGCCACTGGTCGATGTACGCGAAGTAGGCGCTCGGGCCATACGGGTATCCGACGCCGAGCCAGGCACGCGGACCGGGGTCCTGGCCCTCGTTGTTGTAGTAGCCAGGGGTGCAGTCCGGCCCGCCGATCGCGCTGCCTGGCCCGGTTAGCAGCAGCGCGATCCAGTCGTCCTCGGCCCGCCTGGACGTCTCGACCTCGGCGAACTCGTTGTCGATGGCATGAGCGACGATCACCGCGATTGTCCGGGCGGAGTCGACGATGTTGTGCGGCACGTTGGAGATCAGGTTGGCGCCCTGGGTCGGCTGGATGATGAACAGGCTGGGGAAGCCGCTGACGTGGATGCCGTGCAGCGTGCGCATGCCGTCGGCCCAGTAGCCGGACAGGGTGGTCCCGGCGCGTCCGGTCACCTCGTAGCCGGTGCGCTGGGTGTAGGGGGTGCCGACCTCGAAGCCCGAGGCGTAGACGATGCAGTCCAGCGGGTACTCGCGCCCGGCCACGACCACTCCGGTCGCGGTGATCCGCTCGACCCCCTTGCCGTCGGTGTCGATCAGGTGCGTGCCCGGATCGTTGAAGGCCTGCAGGTACTCGTCGTGGAAGCACGGCCGCTTGCACAGCTGGCGATACCAGGCCTTGAGCTTTTGCGCCGTGCCGGGATCGGTGACTAGCTCATCGGCGCGCGCCCGGATCTGCTCCATCTTCTCGAAGTCGGACTCTTCGTAGGCGCGCAGCATGGCGGCCGGGTCGGCCTCGCTGGCCGGCAGCGCCGCGATCCTGGCCCGGATTCGCCTGGCGATGTCGGTCCAGCCGTCCATTACCAGGTCTTCGCTGGCCGCGCCGCCCGCCTGGTTGGCCGTGAAGTTCTCCAGCCAGCGCTGCTGCCAGCCTGGCGTAGCTATCCCGGCGAACCAGTCCGGGTCGATCGGCGCATTGGCCCGGACGTCGACCGACGACGGCGTGCGCTGGAACACATACAGCTCCCGGCACGCCCCGGACAGGCGGGGGACGCACTGGACCGCGGTCGCCCCGGTCCCGATGACGCCGACTCGCCGGGCAGCGAGCCGGTCCATCGGCGCGCCGGCGGAATCGCCGCCGGTATAGCCGTAGTTCCACCGGCTGGTGTGAAACGAGTGGCCGCGGAATGACTCGATGCCGGGAATGCCAGGCAGCTTCGGCACGTGCAGCAGGCCCGGGCCCATCACGACGAACTGCGCGGTCAGCCGGTCGCCCCGGTTCGTCTGGATGAGCCACCGGCGGCGGTCCTCGTCCCAGCGCAGGTCGGTGGCCTCGGTATGGAAGAGTGCGTCGTCGTACAGGCCGAACTGCTTGCCGATCCGCTGGCAGTGCTCAAGGATCTCAGGCCCGTGCACGTACTTCTCGGTCGGCATGTGCCCGGTTTCTTCCAGTAGCGGCAGGTACACCAGCGACGCCGTGTCGCACTGGGCGCCGGGGTAGCGGTTCCAGTACCAGGTGCCGCCGAAGTCGCCGCCCTTCTCGATGATCCGGACGTCGCCAACGCCGGCCTCCTTCAGCCGGGCGCCGGCCACCAGGCCGGCGAATCCGCCGCCGATGCACACGACGGTCCGGTGGTCGGTCTTCGGCTGGCGCTCTGCCCTGGGCGTGTAGGGATCGTCGAGGTAGCGCGCAAGCGTGCCGGCCAGCCGCAGGTACTGGTCGTTGCCGTCGGGGCGGAGCCGCTTATCGCGCTCGGCCCGGTACTTGCGCCGAAGCGCCTCCTTGTCCAGCTTGCCCAGCGGCCGGCCGCCGAGCGTGGTGGTCAGCTGCGCGTCTGCGCTCTGGGGTGCGCCGCGCCCGGTCGCGCGCATCGTCGCCTCCTGTGGCCGCTCCGCCGATGTGGCACCTATGGGTGTCAGTCTGTCACCCATCAGTGACATCGGTAAAGAGCCAGTGTTAGCATCGCCTCGTGGCACCGGACACGCTGGCCACGCCGACGCTGGCTGACCAGCAGCGGGACGCGGCCCGGGCACGAATACTGCGCGCGGCCGGGATGGTCCTCGCTGCCCGTGGCCTGGCTGCGACCGTCGATGACGTGGCTGAGGCCGCCGGCGTGAGCCGGCGCACCATCTTCCGGCACTTCGCCACCCGCGACGGCCTGTTCGCCGCCGCGATCAGGGCGGGCATCCGCCGTTACGCCGAGCAGCTCCCTGCCCCGCCCGGTGACGGCGACCTGCGCGACTGGCTGCTCGACGTGCTCGTTGTCACCCACCGGCTCAACGCGCGCAACGGCCGCGTCTTCTGGGACCTGGCGGGCCTGCAGGCAGCCGACCTGTCCGCCGAGTTCGAGACCGTCGCTGGGGAGTGCCGGGACAGCCGCAACCGCTTCGCCGCGACCTTGACCGGCCTGCTGTGGCGCGCCCGCGGCGGCGGCCGGCAGCCACCGGGATGGCTGACCGACACGGTCGCCGTGCACCTGTCTGGGTTCACCACCCAGTCCCTGGCCGGCGATCTCGGCCGCTCGCCCGACCAGGTCGCCCTGGTGTCGGCCAGCGCGATCGAGGCGGCTATCGCCGCTGCGCTGGCGCAGGCACGCTGAGCCGGGTGGCCGGATGAGGGAGGTCGGCTGCGGCTCCTCAGGACGCGGGCTTTGTGATACATATGGCGGAACTGTTACCCGGCGTGCACGGCGAGGTCGTCGTCAGCGCACTGGCCGGCCGCACTGTCACCCGGGGGAAAGATGAGCACCGGAACCTCTCCTTCCGCGGCGGATTCCGGCCCCGGCCACGCCGACGTGCTGATCGTCGGCGCCGGGCTGTCCGGCATCGGGGCCGCCTGCCGGCTGCACGCCGAGGTCCCCGGCGCATCCTTCGCGATCCTCGAGGCGCGTGATCGCAGCGGCGGCACCTGGGACTTGTTCCGGTTCCCCGGCGTGAGGTCCGATTCGGACATGTTCACGCTGAGCTTTCCGTTCCGGCCCTGGCAGCAGTCACATGCGATCGCGCGCGGCGATGAGATCCTGCGGTACCTGCGCGAAACCGCGGCAGAGCACGGGGTTGACGAGAAAATCAGCTATCACAGCCGGGTGGTGCGGGCCGACTGGTCGAGCGCCGCGGCCCGGTGGACGGTCACGGTCGAGCACACCGAGACGGGAGCGCGCACGGAGCGCACCTGCCAGTTCCTGTACCTGTGCTCCGGCTACTACCGCTACGACGAGGGATACACGCCGGACTGGCCGGGCCAGGACCGCTTCACCGGCAGGATCGTGCACCCGCAGCAGTGGCCGGACGATCTCGACCTGACCGGCCAGCGGGTCGTCCTGATCGGCAGCGGCGCGACAGCCGCGACGATCCTGCCCGCCATCGCCGGGACCGCCGCCTCGGTGACGATGCTGCAGCGGTCTCCGTCGTTCGTGCTGTCCATGCCGAACAGCGATCCCGTCGCCAGCCTGCTGCGCAAGGTGCTGCCCGGCCGCCAGGCCTACGCGGCGGTGCGGTGGAAGAATGCGCGGCTGGCCACGGCGATCTACCAGTTCTGCCGCAAGTACCCGGCGAGAGCACGGCAGATGCTGCAGCAGGGTGCGGCACGGCGGCTGCCCGACGGCTACGACATCGGCACCCACTTCAACCCGGCTTACGAGCCCTGGGATCAGCGCATGTGCCTGGTGCCGGACGGCGACTTCTTCGCGGCCATCAAGTCCGGCGGCGCTCAGGTGGTGACGGACCACATCGAGGAGTTCACCGCGACGGGGCTGCGGCTGCGGTCGGGTGCTGAGCTGCCGGCCGACGTGGTCATCACCGCGACCGGGCTGAACCTGCTGCCGCTCGGCGCGATCCCGATGACCGTCGACGGCCAGGAGGTGGTGGTGCGGGAGCACGTCGCCTACAAGGGCATGATGCTCGACGGCGTGCCGAACATGGCGTTCGCGATCGGCTACACCAATGCCTCCTGGACGCTCAAGGTCGACCTGGTGGCTCGCTACGTGACCCGGATGCTCGGCTACATGCGCGAACGCGGGTACGCGACCGTCACCCCGCGGGTGCCGGCCGACGGGCTGCGCACCTCGCCGTTCATCGACATGTCGTCGGGCTACTTCGAGCGGTCACGGCACATGCTGCCGCTGCAGGGTGACCGCGCGCCGTGGCGCCTGCGGCAGCATTACTTCAAGGACGCGGCCCTGTACCGGGGCACGGTCGGCGCCAGCGACCTGGAATTCGGCCGGGCGCCGTCGATGTCGCAAACCGCGAGCTGACGCCTCCACCCCCGCGGGCTGCCCCGGCCGGCGGAGTCAGCCAGGGCGGCTAGCGGCCTTCGTAGGCGTGCTCGTCTTCGCCGGCCGCCGAGCTGGCTGCGGCAGGCCCTGGCCCGGTGGTCAGCGGCTGCACCAGGTCAGGTCCTGGGCCGCCCGCCTGGGCCGGGCTCCAGGCAAGCAGGCGGCGCAGCCGGTCCGGCATCCACCAGTTGGCCTCGCCGAGCACCTGCATGACTGATGGCACGAGCACCATCCGGACGAGAGTCGCATCGACCAGGATCGCAGTGGCCAGTCCGAGGCCGAACACGTCGAGGATGCGCAGCGGGTCGTTGACCACGAACGAGCCGAACACGCACACCATGATCGCGGCCGCCGCGGTGATGACCCGAGCGGTGCTGGCCAGCCCATCTGCGACAGCACGGGAATTGTCACGATGCCTGAGCCACTGCTCCTGCATTCGCGAGAGCAGGAATACCTCGTAGTCCATCGAAAGCCCGAACACGATGGTGAACATCATCATCGGGATCCACGGGTCGATCGGCCCGGTGCGGCTCACGCCGAAAACGGCGCTGAGCCATCCCCACTGGTAGACCGCGACGATGACGCCGTAGGCCGCGCCGATCGACAGCAAGTTCATGAGGGCGGCCTTGAGCGGAATCACCAGCGACCGGAACACTGCGGCGAGCAGCAGGAAAGCCAGGGCGATGACCAGGCCGATGATCCACGGCAGCCGGGCCGACAGGTATGACGAGGCGTCGATGCCAGCGGCCGTCTCGCCGCCGACATAGGCGGTCACCCCGGTCCCCGCGGTTGCCTGCGGTATCACCTGCCCCCGCAGCCGGTGCACGAGCGCCGCGGTCTGCGCAGCCTGCGGTGCCGTCGCCGGGTACACCACGATCTGCGCCGTGTTGCCAGCTGGATTCAGCACGGCCGGGCTGGTAGAGGCGACGCCGGGAGCCGACCGCAGCCGTGCGTCGAGCCTGCCGACCGCGGCCTGGCCGCCCTGGCCTGGCAGCTGCGCCGCGACGACCAGCGGTCCGTTGAAGCCTGGTCCGAATCCATGCGACAGCAGGTCGTAAGCCTGCCGGGTGGTGAGCGACGGCGGGTCGTTGCCCGCGTCGCTGAACGCCAGCCGCATGGACAGCAGCGGCACCGCGAGCGCGACCAGCACCGCCAGCGCCACGGATCCGCACAGCACCGGGCGGCGCTGCACGGTGCGGCTCCACCGGTACCAGAACGTGTGGCCGGAAGCCGCCGGCCGCGCGAGCAGGCCAGGAATGTGCAGCCGGTCGATGGCCGGCCCGGCGAAGCCGAGCAGGGCGGGCATCAGGGTCAGCGCGCCGGCCAGCACCAGCAGGACGGCCACGATCGTCGCGGTGGCCAGCCCGTCCATGAACGGCAGGTTCACCACGAACAGTCCCAGCAGCGCGATCACGACCGTGCACCCGGCGAACAGCACCGCGCGCCCGGCGGTGGACATGGCCGTCGTCACCGCCGGCCGCGGCGCCATCCCCGCGGCCAGTTCCTGCCGGTACCGGGTGACGATGAACAGGGCGTAGTCGATGCCGACACCCAGGCCGATCATGGCCATGAGCTCAGGGCCGAAGCTCGGCACGGTCAGCACGTGGCTCGCCGCGTCCACGACGCCGAATCCCATCCCCACGCCGGCCAGGGCGGTGAGCACCGGCAGTCCCATGGCCACCACCGACCCGAATGCCAGCAGCATGATCACGATGGCTGCCGTGATGCCGAACCCCTCGCTGGATCCTGGCGCGGCCGAGACGACGTTCTCGACCGGCGAGCCGCCCACTGCCACCTGAAGTCCCGGCCGGGCGAAGCTGAGGGCGCTGTCGACGACCCGGCTCACCGCCGAGTCGGGCAGGCTGGCCGCGGCCTGGCTGAACTGCACCACGGCGAATCCGGTGCGGTCGTCGGCCGACAGCTGGCCGGCGCTGGCGAAGGGGCTGGTCACGCCCGATACGTGCGGCAGCTGCCGCAGGGCGGTGACCGCCCGGCCGATGACCGCGGCCGTGGCCGGGTCGCTGAGCCTGCCCGGTGAGCGGAACACCACATCCGCGGTGTCGCCCGCCTGGGCAGGGAACCGGTCGGCGAGCAGGCTCTGCGCCCGCTGGGAACCAGAGCCGCCGCCGCTGAAGTTGTCGTTGAACCGGCTGCCGGCGGCGGTGGCCAGCGCGATCACGAGAACCACGGTGGCCAGCCAGACGGCAAGGACCAGGCGGCGGTGGTCGTAGCACCAGCCAGCCAGTCGCCCGAGCGCGCCGTCGCGGCCAGATGAGGCGGGAGCCGGGGCGTTAATATTCACGGGTGATGAGTATAGCCCTAAAATTCACGCATGGTGAATACCTGCTGGCTGGCGCAGGCTGGCAGCCTGCTGCCGCTGGTCAGGCGGGCGGCTGATGCCGCCAGGACGGCGACGGGGGGACGCCGATACCAGGGGCACCATCATCGGCGCGGCGCGAGCAGAGTTCCTGGATCGCGGCTACTACGCCGCCACCATCCGCGCGATCGCCCGCCGGGCCCAGGTCGACCCGGCCCTGATCTACCACTACTTCAACGACAAGCCGACGCTCTATGCGGCCACCCTGAGCATTCCCACCGATCCCCGGCAGATCCAGGACGAGGTCCGCGCGAGCCCGCAGGCACCGGGGGTGACCCTGGTGCTGCGGTTCCTGACCCAGTGGGAGTCAGGCCCCGGCCAGCCCGGCCAGGCGTTCGTGACCCTGGCGCAGGCGACGGCCTCCTCACCTGAGGCGGCGCGGGGGGTGCGGGAGTTCCTCTTCGACCGGGTCTGGGGCCGGGCCGACGGCGCGGTCGAGGACGCCGACTGGCGCCGGACGGCGGTCTCGTCCTTCCTGCTCGGGATGGCATGGAACCGCTACGTGCTGCGCACCGAGCCGATCGCGTCGGCGCCGGTCGCCGACGTCGCTGCCCGGTTCGGGCCGGTGATCGAGGGCGTCATGCGGGGCTCAGGACTCGCCGGCCGCGAGCCGGCTAACTGAGGCCCGCCCGCGCATAGGCCGCCGTCTGCCGGGTAACCGGCACATCCGGGAGTACAAGCTTCTCCGCGGACACCGCGGAGGGCCAGCGAGTCCGCGATGAGGCTGGGGGGCGACAGCGTGCGCGGCGGCAGCACCGGCGGCGAGGGCCAGTTCGCCCTGCACGCCCTTCGCGACTACACGATGCTGGCGGACGGTGAGCGCGGCGCGATCCTCGGGCCGCGCGGCGAGATCGTCTGGCTGTGCGTGCCGCGCTGGGACAGCGACGCCGTCTTCGCCACCCTGATCGGCGGCGAGGGCGTCTTCGCGGTGACCCCGGCGGTGCCGTTCGTCTGGGGCGGCTACTACGAGCCCGGCAGCCTGATCTGGCGCAGCCGCTGGATCACCAGGGACAGTGAGATCAGCTGCCGGGAAGCGCTGGCGTATCCGGCGGACCCGCACCGTGCGGTGCTGCTGCGCCGGATCACCGCCGGCGTCCGGCCGGCGCCGGTCCGGCTCCGGCTCGACCCGCGCGCGGAGTTCGGCCGGCGCGGCCTGCGCGCGCCGCGCCGCGGCCGCGACGGTGCCTGGTCCGGACGACTCGGCGACCTGTACCTCCGTTTGTCCGGCGAAGTGGGCGACGTCGCCGTGCGGCGGGCAGGCCGCGGCTGGCAGCTCATCGCCGACCTGATCGTGCCCGCCGGGGCAAGTCGCGACCTGGTGCTCGAGCTGTCCGATCGCCGGCTAGCCGCGGCGCCGCCTGAGCCGGCAGACGCCTGGGACGGCACCGAGGCAGCGTGGGCGCAGCGGGTGCCGCGGCTGGCCGGAGTTACCGCTGGCCGCGATGCCAGGCATGCCTACGCCGTGCTCAGCGGGATGACCAGCCAGCACGGCGGGATGGTCGCCGCGGCGACGACGAGCCTGCCGGAGCGGGCGCAGGAGGGCCGCAACTACGACTACCGCTACGCGTGGATCAGGGACCAGTGCTACGCCGGCCAGGCAGTCGCCGCGGCCGGCCCGTTCCAGCTGCTCGACGCGGCGGTGAGCTTCGTGTCGGAGCGCCTGCACGCCGACGGCCCGGCGCTGTCGCCCGCCTACACCGTCGCCGGCGGCCGGGTGCCCGATCAGCGGCAGCTGAACCTGCCCGGCTACCCCGGCGGCTTCGACCTGGTCGGCAACTGGGTGAACCGGCAGTTCCAGCTGGACGCGTTCGGGGAGGCGCTGCTGCTGCTCGCGGCGGCCGGCCGCCGCGACCGGCTCGGCTCGGCGGCCAGGCAGGCCGCCGAGATCGCCGCCGATGCGGTGGCCGCGCGCTGGCAGGAGCCGGACGCCGGCATCTGGGAGCTGGACAACCAGGCCTGGACGCACAGCCGCCTGGCCTGCGTGGCCGGGCTGCGCGCGGCCGCCCGGTGGTGCGCGTCGCCGGCCCTGGCGGTGCGGTGGTCCGGCCTGGCCGACGCGATCACGGCCGAGGTGTCGGCGCACTGCGTCCACCCGTCGGGGCGCTGGCAGCGCTCGGCCACCGACAGCGGCCTGGACGCCGCGCTGCTGCTGCCCGCGGTGCGGGGCGCGGTCCCCGCTGACGATCCGCGCACTGTCGAGACGCTGCGGGCCTACCAGGCGGAGCTGACCCGCGATGGTCACGCGTACCGGTTCCGGCACGACGACCGGCCGCTGGAGCAAGCCGAGGGAGCGTTCCTGCTGAGCGGGTTCGTGCTGGCCCTCGCGCTGCATCAGCAGGGCCGGGAGGTTGACGCGGCCCGCTGGTTCGAGCGGACCAGGGCCGCGTGCGGCACCGCCGGCCTGTACTGCGAGGAATACGACGTCGCCGAGCGCCAGCTGCGCGGCAACCTGCCGCAGGCGTTCGTGCACGCCCTGATGCTCGAATGCGCCGCCCGCCTCAGCGTGCCGTGGGGCGAGCGCGACCAGGCAGCCAGCCGCGCGGGCCATGATCCGGGCGGCACGCTGAGTCAGCCGGACGAAGCGGTGCTGCGATGACAAAGCGAGGCTGAGGAGGCAAGGCAGGCATGACTCAGACAGTGGTCATCACCGGCGCAAGCGCCGGAATCGCCAGGGCGACCGCCCGGCTCTACGGGCAGCGCGGCGCTCGCGTCGCGCTGATCGCGCGGGGTGAGGCTGGCCTGGACGGCGCGGTCAAGGATGTGGCCGACGCAGGCGGGCAGGCGGTCGCGATCAGCGCCGACGTTGCTGATTACCGGCAGGTCGAGGACGCGGCGCGGCAGGCGGAGGAGTTCCTCGGCCCCATCGATGTGTGGATCAACGTGGCTTTCACGTCGGTGTTCGCGCCGTTCGCAGAGATGTCAGCGGAGGAGTTCCGGCGCGTCACCGAGGTCAGCTACCTGGGCTTCGTCTACGGCACGATGGTCGCGCTGCGCCGGATGCGCGAGCGCGGGCACGGCACGATCGTCCAGGTCGGGTCTGCGCTGTCCGAGCGCAGCATCCCGCTGCAGTCCGCTTACTGCGGTGCCAAGCACGCGATCAACGGGTTCACCTCGGCGCTGCGCTGCGAGCTGCTGCATGACAAGTCGCCGGTCAGCATCACCGTGGTGCAGATGCCAGCGGTCAACACGCCGCAGTTCTCCTGGGTGCGGTCCAGGCTGCCCGGCCAGCCGCAGCCGGTGCCGCCGATCTACCAGCCAGAGGTCGCCGCCCGCGGGGTTGTCTTCGCCGCCGACCACCCGCGGCGCCGGCAGTACTGGGTCGGCGGCAGCACCGCGGTCACGCTGGCAGCAAACCGGGTCGCCCCCGGCATCCTGGACCGGTACCTCGCCCGCACCGGATACGGCTCGCAGCAGGCGGACGAGCAGCTGCCGCCGGACCGGCCGGACAACCTCTGGCAGCCCGTCGACGATCCGCACGGCACTGACCACGGCGCGCACGGGATGTTCGACCAGCAGGCGCACCAGCGCGCGCCCCAGCTGTGGCTGTCGCAGCATGAGCGGTTGCTCGCCGGCGCCGCGGCCGGCACCGCCGTGCTGGCTACCAGCCTGCTCGCCGTGGCGCGTGCCCGCCGCGCCGGCAGCGCCCGGTGAAGCCGTCCGCAGCAGGTCTGTCCGGCGCCGCGGTCACTGCGCGGTGGGGGCTGATCGGGTTGCGGGCAGCGTACGGAGCGGTCTTGCTCTGCCTGCCCGCCGCCGCCATCGGCTTGTGCACCGGGGCGCAAAGCGGGCCGCGGGAGCGCGGCACCGCACGGGTGCTCGGCGCGCGCCAGCTGGCTCAGGCCGCTGCCGCCGCCTGCGATCCCGGCCGCCCCATGATGACAGCCGGGGCGGCCATCGACACCGTGCACGCGGCGTCCACGGTGCTGCTCTACCGCGCGGCCCGGCCAGCTCGCCGCGCGGTTCTGGCCGACGGGGCGGTGGCGGTGTTCTTCGCGCTGGCCGGCTGGACGCTGAGCTGGGCGGAAAGCTCCGGCTAGCAGGGCAGCAGCGGCGATCCTGGCCGACCGGATGTTTAATCCGGCTGCTGGCGGTATGTATGCGAGCAAAGGTCGGGCACGCCAGGCAGTCGGCGTCCACGCCCGGAGTGGCGCGACGTCGAGGGGTGCACATGAGACAGGAAGCTGAACTGACCGCTGGCACGCCAGCTCCAGACGACGGCTGGCCGGCCGATGAGGTCCTGCTGGCGCAGATCCGGTCCAGTCCTGCACCCGACGACGCCGGCCGTCAGGCAGCC
The DNA here is from genome assembly GCA_036495525.1 of Streptosporangiaceae bacterium. Lineage (GTDB taxonomy): Bacteria > Actinomycetota > Actinomycetes > Streptosporangiales > Streptosporangiaceae > DASXMR01. The sequence goes on along the minus strand of DASXMR010000050.1, from coordinate 48,857 downwards.
TGCGAGACGCTAGTACGCCGCTACGACGTGGTCGTGCGGTCCTGCGCACGCCGGTACCGGGAGAGCCCCGAGCTGTCCGAGGACCTGGTTCAGGTCGGCTACGTCGGATTGATGAAGGCGATCAACAACTACGACCCGGCGGTCGGTGACAGTCTGGGCGCCTACGCCCGCCCGTGCATTACCGGCGAGATCAAGCGTTATTTCCGGGACAAGCGCTGGCAGGTCAAGCTGCAACGGCCAGCCCAGGAGCTACGGCTGCGGCTGCGCACCGCCTCGGCTGAGCTGACTCAGCAGCACGGGCGCTCGCCAGCGGCGGCCGAGCTGGCTGAGCACCTGGGCGTGAGCGAGCGGGAGGTCATCCAGGCCCAGGCGGCTGAGCTGGCGCTGATGACGTGCTCGCTTGACGCGCCGATGGACGCGGGCCGGAGCGGCGAGGCGGGTGAGCTCGCTGACCTGGTGGGCGAGGATGACCCGGGCCTTGAGCACACCCTCGACATGCAGGCGGTCTGGCAGCACTGCGCCGAGCTGCCTGCCCGCGAGCAGCGGATGCTGATGATGCGGTTTTACGGCAACATGACGCAGGGCCAGATCGGCGAGCAGCTTGGCATGTCGCAGATGCACGTGTCGCGGCTGCTCGCGCACGCGCTTGGTTACCTCAGGGAGCAGATGGACGGCCGGGCCGACTTCCCGGCCTGAGGACGGCGCAGCCGGGCTGAGCTCAGTGCCCGGAGTACTGCTGACCGGCATCGTGCCCGGAGCGCTGCTGGCCGTCGTCACCGCGCTGCCGCTGCGGTACGACGGTGTACTTCGGGTCCCGCGCCGAGGCCACGCCCGCGTGGAAGACCGAGAAGCGGGTGGCCGCCGATGCGGCAACGAGGGCTGCCCCGGATAGTGCGCTGCCGAGCCGGCTGCGCCGGGTCAGCAGGGCGCCCGCGCTGCCGGCGGTCAGCAGCGCCCGCGCGGCATTCCGGTAAATCCCGGACAGTCCGCGCGAGTACGGCTCAGCCGGCAGGCCCATCCGCTGAATCATGCGCTCGAAGGCGGCCATCTCGAGCACGCTGCCGGCGACCGCGAGGTAGCGGGCCGGCTCAGACTCGGCCAGCGGGGCGCCGAGCAGGCCGGCCCCGCCGGCCGCGGCAGCCGCTGACCCGGTGAAGACGAACGGCATCTCGCGGTAACCCGCGTGCCACGACGGCACCGCCGTGTCGCTGATCAGCACCGCGGTGTACGTCGCGATGGCCGGGCCGAGGACGGCGGACGCCGCGGTCGCGGCTGCCCCGACGCCCCGTCCGCGACGCGTCGCCGCCGTGACGGCGGCCGCCCCGGCGGCGGGCACGTAGGCCGACAGCAGCCACGATCCCACGCTCATCGGGGATGTCACCTTGAGCACGCGCAGCATGTTGATGAACCGGGCCGGCCGGCCGAGATCGTGGACGAGAGCGACCATGGCGGCTGATATGCCGGTGGCGGCCGTGGCCTTGGCCGTGCGCGCCAGGCCCGGCCGGCCGGTCAGCTGTGCCCCTGCGCCGAGCACGGAGCTGGCGCCGGCCAGGCCGCCGAGGAAGAAGTAGCCCGCGATGTCCGCCGGCTCCCAGGCCGGCACCTTGAGCACGGGCCGGCCGTAGTAAGAGCCGAACTCGGCCGACGGCACCATGGGCTGCTCGCCGCGCCGGTGCCGGCCGGCCCAGCGGCCATGACCAGCGCGGCGCGGGGCACCAGCGTGCGCGTGCCCGTGGTTTCCGCCGCCGTGGTTTCCGACGCCGTGGTCTCCGCGGCCCGGTCCGCCGCCTGCCGCGGTCACCGGCGCCGCACCGGCCCTGCCGCGGCGAACGACGCCACGCCGGCCGCCGCGAGGGTCAGGGCCGCGACGGCCGCGCGCCGCCACATGGCCGGGAGGTCCCTGGTCGTCACGACCGGATCGGGCGGCAGCCCGTAGACCTCCGGCTCGTCGAGCAGCAGGAAGAACGCGCCGTCGCCGCCGACGCCGTCAGCCGGATCCTCGCCGTACAGCCGGGCCTGCGGCACGCCGCTGCGGTGCAGCTGCTCCAGCCGTCCCGCTGCCCGCTCGCGCAGCTCGTCCAGCTCGCCGAACTGGATCGATTCGGTCGGGCAGGCGTGCGCGCAGGCGGGTTCAAGCCCGGAGCCGAGCCGGTCGTAGCACAGCGTGCACTTGAACGCGCGGCCGTCCTCCGGCCGTCGCTCGATCACCCCGTACGGGCAGGCGGAGACGCAGTACCCGCAGCCGTTGCAGATGTCCTCCTGGACGATCACGGTGCCGAACTCGGTCCTGATCAGCGCGCCGGTCGGGCAGACGTCCAGGCAGGCCGCGTGGGTGCAGTGCTTGCAGACGTCGGAGGCCATCAGCCAGCGCATCTCGCCGCCGGCTTCGCCGTCGGGCCGGCCAGCTGGATCCTCGGCACCGCGGCGAGGCTGCTCGATGAACGCGACATGCCGCCACGTGCTCGCGCCGAGCCCCACCGAGTTGTCATACGACATCCCGGTCAGCGCCAGGCCGTCCTCGGGGACATGATTCCACTCCTTGCAGGCGACCTCGCACGCCTTGCAGCCAATGCACACCGAGGTGTCAGTGAAGAACCCGACTCGCGGCTGGCCGGGCTCGTGCCCGCTGGCCGCTGCCGGATCGGCCCGGTCAAGCAGCGGAGTCAGGCCATCTCGTATCAGGTCAGCGAGGGTGATGCCGCCCGGTGGCTGCGCTCCAGTCACGTCATACCTCCATCCCGGTCCGGCCGGTGATGCCAGCCCGGCGCTGGTACTCGGCGACCAGCTCCAGCCGGGCCGGGCCGCGCGGCCGGCGGCCCGGCCGGATGTCGCAGGCCAGCGCCTTGACCTCCTGGATGTGCACGTTCGGATCGAGGCTGATCGCGGCGAGGTCATTCGCCGAGTCACCGGTCGAGTAGCCCACGCTGCCCCAGTGGTAAGGCAGCCCAACCTGATGCAGCTTGCGGCCCTGCACGATCAGCGGGGTCATCCGCTCCGTCACCAGGACCCGCGCCTCGATCGCCGCGCGAGCCGTTACGATCGTCGCCCAGCCCAGGTGCTCGAGCCCGGCCGCGGCGGCCAGTTCCGGTGACACCTCGCAGAAGAACTCTGGCTGCAGCTCGGCCAGATAGGGCAGCGAGCGGCTCATCCCGCCCGCCGTGTGGTGCTCGGTCAGCCGGTAGGTCGTCGCGACGTACGGGAACACATCGGAGCCAGGGCTGGCGCCGCTCGGCTGCATCCGGTTGCCCGGGTGCTGGTACGGCGTGACCTGCCGGACCGGATTGCGCTGCTGCTGGTAGAGCGCGTTGCTGAACGGCGAGTCCTGCGGCTCGTAGTGGGCAGGCAGCGGCCCGTCGACCAGGCCGGCCGGAGCGAACAGCCACGCCTTGCCGTCCGCCTGCATGATGAACGGGTCGGCGCCGGACAGGCCGGCCGGACCGGTCGCGCCGTCTGGCGGCTGGTAGTGCGGGTCCTTGTCGGCCACAAAGTCCGGCACGTCGTGCCCGCTCCACCGGCCGCGGTCGGCGTCCCACCACACCAGCGCCTTGCGCTCGCTCCACGGCCGCCCGTCCGGGTCGGCCGACGCGCGGTTGTACAGGATCCTGCGGTTCGCGGGCCAGGCCCAGCCCCACTCGGGCGCCACCCAGCTCTGCTCCCGGCCTGGCTTGCGCCTGGCCGGCTGGTTCACCCCGCCGGCGTAGCAGCCGCAGTAGATCCAGCAGCCGCACGAGGTCGAGCCGTCCTCTTTCAGCTCGGTGTAGGCCGAGAGCGGCCTGCCGTCCGCGTTGCGGCCGTTAATCTCAGCCAGCACCGCCTCGGCGTCCGGCTCAGCCAGCGCGCCGCTCACCGGATAGTCCCAGGTCAGATCCAGCAGCGGACGGTCCATCTCGTCGGCTGAGCCGGCCAGCTTCGCCCGGATCCGCCGGCCGAGGTGGTAGGCAAACCACAGGTCGCTGCGCGCGTCCCCGGCCGGCTCGACGGCGGTGTGGTGCCATTGCAGCATCCGCTGGGTGTTGGTGAAGCTGCCGTCCTTCTCGGTGTGCGCGGCGGCGGGCATGAAGAACACCTCGGTCGCGATGTCCGGCGTGCGCAGCTCGCCGGAATCGATCTCCGGTCCGTCCAGCCACCACGTCGCGCTCTCGATCAGCGTCAGGTCACGCACGACCAGCCAGTCCAGGTTCGCCATGCCCAGCCGCTGCAGCCTGCCGTTCGCCGAGCCCACCGCCGGGTTCTCGCCGAGCAGGAAATAGCCCTTGCAGTCGCCGGCCAGCTGCGCCATCACCGTGTCGTAGGTGCTGTGGCTGCCGGTCAGCCGCGGCAGGTAGTCGAAGCAGAAGTCGTTGGCGGCGGTGGCGGCGTCGCCCCAGTACGCCTTCAGCAGGCTGACCGCGTAGGCGCGCATGTTCGCCCAGTAGCCCTTGCTGGTCGCCTCGGCGTCGATGTACTCATCGAGGCTCCTGTTGGTGGCCGCATGCGGCATCGGCAGGTAGCCGGGCAGCAGGTTGAACAGCGTCGGGATGTCGGTCGAGCCCTGGATGGACGCGTGGCCGCGCAGGGCCATGATCCCGCCGCCCGGCCGTCCGATGTTGCCGAGCAGGCCCTGCAGGATGGCAGCTGCCCGGATGTACTGGACGCCGACGGTGTGCTGGGTCCAGCCGACCGAGTAGACGAGCGCGGTGGTGCGATCCCGGCCGGAGTTCTCGGTCAGCAGCTCGCACACCCGCCGGAAGAGGTCCGGCGGTATCCCGCAGATCTCCTGCACCATCTCCGGCGTGTACCGGGAGAAGTGCCGCCGCAGCACCTGGAACACGCACCGAGGGTGCCGCAGTGACTCGTCCCGCTCCGGCTGGCCGGCCGGCAGCCCGGCCCCGCCCGACCCGTGTGCCTCACCCCTGGCCGCCTGACCCACCCCGGCCTGGTCAGCTGCCCCGGCGCCGTCCGGGAGATCCTGGTCCCGCTCTCCCGCCGGGGAGCGGAGCTCCAGTCCCTCGTACTGCCAGCTCTGCGGGTCGTAGAAACGCCGCTCCTGGTCAAGCCCTGAGAAGATCCCGTCCAGGTCTTCGGTGTCCGCGAATTCCTCGCTAAGGATCATCGACGCGTTGGTGTACGCGACCACGTAGTCGCGGAAGTACTTCTCGTTGCTGAGGACGTAGTTGATGAGCCCGCCGAGGAAGGCGATGTCGCTGCCGGCCCGCAGCGGCACGTGCACGTCAGCGAGCGCGCTGGTCCGGGTGAACCGCGGGTCGACGTGGATCACCTTCGCCCCGCGGGCCTTGGCTTCCATCACCCACTGGAAGCCGACCGGATGGCACTCGGCCATGTTCGAGCCCTCGATCAGGATGCAGTCGGCGTTCTGCAGGTCCTGCTGGAAGGTCGTCGCGCCGCCGCGGCCGAAGCTAGTCCCCAGACCGGGGACGGTGGCGGAGTGTCATATCCGGGCCTGGTTCTCGATCTGCACGGCGCCCATGGCGGTGAAGAGCTTCTTGAGGAGATAGTTCTCCTCGTTGTCCAGCGTCGCCCCGCCGAGGCTGGCGAGCCCGAGGGTGCGGCGGGTCCGCATCCCGTCGACCTCCCACTGCCAGCCGTCCCGCCGCGCCGCGATCACCCGGTCCGCGATCATGTCCATCGCGGTATCCAGTTCCAGCGGTTCCCAGCCGGTTCCGCCCGGCCGCCGGTACAGCATCTTGTACTGGCGGGCCTGGCCGGTGGTCAGCTGCATGCTGGCTGACCCCTTCGGGCACAGTCGGCCCCGGCTGACCGGGGAGTCGGAATCGCCCTCGATCTGGGTCACCCGGTCGCCCTGGACATAGACGTTCTGACCGCAGCCCACCGCGCAATAGGGGCAGACCGACTTGACCACCTTGTCGGCCTCCGCCGTCCGCGCGCGCAGGCCAGCCGTCCGCCGGCTCATCGCCGCGGTGCCGCGGCCCAGCGCGTCCGCGCCGACTGCCTGGCGGAATGCCGGATAGCGCCCGATCCAGCTGCGGATGCCCACGCTCGTCCTCCGTCGACTCGCTCGCTCGGGTGACTGCCGTCGTAGCCGCCCAGCCCGGCGCTAAACCTTGGCGGCTGCTATCCGAGCTCGTCCCGGAGCCGTGGCAGGATCTCGCTGCCGTAGGCGTCGAAGAATCCGCCGGTCTCCGGGCCGACTTGGCCGATGTAGACCTCGTCGAACCCGGCCTCGGTAAACGCCCTCATCCCGGCGGCGTGCACGGCGGGATCGGGCCCGCACGGCGCGCTGATCATCTCCTCGGTGACGAGCTCGGCCAGCTGCCCGAAATGCCGTGGCAGCGGCAGCAGCTGGACGGTTTCGCCAGGGATAACGTCGGTCGGCCACAGCCGGTGCATCGTCTTGCGAGCGGCTGCCTCATCGGCACCCCAGCACACCTTCAGGCCGCCCTGAACAGGCCGGTCCCCGCCGCCGCAGTCACGGTAGAGCCGGACCATGCCGGGATCAGGCTGGACGGTCATGTAACCGTCCCCGATCCGGCCGGCCAGCCGGGCGGACTTCTCGCCGAACCCGGAGACGTAGACCGGCGGCGGCACCTCGGGCACGGAGTAGAGCCGCGCCGTTTCCACCGTGTAATGCTCGCCCTGATGGCTGACCTGGCGGCCGCTGAGCAGGTTCCGGATGACGCTGACCGCTTCCTCGAGCATCTCCAGGCGCCGGTCGGCCGCTGGCCACGACCCGCCGGTGACGTGCTCGTTCAGGGCCTCGCCGGTGCCGACGCCGAGGGTGAACCTGCCGCCGGTCAGCAGCGCCGACGTCGCTGCTGCCTGGGCCACTATCACCGGGTGCATCCGCTTGAGCGGGCAGGTCACCGCCGTCGTCACCGGCAGCGAGCACGCCTGGGAGATCGCGCCGATCATCGACCAGACGAATCCGCTCTGACCCTGCTCATCGAGCCACGGGTGGAAGTGGTCAGAAATCCACAGCGAATCGAATCCGGCCTGCTCGGCGAGCCGTGCCTGCCGGACTATCTCGGCGGGGTCGTACTCCTCGCAGGAAAGGAAGTACCCAAAGCGGGTCATCATGCCCTCCTCAGCGGACCTGGCCTGCTGCCATCTGCGCAGCCGCGCTCGGCCGCTGCCCCGCTACCCGGCGGGCCGGCCGGCAAACGGCGCCGGGCATGACTGGCCGCTACCGAGCCGGCCCGGTGATGCTGGCGGGGAAGGCAGCCAGTATCTGCGCGGCGTCGTCGTAAACCCGGACGGCGCCGGCGTCGCGCAGCTCCCGCTCGCTGGTCCCGCCGCTGAGCACGCCGATGCAGCTGACGCCTGCCCGGCGGCAGGCACGCGCATCCCATACTGAATCGCCGACGAAGACCGCCTGCGCCGCCGCGACCTCTGCCTTCTCCAGCGCGAGGAGGATCAGGTCCGGCTCGGGCTTGGCGGCCCCGGCGTCACCGCTGGAAGTGGCGGCGGTGATCGCGTCGTCGGCGTCCAGGGCAGCGCGCACGACGTTCAGCTCGCGGGGCGGGGCGGAACTGGCCAGGATCACCTGGAGGCCTTGCGCGCGGCAGGCACGCAGTAGTGCGGCGGCGCCCGGCAGGGCGCGCAGCCGTGACCAGTACACCGAGTAGAGCGCGGCGTGGGCAGCGCTAATCGCGGGATCCGCGGCGGTATCACGGCCGGCGGGCAGCAGCGTGTCGAGCAGTTGCCCCGAGCCCATCCCGATGGCCCGGTGGATCCGCGCCATCGGCACGTCGTGGCCGGCCTGGACGAAAGCCTCCCACCACGCCACGGTGTGCAGGTAATTGTTGTCCACCAGGGTGCCGTCCGCGTCGAAGAGGACAGCGTGCACGTCGCCGGTCATGCCACGCCAGTACCCAGCCCCCGGCCGTCAAGCGTCGCTCTGGCGGCATAACTGGGGTGGCTGGGGTTACCGCCGTCTGGCCGTGGGAGTTTGCCTGACCGGGCCAGGGGCAGGTGACGCGGGTGCCCAGTGGATCAGGCGGCGGCGCCGGCCGGGTGAGCGCGTGAGCCGCGGCGCAGCCGGACGCCCCAGCGTGCGGTCTGCCAGGGCCGTAGCCCGCTGGGTGCTGTGGTGGGCCGTGCTGATGACGTTCTGGCTCATCCTCGATCACACCGTGGCCAGGGACGAGCTGCTGACCGGCGCCGGGGCGGCGGCGCTTGGCGCTTTCCTGGCCGCCACGGCCGTCGGTCAGGCTGACGCCGCGCCCCTGATCCGGCTCCGCTGGCTGCAGCCGCTGGTGCGGCTGCCTGCTGAGGTGGCACACGACCTGGTGATCATCTTTGCCGCGCTGTGGCGCAAGCTCGCCAGGGGCGAGGAACCGGCCAGCGGATACCGGCGGGTGCAGGCCAGGTCCGGCGGCGACGCTGGCGAGATGACCAGGCAGAGCCTGCTCATCGGCATCGCCTCGGTGGCGCCGAACTCTTTCGTCGCGGGATTCGACGCCGAGCGTGACGAGATGGTCATCCATCAGCTCGTCGCCACCAGGGGGGAGGCCGTGCACTGAGTGCCTTCGTGCTCGCCGCTGTCCTCATGCTGGCCGCCGTCGTGCCCTGCGGCGTCGTGGCGAGCCGCGGCACGGTGATGGATGCCCTGGTGGCGTATGAGGCGGCTGGCGCCATCGCCGTCATGGTCCTCGCGCTGATGGCCGAGGGCTTCGGCCGGCCAGGCGAGTTCGAGCTGCCCGTGGTGCTCGCCGTGCTGCTGTTCGGCAGCGGGGTGGTCTTCGCCCGGTTCCTGGAGCGCTGGCTGTGATCACGACAGTGCTGACCGACGCGCTGCTGGCGCTGGCGGTGCTGCTGACGTTCGCGTCGGTGCTCGGCGTGCTGGTGATGCGCGAGGCCGAGCAGAAACTGCATTTCGTGACCCCGGTCTCGCTGCTGGCGCCGCTGTGCGTCGGGCTGGCCGTGCTGGTCAGGTCCGGGTGGTCGGTGAGCTCGCTGCTGCTGTGGCTCGCCCTGCTCTTCGTCGTCGTCTGCGCTCCGTTCCTCAGCCACGCGACGGTCAGGGCGGCGGCAGCCAGGCGGGGAGCTGGCCAGCGCGGCGGCGACGAGGGCGGCATTAGGCGGCGAACGGGATGACGCCTGACCTTCTCGCCGCCAGTGCGCTCGCGCCGGTTCCGGCGGGCCTGATGGACGCGCTGCAGGTGACCATCCTCGTGCTGGTCGCCGCTGGCGCGGCGGTCGTGGTGAAGACCAGGGACCCGGTCCGCCAGGTCGTCCTGCTCAGCTTCTACGGACTGCTGCTGGCGCTGCTTTTCCTGGCCTTCCAGGCGCCCGACGTGACCCTTTCCGAGCTCGTCGTCGGCGCCGTGCTGCTGCCTGTCCTGCTGCTGCTGACACTGACCAGGGTCAGGCGGCGGGAGAAGTGAAGCCGCGGCAGCGACTCTGGCTCTTTCTCGTAGCAGTCGCCGGGCTGACCTCGTTCTACCTGTGGGGTCTTGTCGGCCTGCCAGGATTCGGGCATTACCCCGGTCCTTATGGCGACATCATCAACCGGATAGCGGTCGGTCAGACCAACGCCACCGGCGTGGTCTCCGCGGTGAACTTCGAGTACCGCGGCATCGACACCCTCGGCGAGGAATTCATCCTGTTCGCCGCCGCGACCGGGGTCGCCATCGTGCTGCGGCACCTGCGCGGCGAGCGGGAGCACCAGCCGACCGAGGCGGCCAGCCCGGACGCGCGCCAGGACAGCCCGGCGGTCAGGCAGCTCTCGCTGCTGCTGACCGGGCCGATGCTGGTGCTCGGCTGGAACCTGGCCTCGCACGCGCAGACCAGCCCGTCCGGCGGGTTCCAGGGCGGCGTCGTGCTGGCCAGCTCGTTTGTCCTCATCTACCTGGCCGGCCAGCTGCTGACGCTGCGAAGGCTCAGCCCGGTGGATGTCACCGACGCGGTGGAGGCCGCGGGAGCCGCCGGCTTCGTCGCGATCGGTATCGCCGGCGTCGCCATGGGGCTGCCCTACCTGACCAACTTCCTGGGGCTTGGCACCATGCCCGGCGCGGTGAGCTCGTCCGGGACGATAGCGCTGATCAGCTTCTTCGTCGGCATCGAGGTCGCGGCGGCGTTCCTGCTGATCGTGAGCGAGCTGCTTGACCAGACCCTGCTGGTGCGCCAGGAGACGAGCTGATGGGCGTCTTCCCGTTTCTCGTCGTCGCGTGGATCCTGGCCGTCGGCCTGTACGGCATCGTGACCAGCCGTCACCTGGTGCACCTGATCGTCTGCCTGATCGTGCTCCAGTCCTCGACCTACGTGCTGCTGCTCGGCGTCGGTTACAGGGCCGGCGCGGCCGCGCCCTACTTCTCGGACATCCCGCGGCGCACCCCTGCCGTCGACCCCGTCGTGCAGGCACTGGCGCTCACCGACGTGGTGGTCGAGGCCGCCGTCACGGCGCTGCTGCTCGCGCTGGCCGTGCAGGCTTACAAGCGGTTCGGCACGCTCGACCCGCAAGAGCTCGTGCAGCTCAAGGGCTGACCCGCACCGTGAACCAGCTGGCAGCCCTGACGGTCGCCGTGCCGCTGATCGTGGCCGCGGCGATCGCCGCGGCTGGCCCGCTGCTGCGCGGCCGCCGCCGGATCCTGGACGCCGCCGCGATCGTTACCGGGGCGGCGGTCGCGGTCATGCTGGCGGTACTGACAGCCAGCACCGCGCACGGTGACACGGTGTACTGGTTCGCCGGATTCCGCCCGGCCCACGGCGTGGCCCTCGGCGTCGACTTCGCGGCCGGGCCGCTCAGCAGCGGGCTGGCCACCCTGGCAGCCGTGCTCGTCACCGCGTCGATGACCTTCTCCTGGCGTTACTTCGAGCGGGTCGGCACCTACTACCACGCGCTGATGCTGCTCTTCCTCGCCGGCATGGCGGGTTTCTGCCTGACGGGTGACATCTTCGACCTGTTCGTGTGGTTCGAGCTGATGGGGGTGGCGGCCTACGCGCTCACCGCGTACCGGCCGGAAGAACGCGGCCCGATCCAGGGCGCGCTGAACTTCGCGATCACCAACAGCATCGGCGCTTACCTGTCGCTGTCCGGCATCGCCGTCATCTACGGCCGGACCGGCGCCCTGAACATGGCCCAGATCGGCGCGGACATCGCCCGCCGCAAGCCGGACGGCCTGGTGCTGGTGGCGTTCCTGTTCATCATCACTGGCTTGCTGGTGAAAGGCGCGATCGTGCCCTTTCACCTGTGGCTCGCCGACGCCCACGCGGTGGCGCCGACGCCAGTCTGCGTGCTGTTCTCCGGCGTGATGGTGGAGCTCGGGTTGTACGGGGTGAGCCGGGTCTACTGGTCAGTGTTCGGCACCGCGCTTGGTCACCGCGCCATCATCACCGCGATCTTCGTGACGCTCGGGCTCGTCACCGCCGTGACCGGCGCGCTGTTCTGCTTCCGCGAGCGGCATCTCAAGCGGCTGCTGGCCTTTTCCACGATCAGTCACGCGGGCATCTTCCTGACCGGCATCGGCCTTCTCACGCCCCTTGGCCTGGCCGGGACCGCGGTCTACGTGGCCGGGCACGCGCTGGTGAAGGCGGCGCTGTTCCTGTGCACCGGCATCGTGCTGCACCGGCTCGGCTCGGTGGACGAGACCCGGCTGCACGGCCGCGCCCGGCACCTGCGGGTGACCGGCGTGATCTTCACGGTCGCGGCGCTCGGCCTGGCCGACCTGCCGCCGCTGGCCACCTTCGCCGGCAAGTCCTTCCTCGAGGCGAGCATCGGCTCGCGCGGCCTCGGCTGGATCACTGCGGTGCTGCTCTTGTGCACGATCCTGGTCGGCGGCGCGGTGCTGCGGGTCGCGGGCGGGGTGTTCTTCGGGCTGGGCGACCCGCCTGCCGAGGAACAGCAGATGGCGCGCGAGGCCGCCGAGGAAACGAGCGAGACTGTCCAGGGCAGGACGCGAACGCCCCGCACCATGATCGTCCCGGCTGCAGTGCTGACCGCCGCGGCCATCGCCGTCGGCGTGCTGCCGCGGCTCGGCAGCACGGTGCAGACCGCGGCCGTCCGGTTCCAGGATCAGGCCGCCTACAACGTGGCTGTGCTGGCCGGCCGGCGCATCGCGCACCCGGCTGGCATCTTCCCGGCGCAGGCCGCGGTGATCAGCCACGCGGACCTGGCCAGCGGCATCGGCTCGGTGGCGGGTGCGTTGCTGCTCGCCTTTGCCGCGCTGTACTGGCGGCGGCTCCCGGTGCTGCGCCGCGGGTTTGAGCCGGGCGCTGGCCTGACCAGCCTCAGCAAGGCCTTTCAGAGCGGTGTCGTCACCGATTACGTGACCTGGATTGTGGTCGGTACGGCGTGCCTGGGCGCGGCGCTGGCGCTCGGCATCGGCTAACCCGCGGCGCTGGCCCGCTGTCGTCCGGCGGAGCGGTCAGGCCGTCCGGAACCGGTCGGCGTCCGGCTGCTTGAGGCGCAAGCCGAGACCTGGCTGTCCCGGGTCCGGGCACAGGTCACCGTCCAGGGGGCTGAGCGCGCCGTCGAACAGCATCCGCTCGATCCGCTGGTGGTCATGGAAGTACTCCACGTGCCGCACGTTCGGCACGGCGGCGCACACGTGCGCGTGCAGGTTCGGCGCGCAGTGCCCGGAGACCTCGAGATTGTGCGCGGCCGCCAGCGCCGCGCCGCGCAGGAAGTCGGTGATCCCGCCGCACCTGGTGACGTCGAGCTGCAGGCAGTCGACGGCGCCCGCGCCGATCAGGGCTGCGGAGTCAGCCAGCGACCAGCTGTACTCGCCGGCCGCTACGTCAGGCAGCACCTGGCGGCGCACCGCGGCAAGCCCGGCCGGATCCCGCGACGAGACCGGCTCCTCCAGCCAGGTCACGCCGTAACGGGCCAGCTCGCGGGCGACGCGGACCGCCTGCGCGGCCCGGTAGCCGCCGTTGGCGTCCACGTACAGCTCCACGCTCGGGCCGATGACGGAGCGCGCCAGCGCGACCCGGTCCAGGTCGCGGCCCACCGCGCCGCCCCACGACTCGCCGATCTTTATCTTGACCCGCGGGATGCGGTCATCTTCTACCCAGCCGGTCAGCTGGTCGCGGGTCTGCTGCTCGTCGTAGCTGGTGAAGCCGCCGCTGCCGTATACCGGCACGCGCTGGCGTGCCCGGCCGATGAGGTCCGCGAGCGGCAGGCCGAGCAGCCTGGCCTTCAAGTCCCACAGCGCGATGTCCACGGCCGACAGCGCGGTCGCGCCGATGCCAGGCCGGCCCACGTTCCGCAGCGCCCTGGCCATGTCCTCCGCGATCGCCGGAATGCCGAAGGCCGGCCGGCCGGTGACAACCGGTGCGAGCACGTCATCGATGACCCGCGCGGCGGCGCCCGCGGCGTAGGTCCAGCCGGTGCCCTCGTGGCCGCCGCCGCGCACGGTGGCCACCACCATGGTGGTCTTGTCCCAGGCCAGCGTGCCGTCCGCCTCGGGCGCGTCGGTCGGCACGACGTAAGCCGCCGCCGCTACCTCGCTGACCGCCGGCCCCGGCAGATTGCCGGCTGCTCGCTGGTCATCCACGCCAGCCCCGCTGCCGGTCACGCGCTGGCCACCCGAGCCTTGCCTTTCTCGTCCTGACCAGCGGTGTCCAGCTCCGCCCACACAATCTTCCCGTCCGGCAGCGGCTCGGCTGCCCACCGGACCGCTACCTTCCCCACGACATCCAGGCCGTGCCCGGGTATGGTGACCAGCGGCCCGCAGGTATCGAGCCTTACCGCGTCGCGGACGGCGATCCGCACGGCGCCGCGGGGATAGGACACAGCCACGGTGAAGGCCGACCGGGCATGCAGCACGGCGTTAGCGGCCAGTTCCCCGATGACGATCGCCGCGCTCTCCGCAAGCACCTCGCCGGCGCGTGATTCCAGCAAGTCCGCGACGAAGTGGCGAGCCTGCGAAGCTGAGCCGAGCTCCGGCGGGAAACCGCGTACCGCAGCCCCGTCAGGCCCGGCATCCGACAGGCGAGAGGCCGGCTGCAGAGCACTCCCAGCAGGCCTCACGCACGCTTCCTTCCCATCGCCCGGCAAGGCTCCGGTACCCGCGTGTGCACAGCCAAACGCGACTCGGCGGCTGCATCGCTCATAGCCGGCCAGCTACGCCCCGGCCTGCAGAGCCCCGGGGCCGCCAGCTAGGCCGGCGCGCCGCTTCTGACAGTCGCGGCGCGTGCGGCGGCCGGGGGGCCGAGCTGGCCAGCGGCCAGAGCCTGTCCCAGGCTCGTGAAGCGAGGGATGACCTGGTCGAGTCCGCAGATGTTGAAGACGCGAAGAACGGCGCCGCCCTCGGGGATGACCAGCCGCAGCCCGCCGCCGTCGGCCACCGAGCGCTTGTGGGCCAGCACCAGCTCCCGCAGCCCGCTCGAGTCGCAGAACTGCGTGCTAGTCATGTCCACCACCACCCGCGTGTATCCGCGGCTGTGCCATTCGAGCAGCACGGCGCGTAGCTGGCCGACGGTGTTCGGGTCCAGATCCCCTGACGGGGTGACCACAGGCACGCCGCCAGCCATCTGGCAGGGGTAAGTAGCAGACATCGATCCCCGCCTCCCATCCGGGCACCCGCCGTGTCAGTAGGAGCCGGAGCCGCATCAGCTGACGATCAGCAACCGCAACGTCGGTCTGGCTGGGGTGTCAACCGTGCCGCCAGCGTACCGCGCGCGGGAGTAGCTGTCCAGGTAGTGAGCAAAATATGAGGAGCTACTGCCTAGGTATCACTGAACCTGGTACCAGGCCGCCGAGGGCCGGCAGTTACGATGACCTTCATGGAAGCGTCAGCCGGCCAGCCCATTTACAGCATCAGCGCGGTAGCGCGGATGGTGGAGGTGCCGGCTGCAACCCTGCGCACCTGGGAGGACCGTTACGCCCTGGTGGTCCCGCACCGCAATACCGGCGGTCATCGCCTTTTCAGCCGCGCGCAGGTGGAGCAGCTCCAGTTCGTGAAGATGCGCATGGCCGAGGGACTGAGCCCGGCCGACGCGCACCGGCTGCTGGCCGAGCGGATTGGCGCTGCGGCGCCGGCGGCTGCCGCTGGCGGGAATCTGCCTCGCCTGCTAATTCTGCTCGCCGAGCACGACCCCCACGCCGCCGAGCTGCAAGAGTATTTCTTGAAGACCGAAGGCTTTGAGGTGGAGGTAACCCTGGGCGGTGAAGCCGCCCAGCAGTCATTCCTCGAGAACTTCCCCTCGCTGGTAGTGGTCGAGCTGCTGATATCAGGGGGTGCCGGATTCCAGCTGTGCCGGTATTTCAAGCAGCAACGCGAGGTTCCGGTCATCGCGGTCTCGGTGCTGGAAGGCCTGGAGCAGGCGATCGAGTCCGGGGCCGATGCCTTCCTGCGGAAACCGCTGGATCCGCTGCAGTTCGTGTCGACTGTCAGGGACCTGCTCGGGTCGAGTGCCATCCTGCAGGCACCCGTCCCGGAGGTGTCGCGTGCCTGACCGGCTGCTGAGCGGTCACGCACCGCTCGACGAAGTGCTGGGCGGCGGGCTGCCGGCCAATGCCATCAGCCTGATCATGGGACGCCCTGGCAGCGGCAAGACAATCCTGGCTCAGCAGTACGCCTTCCGTAATGGCCGCCCCGACCGGCCTACGGTCTACTTCTCCACTGTCTCCGAGCCGCTCGAGAAGATTGTGCGGTTCGGTCAGAGCCTGGAATTCTTTGACGCCACCGCGATCGGAACGGCGGTCTACTACGAAGACCTTGGCGCGACCGTGAGCCAGGACGGGCTCCAGGGCGTTGCCGAGCAGCTCGGCCAGGTGGTCAGGGAGCGTCGTCCGGCGCTGATCGTCGTTGACAGCTTCAAGGCGCTGCAGGCCTTCGCCGCCAACTACGGTGAGTTCCGCAAATTCCTGCACGAAATCGCTGGCCGGCTAGGGGCGTCCCCGGTCGCGAGCCTGTGGGTGGGCGAGTACGAGGACGCCGAGATCGCGTCCATGGCCGAGTTCGCCGTGGCCGATGCCATCCTCAGTCTCACCACCGAGCCGATCGGGCAGCGCGAGGCCAGGTTCCTGCAGGTGCGCAAGCTCCGGGGCAGCACATTCCGCTCTGGTCAGCATTCCTACCGGCTGACGGCCGGCGGGCTGCGGCTGTTCCCCCGGCTGGCGGACGCGCCCGCCGGGAACCACTACGCGCTCGGTGACATTCGGGTCTCCTCCGGAATCTCCGCCCTGGACGACATGCTGGACGACGGCTACTGGCCCGGTGCCTCCACCCTGATCGCCGGCCCATCGGGCTCGGGTAAAACGCTCATGGGACTGCACTTCGTGATGAACGGGGCGCGGCAGGGAGAGCCAGGGGTAATCGCGAGCATGCAGGAAAATCCAACCCAGCTGCAGCGAGTGCTCGGGGGGTTCGGCTGGTCGCTGGACGAGCCGAATGTGGAAGTCATGTACCACTCGCCGGTGGACATATATATCGACGAATGGGTTTACGGCTTGCTGGCCACGGTCGAGCGGACCAAGGCGCGGCGGGTCCTCATCGATAGCCTCGCTGACCTGCGGTTGTCGGCCGGTGATGAGATACGGTTCCAGGAGTTTATCTACTCGATCATGCAGCGCTTTTCCCGGCAGGGCGTCAGCGTCATGATGACGATGGAGACGCCGCGGCTATTCAGCGCCGACGCCATGTCCGATTCGGCCATCTCCCCGCTCGCTGACAACCTGGTCCTGCTCGGCTACCAGCGTCAAAACCAGTCGATCGGCCGGACGATGACCGTCATCAAGACCCGTGCCAGCAGCCATGATCCGTGGATCCGCAACTTCGTCATCGGATCACCGGGGATCGTCCTCGACGAGCGGAGCCCGGCTGCCAGCGGCTCATCCCCGGACGAGAGCGGCCTGGCAGGCGTCCCGCCCCTTAGCTAGTTCGGCCGCGCCCGCTCATGGCGTCCCGCAGCCGGTCGATCACCGCCACGGCCGCACCAGCGGTGCGCAGCATCCCTGGGCTGGGCGGGGTGTGCGGGTGCGGCCGGGTCGGGCCGCGGTCCTCGGCGTGCTCGACCTTCCCGCCCAGATCCTGCGCCTGGTCAGGAGTCAGGGCCGCGCGCAGCGCGGGCCACACCCGGGTTTCCTCGAACTCGATGTGACGCTGAGCGGCCGGGGAGTACTCGGCAATCAGCCGGTCGAACTCAGGGTCCCGGCTGGTCAGCTTGTCCAGCCGGGTCAGCATCTCCTTGGCCTCGCTCTCCTGGCTGATGGCCTCGTCAGCCAGCCTGCCGCCATCAGGCAGCCGCTCGCGGACGACGGGCCAGAAGTACTGCTCCTCAGCCGCCTCGTGCCGCGACGAGTCCATCACGAGATAGTCGGCCACCTGCTGGCGCGCTTCCTGCACCATATCGCTCGCCTCGTGGCCAGGACTCTCCAGCAGCACGGTCAGCATTCCCTTCACATCAGCATGATCGGCGCCGAGAACCTCGAAGACGTCAGCCATGATCCCTCCCCTGGTATGAGTCGCTGCCTGCGGCATCGCTACCCGTGGCACACCGGATAAACGCGCTGCCGCGCCGGGGCCGCGTTAGCCGCCGGCCTGCGCCGGGTGCTGGCGGCGGGGGATGCATACCCGCGCGGCGATCGGGCAGGGCAGCCTGCGGGGCGCGGGTCTCGGCTCGCACCGCGGCGCTCTGGCGGGAGGGATCATGAACCACGGCGGCGGGAAGTATGGCCCGCGCGAGGACGACGAGCTCAAGCGAGAGGTACGCAGCGAGCTGCAGGCCGGGCACGCGACGCGAGCCGAGGAGTGGGTCGAGCCAGAACCGCCGGGCGACGACCAGCCGGAGGCCACCTGGGCGCCGGCTGGACGGCCGAGCCCGGAGCATGGTCCCGACGCAGATCAGCTTGAACTCCGCAGCGACCTGGCGCGGCACCTGGCCAGAAGCGAATTTCCCGCCTGGCGCGACCAGCTGCCGGCTGACCTGGCCAGCCGCTACGCTCCGCAGCCACTAGCTGACCTGGTCGCGCAGCTCCCGGCTGACGTCGAGTTCCACCAGGTGGGCGACATCGCGAGGGCACTGGGCCTGCCCGACGAGACCCGCGGCGGGGGATGACCAGGCCGGCTACCCGAGCCGGCATCTCGCGGCCGCCAGATCCGCCTGACCGCGCGCGGCCGCCCGCCGAACTAGCCGGAGCTCGCCGATCGAGGCGCGGCGGGCCTGTTGGGCTGCGCTGTCTCGCGGCGCAGCCCGTCGGCCAGGAGCTCGGCCAGGTGCACCGGCACCCGGCCGCTGCCTGACTGCTCGATCTGGGTGCGGCAGCTGAACCCGTCGGCCAGCACCATGGTGTCCGGTGCCGCGTCCCGCACTGCGGGCAGCAGGACGCGCTCGGCGCAGGCCATGGAGACCTCGTAGTGCCCGGCCTCGAAGCCGAAGTTCCCGGCCAGGCCGCAGCAGCCCGAGTCCAGCACGTCCAGCTCGACGCCGGCGGCACGCAGCAGGGCCTGATCGGCGTCGTACCCCATGATCGCGTGCTGGTGGCAGTGGGTCTGGGCGATGGCCTTGCCGCCGGCCTGCGGTGGCTGCCAGCCGTCGGTGTGCTGGCTGAGCAGCTCGGCGAGGGTGACGGTCTGCCGGCCGAGCCGCTGGACGTCACGGTCACCGGGCATCAGCTCGCCCGCATCGCTGCGGAAGACCGCCGTGCAGCTCGGCTCCATGCCCACGACCAGCACGCCGCGCTGCAGGTACGGCGCCAGCGCCCGGACGGTGCGCCGCAGCACCCGGCGGGCGGTGGCCAGCTGACCCGTCGATATCCAGGTGAGCCCGCAGCACAGCGGCTGCCGCGGCATCACGACACGCCAGCCGGCCGCCTCCAGGACCTCGACGGCTGCCTGGCCGATGTGCGGGGCGAAGTGGTTTGTGAACGTGTCCGGCCAGAGCAGCACCTCGCCGCGCAGCCCGGCCGGCCCGGCCTCGTGCCCGGCGTGCCAGGCTTGCAGCGTCTGGCTGGCGAACTGCGGGATCCGGCGGCGCCGGTCGATGCCGCCGGCTGCGGTGAGCACGCGGCGCAGGCCTGGTGCCTGCGTGATGGCGTTGACCAGCCGCGGCGCGCGGGCGGCGGCCAGCGCGGTGGCGGGCAGCCAGCCCATCGAGTAATGCGCGCGGGGCCGGAGCCGCCGGGCGTAGTGGTGGGCGAGGAACTCGGCCTTCATCGTGGCCATGTCCACCTCGACGGGGCAGTCGCGCTTGCAGCCCTTGCACGCCAGGCACAGGTCCAGGGCGTCCCGGACCTCGGGTGAGCGCCAGCCGGCCTTGACCGGCGAGTCGGCGTGGCCCGCCAGCATCTCGAACAGCAGCCGGCTCCGGCCGCGGGTCGAGTGCTCTTCCTCGCGGGTGACCATGTACGACGGGCACATCACGCCGCCGTGATCGTGACGGCACTTGCCGACCCCGACGCAGCGCATGACCGCGCGCTCGAACAGGCCGCCGTCGTCCGGATAGCGGAAGTAGGTTTCATCGGCGCGCGGCGTCCACGAGGGCCCGAGGCGCAGGTTCTCGTCGATCAGGTACGGCGCCACGATCTTGCCGGGGTTCATCCGGTTGGCCGGGTCGAAGATGGCCTTGAACTGCCCGAATGCCTCAGCGACTGCCGGGCCGAACAGCTTCGGCAGCAGCTCGCCGCGGGACTGGCCGTCGCCGTGCTCACCGGAGAACGACCCGCCGTAGGACACCACCAGGTCGGCTGACCGCTCGATGAACCTGCGGAAGGTCGCCACGCCCTCGGCGGTGACCAGGTCGAACGGGATCCTGGTATGCACGCAGCCCTGCCCGAAGTGGCCGTAGAGCGCGGAACCGGAGTACCCGAACTCGTCGTACAGCTTCATCAGGTCGCGCAGGTAGTCGCCGAGCCGCTCCGGTGGCACGGCCGAGTCCTCCCAGCCTTCCCAGGTGTCAGGCATGCCGGGCACCCTGGCGGTGGCGCCCAGCCCTGCTTCCCTGACGTCCGCGAGGTCGTGCTCGTGCCCCGGGTCGTCGTACAGCAGCGCCGACGGCCCGTGCTCGGTGCCCTTCAGGTCGCTGATCAGGCCCTTAGCGCGCTTGTCGGCTTCCTCCTGGCTGTCTCCGCTGAAGATGACCACGAGCCATGCGTCGCCGTCCGGCAGCAGGCGCAGGGCCGCCGGATTCATCTGCCGCACTTTCTCGAACGAGATGAGGTGCCGGTCGAGCCCCTCGAGCTGCTCGGGCTTGTGCGCGGCGACGCCTGGCGCGGCGTCAGCGGCGGATGCGATGTCGTGGTAGCCGAGCACGACCGTGGTCCGGGCAGCAGGCGCCGGGACCAGCCGCAGCTCGGCGTGCAGGATAGTGACCAGCGTGCTCTCGCTGCCGGTCAGCGCGGCGGCGAGGTTGAAGCCGTTCTCGGGCAGCAGCGCGTCGAGGTTGTAGCCCGAGACACGCCGCGGGATCCGCGGGTAAGCGGACCGGATGTCGTCGCCACGGGCGGCGGCCAGCTCGCGCAGCGCCGCGTAGATCGCGGCGCGGCGGCCGTCGCCGGCGGCGATGCGGTCGAGCTCCTCGTCGCTGACCAGGCCCGCCCAGAAACGCTCGCCGTCGTAGGTCAGCACCTCGAGCCGGACCACGTTGTCGGCCGTCTTGCCGTAGGCCTGGGCGGTGGCACCGCATGAGTTATTGCCGATCATGCCGCCCAGCGTGCAGTGATCATGGGTGGCCGGCCGAGGCCCGAACATCAGGCCGTGCTCGGCCAGGCCTGAGTTGAGCTGGTCAAGAACGATGCCGGGCTCGACGATGCAGGTCCGGGCGGCGGGGTCCACGCTCACCAGGCCGTGGCAGTACTTGGACCAGTCGATCAGCACCGCGGCGTTGCAGGACTGGCCGGCCAGGCTGGTCCCGCCGCCCCTGGACAGCAGCGGTGCGCCGTGCTCGCGGCAGACGCCCACGGCGGCCGCCCCGGCCTCCACCGTGCGGGGGATGACCACGCCGTACGGCACCTGGCGGTAGTTCGACGCGTCGGTGCTGTACGCGCCCCGGCTGCCGGGGTCGAAGCGCACCTCCCCGTCGACCCTGGCCCGCAGGTCCCGCTCAAGCGCGACCACGTCCACCCTCGGCTCGTCGCGGCGCAGTACCGGAGCGGGCAGCTGAATGCTGGTCATCGCGCCCCTCTCAGCGGCCGAGCTGCTGGATCTTGTCCTTGAACAAGGTGGTGGCGATGGCCGCCTTGCGCGGCTGCCCCTTCAGGAACGCCTCAGCGAACTTCTTCGCCTGCTGATAGGAGACCTTGCCGGGCAGCGGCGGCTCGTCCGGATCGACGTCGATGTCAACCAGGGCCGGGCCGTCGTAGGCCAGCGCGTCGGCGATGGCCGGCCTGGCGTTCTCCGGGTCGGACACCTTGGCCGCGTAACCGCCGCAGGCCGCCGCCCAGGCCGCGTAGTCCGGTGCTGGCTGGGGGAACCGCACGCCGTGCTCGGGGTAGCCGAGCACCATCTGCTCCCAGAGGATCTGGCCCAGGGAGTTGTTGTTGTTGATGATGACCTTGACCGGCAGCCCGGTGCGGCACGCGGTGAGGAACTCGGCCATCAGCATCGCGAAGCCGCCGTCGCCGACGTAAGCGATGACCTGGCGGCCGGGAAAAGCGTGCTGGATGCCCAGCGCGTAGGGCAGGCCGGGCGCCATCGTGGCGAGGTTGCCTGACAGGTAGAACTGCCGGTCGCCGCGGATCGTCCAGTGCCTCGCCGCCCACGTCGCGATCGTCCCGCTGTCGCAGGTCAGGATCGCGTCGTCAGTGGCCAGCTCGTTGATCAGGCCGATCGGGTACTGCGGCGCGATCGGGGTGCGCTTGGCCGACTCCAGGTCTGCCATGTCTGACCGCCAGCGGTCCATCGCCTTCTGGTACTTCTCCAGGTGGCCGCGGTCTGACTTGCGGTCCAGCAGCGGCAGCAGGGCCTGCAGGCTCTCCCTGGCGTCCCCGATGACCGGCACCTCGGTCGGGATGCGGGTGCCAGCGCGGACCGGGTCGGCCTCGATCTGCACCACCCTGGTCTTCCCCGGCGCCGGCAGGTGCTGGGTGTAGGGGAAGTTCGTGCCGATCATGAGCAGGGTGTCGCAGTCCTCGACCAGCTCCTCGCCCGGTCGGGTGCCGAGCAGGCCGATGCCGCCCACGGCGAACTCGCTGTCGTCCGGGATGACCGCCTTGCCCGGCAGCGTCTTGATCACCGGCGCGCCCAGCCGGTCAGCGGCTGCCAGCACCTCGTCGCGGGCATGGAGCGCGCCGGCGCCCGCCAGAATCGCGACCTTCTGGCCGTCGTTGAGCAGCTGGGCCGCGGCCTCCAGGTCAGCCTGCCTGGCCTGCCCCGGCGGCGGCAGGTACACCGGCGCGGTGGCCGGCGGCCGCGCCGGGGCCACATGCTGGAACGGGTCGGCGTCGGCGTCGGCGACCTGGATGTCATTGGGGAAGGTCAGGTGGGCGACGCCGCGCCTGGCAAGGGCGGTGCGGATGGCGATGTCCACGACGCCCGGCAGCTGCGCGGGATTCTCCACGACCAGGTTGTACTCAGCCAGGTCCGCGTACAGCCGGTCGGTGTGCACCTCCTGCTGGTATCCGGTGCCCAGCACCGACGTCTCCTGCATGCCGGTGATCGCGAGCACCGGCGCGTGGTCGAGCTTGGCGTCATACAGCCCGTTGAGCAGGTGAATCGCGCCTGGCCCTGACGTGGCCAGGCAGACCCCCAGGCGGCCGGTCGCCTTGGCGTAGGCCGTGGCCATGAACGCCGCGGCTTCCTCGTGGTGGACCAGCAGGAACCGGACCCGGTCCTGATGGCGGCGCAGCGCCTCCATGATTCCGTTGATGCCATCGCCCGGCAGGCCGAAGACCGTGTCCACGCCCCAGTCGGCCAGCCGCTCGATCAGCAGCTCCGATGCGATCTTGGCCATCACCACTCCCTCGGCAGAGACTTGCTGGCATGCCTGCGCGCCGCTACCCGGACCGCCTGAGGCTAAACAGATGGCGGGCGGGAGCAGGGGCTCTGGCCGTGCATGATCCGCCGGCCGCCGGGTAGCTGGGCCCACGTAAGCCAGTTCATGCCGAGGAGGCACCATGACCAGGCGCAGCGAGGCGGTGCCCGAAGCCGTGCAGCCGGCCGACCGTGAGGCTCTGGCCGTGCACGCCTGGCGGGTCATGCGGCTCACCGCGCTCGGGCTTTCCCGGCCGATAGCCGACGCCGTCGCCGACACCGTCGACTGGCACGACGTGGCGCGGCTCGTCGGCCGCGGCTGCCCCGCCGCGCTGGCTGTGACGATCCTGACCTGATAGTCAGCCTGCTCGACAGGCTGAGAGGAGGAGCCAGTGCCACGCGGATCATCGCCGAAGCGGGAACGGCAGTACGAGCACATCGAGCAGAGCGCGGAGCAGCGCGGTGAGAGCCCGAAGCGCGCACGGGAGATCGCAGCCCGCACGGTGAACAAGGAGCGCGCCCGGGCAGGCGAGTCCCGGACGGCGAGCAAGACCTCCACTCGCGACATGTCCTCGGGCAGGCGCGGCGGACTGCGGTCCCATTCGGGAGCCGCCGGCCCGACGAAGGACCAGCTGTACGCGCAGGCGCGCAAGCGCAACATCAAGGGGCGCTCCAGCATGAGCAAGTCCCAGCTTGAACGAGCGCTCGGCCGGTAGCTGCGGACGCAGCAGCCGGGCGACCTCCCGGCGTTCTGCCGTTAGCCAGGCCCAACGGGCCGGGGCTAATCGCAGCTTCCTGGTGTCCCGCAGCTCTGCGCGCGGGCCGTTGCCAGCTTCGGCGGCCCGGTCGCGCTCGAGCTCGGCGTCGAACTCCGCGCCGAGCAGCACGGCGAGGTTCGTGATCCATAGCCAGATCATCAGGATGATGACCCCGGCGATGCTGCCGTAGATCTTGTTGTAGTGCCCGAAGTTGGCCACGTAGACGGCGAACAGCCCGGAGGCGGCCAGCCAGATCAGCACGGCGAGGCCGCTGCCGAGGGTCAGCAGCCGGAATCCCTGCCGCACGTTCGGGCTGGCCCAGTACAGCACGGCGAGCGTCACGACGACCAGGATCAGCAGGACCGGCCACTTGGCGATGCCCCAGGCAGTAACGGCAGCATGCCCGACGCCGAGCGCCTGGCCGACCCGGCTGGCCAGGCTGCCGGTGACGACCACGATCAGCGCGGCGGCAACCAGCAAGATCATGATGGCGAGCGTGGTGCCGAGCCGGGTCCACAGCGCTTTCAGGGCGGGTCGTCCCTCCGGCGCCCGGTAGATGACGTTCGCCATTCGCATGAACGCCGCGACGTATCGGGATGCCGACCAGAAGCCACGACCAGGCCGGCCACCACCAGGAAGCTGGCCGCCGCGTGTCCCTGCTCCAGCCGGCTCACCGCCGATAGCACCGTCTGCCGGACCGAGGCCGGCGCGATGGTGGCCAGGTTGCTGATCAGTGACTGGCTGCGCTGGCCGAGCAAGCCAAGCAGCGAGACCAGGACCAGCAGGCCGGGAAAGATCGCCAGCACGGAATAGTAGGTGAGCGAGGCCGCCCGGTCGGCCAGTTCGTCCTGCCTGAGCTTGCGTGCTGTCCGCCTGGCGGCAGCCAGCCACCAGCGATCGCCCGTCGCGTGCTGCATCGTCACCGTCCCGCACGTCTGGGCGTTCCCGGCTACCCGGCCCAGGTGGCCTCAATCAGGGATCGGGCCAGTTTTGCCTTGCGCCGCAGGGGACCACAGCGTTCACATCAGTCTCCTGTGTTTTCGTCGTGAGGCCCCGGGTAGCCGCCGGGTTTGCATCTAGCTGGGGAAATGCGGGCTCCGCTGCGGGGCCACGACCGGCAGATTCACGGGGAGGGGTCGATATGAAAGGCGGCACTCAGGCTGCGCTGGCACTCGGCGTCGGCTATGTGCTCGGCAGGAGACGCAAGATGCGGATGGCGGCCGTGCTGGGCGCGGCCGCGGCGACGGGCGGCGCCGGCGGCCTCGCAGGCGGGGCCATGCGGCGCGCCGCCGGGGCGCTCGGCTCGGCTGACGCGCTCGGGAAGGTAGCGCCGCAGCTCGGCGAGATCACTGACACGGTGCGCGGCGATCTGATGGAGGCCGGCAAGGCAGCGGCCATGGCGGCGATCACCGGTCGCATCGACTCGCTGACCGGCGCGCTGCACGACCGCGCCGAGAGCATCCGCGAGCCGGCGGCCCGCGCATCACGCGCCGCCGGTGCCGCGAAGGAGCAAGCGGCCGACGGTGCTGAGCGCCCGCGCCGCAGGCGCCGCAGGACCTCAGACGGCGACGAAGATGACGGCCGCGCCGCCGAGGACCAGTACGAAGACCAGGACGAAGACGAGGACCAGGACGAAGACGAAGACCGGGACGAGTACGACGGCCGGGACGAGTACGAGGACGAGTCTGAGCCGGAGGACGACGAGGACGAGTCAGCAGACGACGAGGCGCCGCCCGTGCGCAGGACCGCGCGGCGCAGCGGCCAGGCCACCAGGACCAGGAGGTGAGCGCGATGGCCAGCAATAGCAAGGCAAGCCCGGTCACCGACAAGCTCAAGTCAGAGCTCACCGGGCTGATAGGCGCCCTCGGCGACCGCGCGGTCGACGCACTGCGGGACCAGATCGGCGGAATGACCGACCGGCTCGCCGACTACGTCGCCGACGGGGCCGGACCTGGCCTGATGGCCGCGGTCACCGGCGCCAAGGACATGGCCGAAGGCAAGGGCCCGGTCCGCTCGCTGGCCGGCGCCGGCTTGTCCGCGGTCAAGGAGAAGGCCGGCGGCATGCTCGGCCAGGGCGGTGGCGGCAAGGGCAAGAACCTCAAGGTCACCAACATCGTCGAGGCCATCGACGTCGGCGTTCCGGTCACCTTGGCCTACAACCAGTGGACGCAGTTCGCTGACTTCCCGAGCTTCATGAAGAAGGTCGAGAACGTCGAGCAGGAGGAGGACCAGACGCTCAGCTGGAAGGCGCAGATCTTTTGGTCGCACCGGTCCTGGGAGTCCACGATCCTCAGCCAGGTACCTGACGAGAGGATCGTCTGGCGGTCCAAGGGCGAGAAGGGCCACGTCGACGGCTCGGTCACCTTTCACGAGCTCGCGCCCAGGCTGACCAGGATCCTGATGGTGCTCGAGTATCACCCGCAGGGCTTCTTCGAGCACACCGGAAACCTGTGGCGGGCGCCTGGCCGGCGAGCCCGGCTCGAGCTCAAGCACTTCCGCCGGCACGTCATGTCGCAGGTGCTGCTGCAGCCAGACGAGCTGCAGGGCTGGCGCGGCGTCATCGAAGACGGCGAAGTCGTGCAGGACCACGAGGCGGCCACCGCTGATGACCACCAGCAGGACGAGCGGTCAGGCGATCAGCGAGAAGAGCAAGAACGCGGTCGTCGCGAGCGGGGCGAGGTAGCCCGGCGGCGCTCCGGTCGCGGCGCCGGCGAAGACCGTGACGCGGCCGGACGCGACCAGCGCCGGCCTTCTCGTTCCCGCCAGGCGGGCGAGCGTCCGCAGCGCCAGGGCCAGCGGGCCAGGGCGCGCTGACGAGGGGAGCACCAAGTGACTACTGCCATGCAGCCGGCCGGCGGCAGCGCGGCGCGCCCGTCGCCGAGCGGGCTCGCCGACGTTATCGAGATCATCCTCGACAAGGGTTTGGTGATCGACGCGTACGTGCGGGTGTCGCTCGTCGGCATCGAGCTGCTCACCATCGACGCGCGCATCGTGATCGCGAGCGTCGACACCTACCTGCGGTTCGCCGAGGCGGTCAACCGGCTGGACATCTCCGACGAGAAGGAAGGGCTGCCTGACCTGGTCAGCGACATGCAGGAGAACGGCGCGAAGAGCAAGACGAAGGGCGCCCTCGACGCGGCGGGCGACAAGCTGCGCGGGATCGCCGACGATGCCGGGCACGACCGGCAGCGGGCCGGCCGGCGCAGCAGGCGAGAGGGGGACTGAAATGTCAGCGCCAGCACAGTCTGAGCAGTCGCCAGGCAGCGCCCGGCAGGGTACCTACGTGTATGCCATCCTGCCGGCCGACATCGAGCTCACCGAAGAAATCTCCGGCGTGGGCGACCCGCCGGGCCAGGTGCGGATCATCCGGCACGGTGCCCTGGCGGCACTGGCCAGCGACGTGGAGCTGTCGAGGCCGCTCGGCACGCCAGACGACCTGAGGGCGCACGAGAAGGTCGTCGACGCCAGCGCCGCGGAAGTGCCGGTACTGCCGATGCGCTTCGGCGCCGTGCTGGCCGACGACGACGCGGTGGCGCAGGAGTTGCTGGCCGGGCACCAGGACGAGCTTGCCGCTGACTTGGCTGACCTGGAAGGCCGCGCCGAGTACATCGTCAGGGGCCGGTATGAGGAGCAGGCCATCCTGGCGGAAATTCTCTCTGAGAACCCGGAGGCGGCACAGCTCCGCGAGCAGATCGCCGGGAAGGAACCGGACGCGACCCGCGACGCCAGGATCCGGCTTGGCGAGATCATCAGCGGCGCCGTCGCGGTGAAGCGCGAGCAGGACACCGTTGCCCTTGGGGAGCGGATGGAAGGCCGCGCGGTGGCCAGCCTGGTCCGCGATCCGACGCACGAGCGAGATGCCGTGAACGTCGCTTTCCTGCTTGACCGCAGTCAGGACGCGGCCCTGGCCGAAGCGGTGGCCGAGCTCGCGGAGGACTGGGCGGGCCGGGTCGACCTGCGCCTGCTGGGGCCGCTGGCCGCCTACGACTTCGCTGGCATGGCGCGAGGGGGATGACATGAATCTGGTGACATTTCCGCTCCGGCTGCCGTTCGTGCCGCTGCAGGCAGTCGTGCAGCTGGCCGAGGTGATCAGGGAGCAGGCAGAACAGGAACTGCACGATCCGGCTGCGGTCAGGCGCCAGCTCGAGGAGATCGAGCAGGCCAGCGAGACGGGCGAGGTATCCGGCGAGGACGTCGCCCAGACCGAAGACGAGGCCGTCGCCCGGCTCGGCGCGGCCGCGCACCGCCGGCCGGCCCGCGGGTCCGGCACGCGAAATGGGGGCTGATCTGCATGGCGGAGCCACGGCGATCTAGGCACATCAGGGATGAAGGCGACGACCGGCGCGGTGCGGCGCGGGAGCGGTCCAGGGAGCGCGACGCTGACCGGCGGCCCGCCTCAGCTGAACGCCGCGGCGAGGTCCTCACCGCGGGCGAGGCCGGCCAGGCCGCAATGCGGCAGCTCGCCGACCTGACCGGCAAGCGGCCCGAGGGAATCGTCGGGGTGGAGCCGGGCGACGACGGCTGGGTCGTCTCGGTAGAGGTCGTCGAGGACAGGAGGGTGCCCTCGTCGACCGACCTGCTCGCGAGCTACGAGGTCGAGCTCGACCTCGGCGGCGAGCTGCTGGCGTACCACAGGATCCGGCGCTACGCACGGGGACGGGGAGACAACGGCGAGGGATCGTGAGATGACCTCAGGCAACGTAGTGCAGCCCGGCTCAGGCGCTGCGCAGATGTACGGCACCGGCGGCGGCCGCGAGCCTGCCAACCTCGGCGACATCCTGGAGAGGGTGCTCGACAAGGGGCTGGTGATCGCGGGGGACATCCAGGTCAACCTGCTGGACATTGAGCTGCTGACGATCAAGCTGCGGCTCGTCATCGCCTCGCTCGAGACCGCCAGGGAAGTCGGCATCAACTGGTGGGAAAACGACCCGTGGCTCAGCGCGGACGCCGCCGGCCAGTCCTCGCAGCGTGAACTTCAAATCGAGAACAGGCAGCTGCGGCGCCGAGTCAGGGAACTGGAGTCAGGAGGCCAAGATGAGGACTGACCAAGCCGGCATCTGGCTGTACGCGGTGGCGGATCGACTGCCTGCCTTCCGCCTGGCCGGGCTCACCGGCATCAGGGACGTGCCGCTGCGGGCACTCGACGCCGGGCGGCTCACCGCCGTCGCCAGTGATGTGCAGCTGAGCGAGTTCGGCGAGGCCGCGCTGCGGCGCAACCTCGAGGACCTGGACTGGCTGGAAGGTGTCGCCCGGGCGCACCACCGCGTGGTCGAGGCGCTCGCCGAGCGAGCGCCCGTGGTCCCGATGCGGCTCGCCACCGTGTACACCAGCGAAGCGGCGGTCACCGGCATGCTCGCTGAGCGTGCCGCCGATCTAGCCGAGGCGCTGCGCCGGATCAGCTCGTGCCAGGAGTGGGGCGTCAAGACGTACGCCGATCCGCGGCAGCGGGCGCAGCATGAGGCGGACGCTGCTGACCGGCCGGCTGGCGACGCACCGGCCCGCTCCGGCGTTGCCTACCTGCAGCGCAGGCGCCGCGAGCTGTCCGAGCAGCGAGACTCGCGGCAGGAGCTGACGGATTCCGCTGACCTGGTGCACGCCAGGCTGTGCGATCTCGCGCTCGACTGGCGGCTGCACCCGCCGCAGGCGCCGCAGCTCACCGGCAGCACAGTGCAGATGGTGCTCAACGCGACCTACTTGCTTGACGAGTGTCAGGCAGCGAACTTCGCCGCGGCGGTCGCCGTGCTTGGCCAGGAACAGTCCTGCCTCCGGCTCGACCTGACCGGTCCGTGGCCGCCCTACTCATTCGCCGAGGTCGGGGACGGCAGCCGATGAGCGCCGAGCACGTGCTTTCGGGTCCGGTGATCCGCGAGCGCCGGCCAGAGATAGCCGGCGGAACCCGGCATGGGGCGGCCACGGCGCGTCGCCCGGAACGCATCGCCCTGGTCGATCTGCTGGACCGGGTGCTGGCCGGCGGCGTCGTGGTGGCCGGCGAGGTCACCCTGTCCGTCGCTGAGGTGGACATGGTGACCGTCTCGGTGCGGGCGCTGGTGACATCTGTCAGCGCGCTGGCCGGGCCTGCCAGCGGGCAGCTGGCTGAGGACCTGTGACAGCCGACCCGCGCGTCTTCTACCTCGCGGCGAGCAACGGCACCCGGCGGGCCGGGATGCCAGACCAGGCGCCGCCCGGCAGGGACGTCGTGCGGCGGCACCGGATCGACGCCGATCCGGAGTCGGTCGAGCGCGGCCTGGTCAGCCTCGTTCTCACCATCGTGGAGCTGCTGCGCCAGCTGATGGAGCGGCAGGCACTGCGCCGCGTCGAGCAGGGCTCGCTCACCGACGACCAGGTCGAGAACGTCGGCCGGACCCTGATGGCGCTCGACGGCCGGATGGCTGAGATCCTTGACCACTTCGGCCTGACCCGCCAGGACCTCAACCTCGACCTCGGGCCGCTGGGACCGCTGCTGCCCTGCGACTGAGCGCGCCCTGCCGATCCTGCTGGCGATGGCACGGCGATGCCTGGCTATTGCCGGCGGATGCCGGTCATCGCGCGGCTCAGCCGCCCGGCAAGCCCGCCGGGTCGCGGCGGAACGCCAGCAGCGCGACGTCGTCGCGCGCCGCCTCGCTGCCGATCAGCGCCGCCATGACGGTTGCGCAGATAGCTTCCGGCGGCTGGGCTCGCGCTACCTTGCAGATCCTGTCCAGGCCATCGTCGATCGGCTCGCCGGGGTGCTCGATCAGCCCGTCGGTGAACAGCAGCAGGGCGGTGCCCGGCTCGATCCGGATGGTGCTCACCCGGCGCGGCGCATCGGGCAGCACGCCAATCATGACATCCGAGCGGACGTCGGCGAGCTCAGCTGCCGCACCCGGCCGGGCGACGACCGGCGGGAAGTGCCCAGCCGACGCGATGTCCGCCCGGTCAAGCGCAGGATCGAGCACGGCGTAGAGCAGGGTTGCCAGGGCGTCGGGCTCGAAGTGCTGCATCTTGTGATCGAGCAGGGTCAGCACCTCGGCCGGGTCGCTGGTCTGCAGCGCGTAGGACCGCAGCGCGCTGCGCATCCTGCCCATGATCACCGCGGCTGGCAGTCCCGACCCGGCGACGTCGCCGATCACGAGGCCCAGCTGGCCCGACGGCAGCACGAAGACGTCGTACCAGTCGCCGCCCACCACGCCGTCCCCGGGGATGTACCTTGCTGCCAGCTCGGCCCCGGCGACCTGGGGCAGCGCCGAGGGAACCAGGCTGCGCTGCAGCGCAGCCGCCGCCAGGCGGTCATCTTGCGCCGCGATCGACTGCACCGCCATCGCGGCGCGGTCAGCCGCCAGCTGCAGCAGCTGGACATCGGCGGGGGTGAACTCCCTGGGGCTCAGCGAGCCCACGTGCAGAACCCCGATCACCTTCCCGCCTGCTACCAGCGGCACGCCTAGCAGGGAGCGAATCCCCCTGGCCATCAAGATCGGGTTGAGCACGGTGGTGTGATCGACCCTGCTCAGCACCACCGGCTGGTGCTCTGCCGCGATCCGCCCGGCGAAGCCGCGGCCCACCGGGATGCGCACGCCCTGCCGGACTTCGTCCTCGAGCCCGGCCGCCGCGGTCGCGATCAGATGCCCGGCCGAGTAGTCGAGCAGCAGCACCGCCGCGGTGTCAGCCTGCAGGATGTCCCTGGTGCGCTCGAGCAGCTCAGCCAGGAAGTCTTGCTCGCTCAGGCGCGACAATGCAGCATCGGTGATCGACTGGATGTCCCGCAGCCTGTCGAGGGCAGCATCCTGATTCCCGCGCAATGTCACTTAAGTCCTCCGCGTATGAGCCTTTTGTGCCTTGCGGAGTTCGTTGCATTCAGCCAGTTCAAGCACCCCAGCTGTCCTGTTCGTCGTACCCAGCAGGATACGCAGGGCTGGGGCCGTCTGGCGCCTGATGTCAGGCGCCAGACCGCTGCGCGGGCGGCGGCGATCGCGCGCTTGCCGATGAGCCTCACCGGCTGACCCGCGCGCGCACGTCCCGCGCCACTGCCTGCGCCTGCTGGCCGGCGGCGGCGGACCGGCGGGCTAGCGGAGCTGAGACCGGGTGGGCTGAGCCGGCCTGGCGGTGAACACCCCGGCCCGGTGGATGACCTGCCAGTGCTGCCTGGTGCCCAGCAGCGCGGTGATCACCGAGTGGATGGTGACCAGGTACAGCAGCTGACGGTAGACCAGCTGCTGCAGCGGCAGCACCCACAGCGACCGGAGCCGCTCCCCGTCGAGCCGCAGCGCGTAGGCACCCGCCACCGCCTGCAGGATGACGAAGGACAGCCAGAACAGTCCCACCTTGACCGGGTTGAGGAACAGCAGCCCGTAAATCGAGAACACGTCGACGACAGGTGCGATCAGCGGCAGCAGCACATGGAACAGCAGCAGGTAGCTCAGGCAGCGGCGGCCGAACCGGCCCGACGGGCCGCGCTCGGCAACCGCCCGCCGGTGCTTCCACATCGCCTGGATCGTGCCGTAGCACCAGCGGTAGCGCTGCCGCCACAGCTGGCGCAGGGTGGCCGGCGCTTCTGTCCACGCGACGGCGCCCGGCTCGTAGACCACCCGCCACGGCGAGCGGCACAGCGCCATGGTCAGGTCGGTGTCCTCGGCCAGCGTCTGCGAGCTCAGCCAGCCGACGCCGGCGAGCGCGTGCCGCCGGAACGCGCCGATGGCCCCAGGCACGGTGGGGATGGTGCCGAGCATGTCGAAGAGCCGCCGGTCCAGGTTGAAGCCCATCACGTACTCGAGGTGCTGCCACCGGCCAAGCAGCCCGGTGCGGTTGCCGACCTTGGTGTTGCCGCTGACCGCTCCGACGTCGCCGGCCCGCAGCGGCTGCACAAGCGCGGCGATGGCGTCCGGCTCGAAGACCGTGTCGGCGTCGACCAGCACCAGCACGTCGTGACTCGCCTCGGCGATGCCGTGGTTCAGCGCGGCTGGCTTGCCGGCGTTGGGCTGGCTGACGACCCGGACGCCGGGCAGCATGAGCCCGCGTGCGATGCCGGCGGTGCGGTCCGACGAGCCGTCGTCGACGACGATCACCTCGACCTCACCGAGGTAGCGGCTCGCGGTCAGCGACCGCAGCGTCGCCTCGATGCCGGCCGCCTCGTTATACGCGGGCACCACCACCGAGACCGCCGGCGCGTACAGCGGCAGGGCCGGGCCGGTTCCCGCACCCGGCCGCCGGGCCGACCGGCGGCGGTGCGCGCGGGCAAATCCGATGAGCACCAGTACCCGGCAGACGGTGAGGATGCTGGCCGCGATCAGCAGCAAGGCGAGCAGGCCGATCGACCGGTCGGCGGTCTGCTGGGCCACGATCAGCGCCTTGCCAAGGAGCCGCTGGCGCGAGGTGGCCGCGACGTCGGCTGACGGCTGGCCGAGCCCGGCGCTGACGGTGACGAAGCGATACCCGCGCGCCCGCAGCCCGGTGATGACCTGCGGCAGCGCGGCAACCGTCTGCGCCCGCTTCCCGCCGCCGTCGTGGAACATGATGATCGCGCCCCGCTGCCCGCGCGGCATGGCGGCGGCGACGATGCGGGCGACGCCTGGCCTGGCCCAGTCCCTGGTGTCGAGGTTGGTGAGCACCACCAGGTAGCCGTCTTTGCCCGCCAGCCGGACCGCGCCCCAGTCCTTGCTGGTCAGCGCGTCAGCCTGGCTGGAAAACGGCAGCCGCAGCAGCCGGGTGTGAATGCCGGCCGCGCCGGCCAGCGCGTTCTGGGTGAGGGTGAGCTCGAGGTTCTCCCGCCAGGACGGCGAGGCGCCCAGGTTGTCGTGGGTGTAGGTGTGCGAGCCGATCTCGTCGCCGTCGGCCAGCTCCTGCCGCACCAGCCAGGGCCAGCTCGCCACGTGGGCGCCCACCAGGAAGAACGTGGCCGGCACCCGGTACTGCCGCAACACCGCGAGAACTTTTGGCGTCCACGCCGGGTTCGGCCCGTCGTCGAAGGTCAGCGCCACTGTCCGCGGCGGCATCTTGAAGCTGCGCAGGCCCGGACTGGCCGCGCTGATGACCGGCCCGGCATTCAGCACCGCGGCTGGCGCTGGCGACCCGGCGGCGCTCGGCTCGTCCGCGCTGTTCTCGCCGAGCACGCCCCTGGTGAAGCCCTCGATCAGCAGCCCGATGGCGAACGCCAGGGTGACCATGCTGACCAGGATCCAGTGGCCGCGCGGAGTGCGGCTCCTGGTGCTGCGGGCGCGGCGCGGCCTGGCCTGCTTACCCGCCATGCGGGGACTTGTGCGGCTTAGGGCCGGGGCTCCTGCGGTGGATCAGCCCGGGTGGCGTGTGACCAGCAGGGTTAGTCAGTGCCGGCGACGGCGACACCGATTTCCTGCTGCCCGGCCGGGACGGCGACACCTGCGGCGAGGGAGCGGAACCTGGGGAGAGCTCAGGCGACGGAGACGGTGCCGGCAGCTGCCGCGCTGCGGGCTCGCGGCCAGGCCCGTGCTCGCGCTCGGCCTGCGTGGCGTGCTTCGGCACGGCCCAGGAGATGAACGGTGCCCGCGGCCCGCCGGCCAGCGCGACGGCCACCACGCCGAGGCAGGCCAGCAGCACGCCGCCGGCCGCGATGCCCAGCCGCCGCAGCCGCCGGTGGCGCCGGCCGGTCGGGTCGGCGAAAACCGGCGGTTCTTGCATGACGCGCATCTTACTGAGACCGAGATGACCAGGAGGGCCGGTTTCGCACCGGTCATCCTGGCATGATTTCAGCTGCTTCGGGCTGTCGCGGCCGCGCCGGGCTGCCGCAGCCGGGCCCGGCGCTGCCTTTCAACGCGCTTGATCGGCCAGCGGCCGGAGGTGAGCGGCCGGCCTGCCGGTTATCAGGCGTGCACCAGCGGCGTGTCTACCAGGTGCTCGGCGAGGAACCAGGACTGCAGCTCCCCGGTCCGGATCACGTCGGAGACCAGCAGGTCGTTGGTGCCGTCGTCACCCATCTCGGCGGTGCGGGCCGCAGCGTCATGCGCCTCGATCAGGATCGTCTCGTGCGCTGCCAGCAGCCGCGACAGCATCGCCGGGACCTCCTCGGCCCCGTCCGGCGGCCGCGGGATCGTGGTGATCTCGGCGACGTGCCTTGGGTCGCCAACCGCGACCCCGCCCAGCGTCTGCACTCGCTCGGCGATCAGGTCGACCAGCTCGAGCTGCTCTCCCGCATGCTTGTCCAGCAGCAGGTGAAGCTGGTAGAAGGTCGCCCCGCGCATCAGCCAGTGATGCTTCTTGTAAAGGCCGTAGAGGATCTGGGTATCGGCCAGCACCTGGTTGAGCCGCTCGCACGAGTACATCCGGGTGTCGTGCGACAGGGCGAGCGGGAACTGCCTGACCGTCCCGAATTCCTGCACCTGCACGCCGTGCTGGTGCAGCCATGGCTGGCTGCTTGCCGTGCGCCTGGCACGAGCCTCGCCGTTCGCTGACCTGCGGGCTGGCGCCTGCGATGCACGTCCGGCGTGATGGCCGGTCCTGGCTGACGTCCGCCTGGCGCTGGATGTCCTCGGTGGCAATGGGTCCCCCTTTATCCCGGCGAGCTGTGCTCGGGGCGCTATTCCCCGGCAAAGCCCTGCCCCAGCGCCGCGGAGGATAACCCCTCAGACCTCGGTCAGCAGCCGCAGCGCCGCCGCATCCAGCTCGATGTCCCCGGCGGCCAGGTTCTCCTCCAGGTGGCGCACCGACGACGTGCCGGGGATCAGCAGCACGTTGGGTCGCAGCGCGAGCAGCCAGGCCAGCGCGACCTGCGGGGGAGTGCAGCCCAGCCGCGCGGCGACCGAGAGCACCGCAGGGCTGCCGAGGACCGGATTGCGGTGGTCGAAAGCCGACCCGAGCGGAAAGAAGGGCACGAAGGCGATGCCGCGGGCGTTGCACTCGTCGAGCACTGGCACCGAGCTGTGGTCGGCTAGGTTCAGCGGGTTCTGCACGCAGGCGATGTCCATGCTGGCGAGCGCGCGGAGCAGGTGCTCGCGGGTGATGTTGCTGAGCCCGATGCCGCCGATGAGCCCGTCGTCGCGCGCCTTCATCATGGCGCCGAGCTGATCGTCGAAGAACTGGTCAGGACTGGCGGCGTCCATGAGGCGCAGGTTCACCGCAGCCAGACGGCCGGCCGCCAGGCTCCGCAGGTTGTCCTCGATGCCCTGCCTGAGCTGGTCCGGCTGGTCGTAGCGCAGCACTCCGCCCGATGCGTCCCGGCGCGCGCCCACTTTGCTGACCAGCGCGAGACCTGCCGGGTAAGGATGCAGCGCAGCCCGGATGAGCTCGTTGGCGACACCGGGTCCGTAGTACTCGGCGGTATCGATGTGATCGACGCCGAGCTCGACCGCCCGGCGCAGCACGGAGATCGCCTGGCCGCGGTCTGCTGGCGGGCCGAACACGCCAGGCCCCGGCAGCTGCATCGCGCCGAAGCCGATCCGCGACACGGTCGTCGTGCCCAGGCGGTAACTGCCCCCGCCACCGGTTCCCATCTGCATCACAGCTCCGCCCCGAGACCTCGTTCAGGCTCCTGATGGCCAGCCTGCTGGACGACAAGCTAACCGGCAGCACGGTGAGCAGCGCTCACCTGATCCTGGCGATCCGCGCTGCGCCCGGCCCGGCGCTCGCGTCCGGTGGCCAGCCCGGCTTGCCGGTACTGACCAGATGCGGCCTCGCCACGTAATCTGGCTTGATGCTGACAGGGGCGGGGACCGGGACGCCAGCGGCCGGCCGGCCGGGGCGTGCGCGTTAGCACCGGGTCGCCGCGGGCCGGGCGGGCCGTGTCGCGGCTCATCGACCGGGGTGACCTGCTCGCCGCGCTCGACCGCGCGGCGGCCGCGAAGGTGACGCTGATCTCGGCACCGGCCGGGAGCGGGAAGACCTCGCTCCTGCGTGCCTGGGCCGACGGGCCTGGCAGGCGGCATCGGCTGGCCGTGGTGCAGGTGCGGCGCAACGAGCGGGACGCACAGCAGTTCTGGCTCATCCTGCTCGCCGCGATCCAGGGCTCAGCGCCGACGGCCGGGAGCACCGCGCCGCTGGCGCCGACGCCTGATTTCAACCCGGCCGCGATGGCCGGCCGGGTACTCGCCGAGCTCGCCGAGCAGCACGAGCGCGTGTACTTGCTGATCGATGACCTGCACGAGCTGACGCAGCCGGATGCGCTCGACCAGCTGACCCGGCTGCTCGCTGACCTACCCGGCCATGTGCACGCGATCCTGGCAACGCGGCACGACCTGCGGCTGCGCCTGCACCGGCTGCGCCTGGCCGGCGAGCTGGCCGAGATCCGCGCCGCGGATCTGCGCTTCAGCCTGAGCGAGACCGGCGACATGCTCCGTGCCTCAGGCGTCGAGCTGCCCGAGGCAAGCGTCGCGCTGCTGCATCAGCGCACCGAAGGGTGGGCAGCGGGCCTGCGGCTCGCCGCGATAGCGCTGGCCGGCAACCAGGAACCGGACCGCTTCGTAGCCGAATTCTCCGGCAGCGACCGCACGGTCGCCGAGTACCTGCTCGCGGAGATGCTGGAACGCCAGCCAGCCGACGTGCAGCTGCTGCTGCTGCGCACCTCGCTGCTCGACCGCGTCAATGGCGAGCTCGCTGACCTGCTCACCGGCCAGGCCGGCTCAGAACGCGTCCTGCTCGGCCTCGAGGACGCCAACGCGTTCGTGCTGTCGCTCGACGCTGAGCGCACCTGGTTCCGCTATCACCACCTGTTCGCTGACCTGCTCCGGCTCGAGCTGCGCCGGACCCTGCCTGACGAAGTCGCAGACCTGCACCGGCTCGCCGCTGACTGGCTGAGCGAGCATAGCCAGGTCGCTGACGCCATCCGGCATCTGCAGGCGGCCGGCGAGTGGGCCGAGGCGGCGCGGCTGCTGGCCGACCGCTCCTTCAGCCTGACCCTGGACGGGCAGGCGCAGACCATCGAGGCCCTGCTGGCCTCCTTCCCGCCCGGTGCTGCCGCGGACGGGCCTGACCTGGCCCTGGCACGGGCGACGATCACGCTGGCCAGGGGCCTGCTGGACGAGGCGGCCGCCCACCTGGCCGTAGCCGAGGCGCATTTCGCGCAGGCCCTGCCAGCTCGCCGGCATCGCCTCCGGGTCGCGACAGCCGCGCTGAACCTGTCGCTGGCGAGGCGGCGCGGGAATCTTGCTGGCGTCCTCGAGCAGGTCACCTTCCTCGCCACGCCGGTATCCGGCCGGTCAGACGAGGACATCTCGCTCGACAACGACCTGCGGGCCGTGGCCCTCATGAACCTGGGAATCATCGAGGCCTGGTCGCTGGCGAACCAGGAGAGCGAGCGACACCTGCAGGAAGGCGCCGATCTTGCCCGGCGGATCGGCCGCCCTTACCTCGAGGTCGCCTGCCTCGCGCAGCTCGCGTTCGCGTCCAAGATCGAGCCGTTCGCCGTTACCCGGCAGCGATGCGAGGAAGCGATAACGCTCGCTGACCGGTACGGCTGGGGCGCAGATCCCGTCATCTCGCCTGCACTGGTGAATCTCGGCGGCGTGATGATCTGGACCGGCGCCTTCGACGAAGGCGAACGGTGGCTGCGCCGCGCCGAGACAGCGCTGCGGACCGACAGCGGCCCCGGCATCAGGCTGCTGCTGCATCTGGGCACCGGCCAGCTCGAGGGCTGCCGCGGCAGGCACGCTGAGGCGGTCGAGCAGTTCCGCGCGGCTGAGCGCCTGCAGTCGCAGCTGGCCGGATCGCACGCGCTGGCGAGCCAGCTGGCCGGCTGGAGCATCGCGGCGCAGGCCCGGGCTGGCCTGCTCAGCGAGGCCAGCAGCGCGCTTGCCGTGCTCGGCGACGACCTGACCAGCAGCGGGGAGGTCAGCAACGCCCGGGCTGCGATCCTGCTGGCGCAGGGCGCGCCGGACCGGGCGCTCGGCGTGCTGCACGGCGTGCTTGACGGCAGCGCGCCGGTGACCGGAGATGTGACCGTCATCGAGACTCAGCTGCTGGCCGGGCTCGCCCACGCCGAACTCGGCGATCAGCGCGCGGCCAGCCAGGCAGCAGAGCGTGCCCTCGCCCTCGCCGAGCCCGACCGGCTGGTGCTGCCGTTCGCGATGACCGGCGCGCAGGACCTGCTCGCGGCGATGCCGCGGCACCAGACGGCGCACGCCGCCCTGCTCGCCGACATCCTCGACATCCTGCGCGGCTCGGCTGTCCCTGCGCCGCCCGCTTCGGCGGCGTCGTCGCCGCGGCTCAGCGACAGCGAGCTGCGGGTGCTGCGGTACCTTCCGACGAACATGTCGCGGCCGGAGATCGCTCGCGAGCTGTCGCTGTCGGTGAACACCGTCAACACCCATATCCGCAACATCTACGCCAAGCTGCAAGCGACGGATCGCTCGTCGGCGGTGCGGCAGGCGCGGCAGCAGCGGCTCATCTCGATGGCGGTCCCGCGCTAGCCGCAGGTCGCCTGATCCTGGCGATGCCGGCTCACCCGGCACGGCCCCACCATGTCGTCATGGACCCAGGGCCTGCGCTGTACTGCATCCGGATCTACGGCCACCTCGGCGCCACGCTGCTGTCCGCCTTCCCCGCCATGGACGCGGAGCAGCAAGGCCAGGTCACCGTGCTGACCGGGGTGCTGGATCAGTCGGGACTTTACGGCCTGCTGGCGGACATCGAGACGCTCGGCCTCGGCCTGATCGAGGTGCGTCAGCTCGGGTCAGCCAGGGAATCACCAGAACCTGGCCAGGGCGGCTGCCCGTGAAAGCAGCCTGCCGCCGGGCCCGGCAGAACAGCAGAAGGTGAGGTTCAGATGGCCAGCGCACCCGCGCGAGATCGCCGCAGCGGCCAAGCGTCCGGCGACCGCGGCGAGCTGGCGTCGCCGGAGCAGGCACGCGCGCACCTGCGCGCCGCCGACCCGGTGCTGGCGCGCATCATCGATGAGCGACCGGACTTTGACCCGCGAGCCTGGCTGTCCGAGCTGCCGCCGATGGACCTGTTCGGCGCCCTGCTGTTCCAGGTCACCGGCCAGCAGCTGTCGGTCGCGGCGACCCGGCGGACAATGGAGCGGATCCAGGCCCTGTTCGGCGGCCGCCTGCCGGAACCTGCCGAGCTGCTCCAGCTGGAACCGGGCACGCTTCGCGACGCCGGGCTGTCCTGGCGTAAGACGGGCACGCTCCGCGACCTGGCAGGCCGCCTCAGCGATGGCCGGCTCGACCCGGCCGTGCTGGCGAGCCTGCCGGACGACGAGCTGATAGCAGTCCTGACTGAGATACCGGGGATCGGGCCGTGGACCGTCCAGGGCGCCATGATCGTCGCGCTGGGCCGGGAAGATATCGTCCTGCCGGGTGACCTCGCCCTCCGCCGGGCCGTCCAGGGCGCTTACCAGCTGGACCACCTCCCCGCCCAGCAGGAGGTCCTGGCCATCGCCGAGAAGTGGCGGCCATACCGGAGCCTTGCCACCAGCTACCTGTTCGCCGCTGCCTTCGCGGTCGGCAGCGCGGCCGGCTGAGACGGGCGGAATCATGTCCATGTTCGACTACGACGCGCGGCCGGCCACGGCGCTGCTCACGCTGATAGGCGCGCCCGCATCCCGCAATGCCTACGCGATTCGTGACTTCCTGACCCGCAACCACTTTCCGTTCGAGTGGGTCAGCACCGACCAGCCAGCCGCAGTGCGGGACGCCCTGGGCACCGCGGACGTGGGCGCGTCCCAGCTGCCGGTGTGCATCCTGCCGGACGGATCGCGGCTCGCGCCAGCCACGGTCGAGCAGGTCGCCGCCGGTCTTGGCCTGCTCGCGCCGCCCGCCAGGTCCGAGTACGACCTCGTGATCATCGGGGCCGGGCCAGCCGGCCTCGCGGCGGCCGTCAACGCCGCCTCGGAGGGCCTGCGGACGGTCGTGATCGAGGCGGTAGCGCCCGGCGGGCAGGCGGGCACCACCTCGATGATCGAGAACTACCTCGGCTTCCCGAGCGGCATCAGCGGCAGCGAGCTGGCGACCAGGGCGGTCGTCCAGGCCCGCCGCTTCGGCACCGAGCTGCTGCTGGCCCGGCCGCTGACCAGCGTCCGCCCCGATGGGCCTGGATATGTCGCCGGACTGTCGGACGGGACGCTGATACGCGGCCGCGCGCTGCTCATCGCGAGCGGGGTGGAGTGGCGCCGGCTGGACGTGCCCGGCATCGACGACCTGCTCGGCGCTGGTGTCTACTACGGCGCCGGCCCGAGCGAGGCGCTCGCGTGCACCGGCTCCGACGTCGTGGTGGTCGGCGGCGGTAACTCGGCCGGCCAGGCGGTCGTCCGCTTCTCCCGTTACGCGAGGAAGGTCACGCTGCTGGTACGCGGGCCTGACCTGGGCGCGTCCATGTCGCAGTACCTCATCGACCGGCTCGGTGACCTGCCCAATGTTGACGTCCTGGTGAACTCGCAGGTGGCCGGGCTTGAGGCAGGTGATTTCCTGACAGCGGTCACCGTCCGGGTGGCGGACCAGCCGCAGCCGGTGCGTCTGCGCGCCAGCGCGCTGTTCATCTGCATCGGGGGGACGCCGCGAACCGACGGCACGGCCGGCCTGCGGCTGGGCGTGAACGATGCCGGATACGTCGTGACCGGCAGAGATGCCGCCGGCGGCGGCCCGGACGGGCCGTGGCCGCTGCACCGCGAGCCACTGCCGCTGGAAACCAGCGCGCCTGGCGTCTTTGCCGCCGGTGACGTCCGCTGCGGGTCGGTCAAGCGGTGCGCCGCGGCGATCGGGGAGGGATCGATGGCTGTCGCGCTGGTGCACAGCCGGCTAGCGGAGGTCAACGGTGACTGACGCAACGCCGGTCGCCAGCGGCCCGGACAGCGCCGCGCGCGCCGAGTTCGGCGAGCTGGCTTCCGCTGAGCGGATCAGCGCCGCGGCAGCGGCGCTGGAGCGCAATGGCGTCCGGGCGTTCATCGCCGGGACGGGCGCCGAGGCAAGGCAGCTGGTGAGCGGGCTGCTCGTCGACGGCGCCGAGGTCTACAACAACACCTCGCGGACGCTGGAGGCCATCGGAGTCGCCGCCGACATCGAGAAGTCGGGCCGCTACCAGGCGCTCAGGCCACGGCTGTGGCAGATGGACCGGGAAATGCAGCAGCGTGAGATGCGTGCGCTGGCGGCCTCGCCTGACTACGTCGTCGGCAGCGTGCACGCGCTGACCGAGGACGGCTCGCTGCTCATCGCGTCGGCCAGCGGCAGCCAGCTGGGACCGCTGGCTTCCGGAGCGGGGCAGGTGATCCTCGTCATCGGCGGGCAGAAGATCGTCACCGACGTCACGGCCGGGATGCGGCGGATATACGAGTACTGCTTTCCGCTCGAGGATGCCCGCGCACGGCAGACGTACGGGGTGCCGAGCGGGGTGAACAACATCCTCATCATTCGCAGGGTGGTAGCGCCCGGCCGCATCTCGGCGATCATCGTCTCCGAACGCCTCGGCTTCTGACCCGCGGCCCCGCCGGCGAGATCACCAGGATCCGGCGGTGACCGCTCACCTGGCCGGTAGGAACGTTGGAACTGCGCCGGAGCCCGCATGATCCTGGCAGCGAACGCCGGGGGATAGGCAGCTGGCCACTGCATGGTGCCAGCTGGCTTCGCCGGGAACGCAGCCGGCGCGCTGAGGAGGCGGGTGTCATGAGCACAGGCGTGGCAATCGTGGCCGGCGCCGGCGGGGCGCTCGGCCGGGCAACGGCCGAGATCCTGGCCGACGACGGCCTGACGGTCGTGGCGGTCGACCGGAACCAGGATGCCCTGGCCGGCCTGAGCGCCGGCATCAGGCGGGAGGTGGCCGACGCCACCAGCCGGGCCGAAGCGGAGAAGCTGGCCGGCCGGCTGGCTGCCGAGATCGGG
This sequence comes from Streptosporangiaceae bacterium, assembly GCA_036495525.1. Taxonomy (GTDB): domain Bacteria; phylum Actinomycetota; class Actinomycetes; order Streptosporangiales; family Streptosporangiaceae; genus DASXMR01. The sequence goes on along the minus strand of DASXMR010000050.1, from coordinate 6,539 downwards.
CCGGCTGAGGTGCTGGTGAACACGATCGGCGCGTTCAGCCCTGGAGATGCACTGGCCACCACCGCCGAGGAACTCGAGCTCATGGTCGGCGTCAACCTGGCGCCCGCGCTGTGGCTGAGCCAGGCCGTGGCGCCGCAGATGACCGAGCGCGGCCGCGGCGCGATCGTGCATACCACCGCCCGGCCGGGGATCGAGCCGTCAGCTGGCATGGCCGCGTACAGCATCAGCAAGGCCGCTCTGGCCCAGCTGACCCGTGTCCTCGACGTCGAGCTGCGCCAGCACGGCATCCGGGTGAACGCGGTCGCCCCGCAGCTACTCGACACCGAGCTGAACCGCGCGGCGTTCCCGGCCGAGATGATGGCCCGTGCAGCCTCGCCGGCATCCGTCGCCAGGGTGATCGCCTTCCTGGTCAGCGACGCCGCGGCGCCGGTCAGCGGCGCGATAGTGCCGGCCTACGGCGCGCTGGGCGGCTGAATCACCATCTTCCGGCGAGGGCTGCTCACCTGGCGCGCGGCCAGCCTGGAACCAGTCCGCGAACCGCGGCACGCCGCCAGCGGACGTGCCCGAGATTCCAGGGAGATGACGTGACTTCACCAGCTGCCGGTACCGACGGCACCGAATCTCTGCCCGAGTACGCGCCGATCCCGCGTTCCGCGCTTGGCCCTGCCCTGAACGACCATGGCTACTACGTCGGGCAGGTGGAGCGCAATCTGTATTACGTGACCGACGGGGTCTACCAGGCGGCCTTTCTGGCCACCGCCGACGGCGTCGCGCTGTTCGACGCGCCGCCGTCGATCGGCGGCAACCTGCGCCGGGCCGTGGACGAGATCGCCACCGCCAGCGGCGTGCCCAACACCGTCACGCACTTCGTCTATTCGCATCACCACGCCGACCACGGCGGCGCGGCGTCGCTGTTCGACGGGGATGTGGTCCGGATCGGGCACGAGGAAACACGCCGGCTGCTGCTTCGCGACGGCGACCAGGCCCGCCCGGTCCCGGACGTGACCTTCGCTGACCGCTACACCCTTGAGCTGGGCGGCGAGCGTGTCGAACTGGCCTGGCAAGGCTCCAATCACTCGCCGGACAATATCTACATCCACTTCCCCGGTCACGACACGCTGATGTTCATCGACGTGGTCAACGCCGGCTGGGTGCCGATCTACAACGTCAACCTCAGTGAGGACGTGCCCGGTTACATGGCCGCACCGGCCATCGCCCTTGACTACCCGTGGACACACTTCATCTGCGGGCACCTCGGCCGGCTCGCCACCCGCGAGGACGTCGCGCTGCACCAGCAGTACATCGCTGACATCGAGGCCAGCGCTCGGGAGGCGCTGGAATCGGTCAACCCGGTGCCCTACTACATGCACTACGGCGAGAACTTCTGGGCCGGGGTCAAGGGGCACCTCGACACCGTCACCGAGCGGGCCGCCGCACCCGTCGTCAAGAAGTACACCGGCGTGCTGGCGGCCGCGGACGTCGAGGAGTTCACCTACACCACCACTTTCCAGATCATGCAGTCACTACGGCTTGACAGCGGGCCGAGCGGGCCGGTCCACCCCTGACCACACGGCTGGCGCCAGGGCCGGATCCCGGCCCTGGCGCCGACTGACTTGAGTGCCAGCAGGCGGGTGCCGCCCGCCAGCGACGGGCATGCTCCCTGCAGAACGTCACCGCGGCAGCCGGGAGGAGGCATGCATGGCGGGCGGTGATCTACGCGTGCCTGGCACGCTCCCGACGGCGATCGGCGTGCGCGGTGCCCGGCACAACAACCTGCGGGACGTTGACGTCGACGTGCCGCTGTGGCGGACGATCGCGGTGGTCGGGGTCTCCGGCTCGGGCAAGACGTCGCTGGCCATCGGCACGCTGTACGCAGAGGGCATGCAGCGGTTCCTGCAGGCCCTGAGCACCTACAGCCGGCGCCGGCTGAGCCAGGCGCAGCGGCCTGACGTGGACCGGATCGATCACCTGCCGCCCGCCCTCGCGCTGCGGCAGCGCCCGCCGGTGCCGGGGCCGCGCAGCACGGTAGGGACCATGTCCGAGGTGCTGAACGTGCTGCGGCTGATGATGTCGCGGCTGGGCTCGCACCTGTGCCCGAACGGGCACCTCGTCCCGCCGTCGGTGTCCACGCAGGCCGAGGTGATCACCTGCCCGGTGTGCGGCGCGCGGTTCGAGCATCCGAGCGCGGAGTCGTTCGCGTTCAACTCCTACGGCGCCTGCCCGGCCTGCCACGGGCTGGGCGTGCGGTCCGAGGTCGACCCGAGCACGCTGGTCCCCGATCCGGCCAGGACGATCGAGGACGGCGCGGTGCTGCCGTGGAACAGCGGCGGCCGGCGACTGTCCATGTACGCGGCCGGCGAGCTTGGCGTGCGGCTCGACGTGCCGTACCAGGCGCTGACCGCCGCCGAGCGAGACATCGTGCTGCACGGCCCGGCCGTGCGCCAGCAGGTAACGCTGCACGCGGGCCAGCCGCGGCGGACCGTACAGCTCTCGGTCAGCTATGACAACGCCGTCGCCGCGGTGGAGCGCTCGCTGCGCAGCGACAACGAGCGGACCCGCCGGCTCGCTCAGCGCTTCGTCATCACGCGCACCTGCTCGGTGTGTCACGGCACCCGGCTGCGGCCGGAGGCGCTGACCTCGCAGCTCGGCGGCCGCAACCTCGCCGAGATCAGCGCGCTCGGCGTGGGCGAGCTGCGCGAGTTCACGGCGGGCCTGGCCGGCAGGCTGCCAGCCGAGCTGCGCCGGCTGACCACCGGGCTGCTCGCCGAGCTGGCAGGCGCCATCGAGCCGCTGCTCGATGTCGGCCTCGGTTACCTCACCCTGGACCGGCCCGGCGCGTCCCTGTCGACCGGTGAGCGGCAGCGGATCGAGCTCACCTCAACGGTGCGCGCCAGCACCACCGGCATGCTGTACGTGCTGGACGAGCCGTCGGTCGGGCTGCATCCCAGCAACGTGACCGGGCTGCGCGCGACCATCGCCGCGCTGGCGAGGAACGGCAACACCGTGGTCGTGGTCGAGCACGAGCGCGACCTGATCCAGTCAGCTGACTGGGTCATCGAGCTTGGCCCCGGCGCCGGCGCGCGCGGCGGGACGGTGATCGCCCAGGGCACCGCTGCTGACCTTCAGGCCGACTCGCACTCGATCATCGGGCCGTTCCTCGGCGGGGGGCTGGCCACCTCACCCGGCAGGGCCCGGCCGGCTGGCGGCGACGGCCGCATCACCATCGAGATCGCCGACCTGTACAACCTGCACGACCTCACCGCGGCCTTCCCGGTGAACCAGCTGACCGCGGTGGCCGGCCCGTCCGGCGCCGGGAAGACCGCGCTGGTCCTCGACAGCCTCATGCCGGCCGCGCGGGCCCGGCTGAGCGGGTCGCCGCTGCCCGGCCACGTACGCCGCCTTGACCTGCGCGGCATCCGCCAGCTTGTGCAGATCGACGCCTCGCCGATCGGGCAGAACGCCCGGTCGACTCCGGCCACCTACTGCGGGGCGTTCGACGAGATCCGCGGACTTTTCGCCGCGTCGGCGTATGCCAGGCGACGACGCTGGAAGCCGGGGCATTTCTCGTTCAACACCAGGGCCGGCCAGTGCCCCACTTGCCTCGGGATCGGCCACGTCGACCTCGACGTGCAGTACCTGCCCGACATCGCCGTGCCGTGTCCCACCTGCCACGGCGCCCGCTTCAACGACGACACGCTCGTCGTCCAGGTCGACGGGCTGACGGTCGCCGATGTGCTCGCGCTCAGCGTGGACGAGGCCATTGACAGGTTGGCTGACCAGCGAGCCATCGCCGCCGCGCTGCGTCCGGTCAGTGACGTGGGACTCGGCTACCTGCGGCTTGGCGAGCCCACGCCGTCGCTTTCCGGCGGCGAGTCGCAGCGGCTGCGCATCGCGACCCGGCTGCGCCGCAGCCAGCGCGACGCGCTGTACATCTTCGACGAGCCGTCGACCGGCCTGCACCCGCTCGACGTCGCGACGCTGGTGTCGGTCTTCGACCGGCTGCTCGCGGCCGGGGCCACGATCATCGTCATCGACCACGACCTGGACCTGCTGGCAGCCGCCGACGAGCTCATCGACCTCGGCCCCGGCGGCGGTCCAGAAGGCGGCCGCATTCTCGCGACCGGGACGCCGGCCGAAGTCACCAAGTCCGCGGAGAGCGTGACCGGGCCCTGGCTCGCTGAGTTCCTTGGGCTTGCCGACGGGGCCAGCCGGTAGCCGGCGCCGGCGGAGCCAGCTGGTAGCTGGCTGCTCAGATCGCGGCCAGTGCTTCCGACCTGCCGACGACCCGGCCGAGTCCGCCGGCTTCGTGCAGGTCTCCGCCCATCTCGATGCGGACGGACTGGTCAAGTCCGCCCACCAGGACCGGCTCGAAGCCGTCGACGCGGATCAGCTCGGCGACCAGGTCGCCGGCGGCGTCGTCATCAGCGGCGTAGAACTCCACCGCGCGGTCCGGCGCCCGCCGCGCTGCCGCCGCCAGCGAGTCAGCCGTCAGCGTCCCGAAGGCCTTGACCAGGCGCGCTCCGGCTGGCAGCAGCCCGGCGAGGATCTGGCCCGAGGACTGGTCGGCTGCGATGACCTTGTGATAGCCGCCGGAGCCGTCGGGTCCCACCGGATTAGTAGGGTCAACGATCACCTTGCCGGCCAGCCGGTCGCCGTACTGGGCGATGAGTTCCTTGAAGGAGTCGAGCCAGACGGCGAACACGAGCACGTCAGCCCGGTCGATCGCGTCGCTGACGCTGACGACCTCGGCGTGGCCGTCGAGGCTCGAGGCGAGCTGGCCGGCGGCCTCCTGGTCGCGGCTGGCCAGCAGAAAGTCAGCGCCGCTGGCGGCGAAGTTCGAGGCCAGCCTGCTGCCGATGTTGCCGGCGCCGATGATCGCAACCGTGCTGTCCGAAATAGCCACTATCGTCACCATTTTCTATCACGCGGATTGCGCACGAGCGCCGGCCGCGCCCAGGGCAATACGGGGCCGTGCGTCTCGGCACGGTCCTGCTCCTGGAGGCGGCCCCTGCTAGCTGGGTGTCTCCAGTACGCCGAAAGTAACGGCTGCCCCGGTGAGCGGCCTTCACCTGATCCTGGTGATCTGGGCTGACCTGACCGAGGCAGCAGGGCGCGCTGGCCGCCGGTCCCGGCGCCATCGCCTGATGGCGCCTGACGATGCCCGGCCAGGCGGCTACCTTGCCTGGCCGGCTGCTTCCAGCACCGCCCGATCGATGTCCTTGGGGTTGACGCCGAGTTCCTTGGCGATCTTCTTCTCGGCCTTCAGGGATGCCCGGTCGAGCGCCTGCTCGAGCTTGCTCTCGCCGACGACCACGAGCGCGGCCTGGCCGTCGTCGATGATCTCGCCGAGTTCCTTGACGTCCGAGCGGGACATGCCCCGCCACAGGTGGCCGCCGACGCCGCCGACGGCTGCGCCGGCAATCGCCGTGCCGATGACGGCCGGCGGGAACAGGATGCCGATCGCCGCCCCTACCGCCGCGCCGCCCCAGGCGCCGTGGCGCGTGGCCAGCTCGTCTTTGTTGACGTGCACCTTGCCGTCGTCCTTAGTGACCACGGCGGCGTCATACGTGCCCACCGCTCCGGCTGAGTGCAGTTCCTTGACTACCTGATAGTCATCGCGGGCCTGTGTCTCGTCCCGGTAAGTACCGACGTAAATGAACACAGCTTCCGGCTTTGCCACGAGTCTTGCTCCTCCCGGATACCGGCTGATGGTTGCCGTCACGAGCCACGCTGCCCGCTCGGTCGCGCTGGCGCATCACCCGCCAAGGAGGATGAAGCTGTCCGCAGGCAGCGATCCCTGGCCAGCCACCAGCGCGCCGGCGGTGATCTCCGGAGGAAACGATCATCTACCGGCTAAATGTGGCTACCTTTATTCGGCATTACGCCGGGAGCGTACGGTGCGCCGTCGCTCGGTGAGCCGCTTCGCCTTGGCGTGAGTGCCGCAGCAGTCCATCGCGCACCAGCGGCGCGAGCCGTTCTTGCTGCGGTCCAGAAACAGCCAGCCGCATCCGTGCTGGCGGGGCGGGCAGATGCCCAGCCGGCTGAGGTCGGTCTCGCACAGCAGGCTGACCGCCGCGGCGACGGCGCGGTCAGCGATCAGCTCGGCGGCCGCTGAGCCAACCGCCAGCCGCGCCCCGCGCCCTGCTGGCACCAGGCGTGACCTGGCCATCGCGGCGCCCCAGCGCAGCGAGAGGTAATCCAGTGCCTGACTCGGCGCGGCGCCGCCCTGGTCAGCGCCCCGGTCCTGGCTGCCAGGGCCGGCCTGCCAGGAAGCCAGGATCGCGTCCAGGGTGCTGGCCAGCGCCTCGCGGATCCTGATCACCGATGCCAGCGCGCTGACCGCGGTGCCTGGCTCGGCTGCCCAGGCGGCCGCGACCGACTCGGCCTCGGCGCCGGTGATCATGCCGGCCCGCTCGGCCCAGGCCAGCAGGTCGGCTGGCGCGGCCAGGTGCTCCTGCCGTCCGGCGGCCGGCAGCCGTGGCTCGACGGTGTTGACCAGGTCAAGAGCCGGGTGGCCGCCCACCAGCGGCAGCTCGCTG
>DASXMR010000049.1:0-4027 GCA_036495525.1 Streptosporangiaceae bacterium | reverse complement strand
GTACGGGTCGGCGGCGAGGTGAACAAGGTCTACCTGCCGCTGGCTGGCCGCAGCGTGCTGGCCTGGTCGCTGCGCACGCTGGCCGGGGTGCCGGGTGTCGGCGTGCTGGTGCTGGTGGTGCGGCCGCAGGACCGTGAGCAGGCCGAGGCGATCGTCCGCACCGAACTGGCCGGCTGCGTCGTTGAGATCGTGCACGGGGGGGCGGCCCGGCAGGATTCGGAGCTGATGGCGCTGCGCCACCTGCGGCCGCGGATCGACGCCGGGCAGATCGACGTCGTGCTGATGCACGACGCCGCGCGGCCGCTGGTCACCCGCGACCTGGCCGCGGCGGTGCTGCGCACCGCGCGGCAGTCGGGCGGGGCCGTGCCCGGAGTGCCGCGGGACGACCTGCTGCAGGTCAGCGAGGACGGCAGGGTGGCCGAGGCCGACCTGGGCACGCTGATGGCCATGCAGACCCCGCAAGGATTCCTGGCCGCCCCGCTGCTCGCCGCCTACGAGCAGGCGGCCGCGGACGGCTTCATCGGCACCGACACCGCCGCCTGCGTGCAGCGCTATTCGGACGTCGCGGTGCGCTGCATTCCGGGCGACGACGACAACATCAAGATCACCTATCCGCACGACCTGGTGATCGCCGCGGATTCGCTGGCCGCGGCCGGGCAGCCTTCGGGTGCGGGCTCATCAGGCCGGAAGGACTGACCGACCAATGAGCCTGCGCACGATCGCCATCATCGTCGCCTCACCCGTCGAGCCCGCGCCCGGCGCCGCGGCGGGCCCGGGCATGCTCGCCCCGCTGGCCGGCCAGCCGGTGATCGGGCACTCGGTCGAGGCGTTCGAGGCCAGCCCGCTGCTTGACGAGATCATCGTGATCGCGACCGCCCAGGTACGGGCGCTGCTGGCGGGGCGCGGATACCGCAAGGTGTCGCGCGTGCTCGATCCCGGCGGCAGCCGGGCCGAGTCCGTCCATCAGGCGCTCCAGTCGCTCGGCCCGGCCGAGGTCAATGTGCTGATCCACGACGCGCGGCGCGCGCTGGTCGGCCAGCGGATCATCGAGGACTGCGTCACCGCGCTCGGGACGCGGCAGGCGGTCTGTGCCGCCGTCCCCGCTTCGGACACGATGGTGGCGGTCGAGAAAGGGCTCGTCACGCTGCGGCCGGCCCGGGACAGGCTGCGCCGCCGGCAGACCCCGCAGGGCTTCCGGCTGTCGGTCATCCGCCGCGGCTACGAGCTCGCGCTCGCCGATCGGGGCACCGGGCCCGCCGACGACTGCGGGATCGTGCTGCGCTACCTGCCCGAGGTGACCGTCGGGCTGGTCCCGGGCAGCGAGCTGAACTTCGCGATCACCCGGCCGGCCGACATCGGCATCGCCGAGACCATGCTCCGCGCCGAGCTGCCCTGAGGCACCGCGCGGCGTCAGCGCTTCAGCGACTGCTTGATCAGGGTGCGGCCGAAGTCCCACATCAGCCCGCTGCCGCGGCTGGCGTCGTCCATGACGTCGGCGAACGCGTCGCAGAAAAGCTTCACTTCGGTGTCGCCGATGGTCAGCGCGGGCAGCAGCTTGATCACTTCATCGTGATCGGCGGCCACCTGGGTGAGGATCCGGTGCCGCTGGAACAGGAAGACCACGATCATCTGCGCGAACAGCCCGTGCCTGGCGGCCTGCAGCATGTTCCAGCCGGTGCGCAGCTTGAGCGACTTGGGCTTGCAGAACTCCAGGCCGATCATCAGGCCGCGGCCGCGGACCTCGCCGAGCATCTCGTAGCTGCCGGTCATCTCGGTCAGCGCGGCCAGCAGCGCCTCGCCGGTTCGCTCGGCGTTCTCGACCAGGTGCTCGTCGTCGATGACGGCCAGCGAGGCGAGCCCGGCGGTCATCGCCGCGGCGTTGTGGCCGAACGTCGAGTCGTGCACGAACATCCGGTCCATCGAGGAGTACACCTTCTGGAAGATCCAGTCCTTGGCCAGCGTGCCGCCGACCGGGATGAACCCGCCGGACAGCGCCTTGGCCACGGTCACGATGTCCGGCTCAACGTCCTCGTGCTGGTAGGCGAAGAACCGGCCGGTCCGGCCCAGCCCGGTCTGGATCTCGTCGCAGATGAGCAGCGCGCCGTGATCGTGCAGCAGGTCCGCCGCGGCCGGCAGGAAGCCCGGCGGCGTGATGTGCACGCCCTTGCCCTGGATCGGCTCGACCAGCAGGGCCGCGACGTCGCCCTTGCGCAGCTCGGCGGCCAGTGCGTCGAGGTCGCCCAGCGGGATGCGGCCGTCCGGCAGCAGCGGGTCGAAGCCGCGGCGGAACTCGGCCGAGCCGTTGACCGACAGCGCGCCGAGGGTCAGGCCGTGGAAGGCGTGATCGCAGTACAGGACGCGGGGCTTGCCGGTGGCGTACCGGGCGAACTTCAGCGCGGTCTCGACCGCCTCGGTGCCGCTGTTGCAGAAGTACGCGCGGTCCAGGCCCGGGGCCTTGGCCAGCAGCCGCTCGGCGAGCAGCCCGGGCAGCAGCGCGCAGTCGAACTGGACCAGGTCGGCGATCTCGCTGTCCAGCAGGTCGTGCAGCGCCTTGCGGATCACCGGGTGGTTGCGCCCCATGCCGAAGACCCCGAAGCCGGTCAGGAAGTCGGCGTACCGGTTGCCGTCGCTGTCGTAGAGGTAGCCGCCTTCGGCCTTCTCGTAGACCTTGTCGAACCCGATCACGTGCAGCATGCGGGATAGCTGCGGCTTGAGGTACTTGTCCTGCAGCTCGTAGCCCTGGCCGGCCCTCTCGGCCAGCAGGGCGGGCAAGTCGAAATCCATACCCGTAGTCTCCCGGGTCAGCGATGGGGATGCGCGCAATTACCCGGTCAGCCTACTCAGCCTGGCCGAAACCCGGCCCGCGGCCGCGGCGGCACGGTGTCGCCGCCGTAGGACGGCGGCGCACACCCAATGTCGGCCGAGCGCATCATTCCATCGGACAATATCACTTATAAATGATATCGCAGTTTACCGATAGTGCGCTACTATTGGTCTATGGTGATACGGAACGGCGAGTACCAAGTGACCACGGCGCGGGACCTAGGCGCGGCGCTGAAGCACTTCCGGATCGCGGCCGGGGTGACGCAGGTGGACGCCGCTGAGGCCATGGGGATCGGGCAGCCGTACCTGTCGTCGCTGGAAGCGGGCAAGTTCGGCAGTTCACTGACCCACGCGCTGCGGCTGCTGCGTTTCGTCGGCTGCCAGGTCATCGTCAGGCCAGCAGAGCCCCGTGGCTGACCGGCTCGTCGCATGGCTCTATGACACGCCCGTGGCGGTGCTGGCGCCTGGGCCTGAGTTTCGGATCCGGCTAGAGTGGCGCGCCGAGGGGATCGAGCGGTGGGGGCTTGGCAGCCCAGCCCTTTCCGCCGGGCTGCCGATCGGTGCCCCGACTGGCCCGCGGGACATGCGCGGTCTGGACTTCTTCGAGAACATGCTGCCCGAAGGGCCGGCTCTCGCGCAGCTGGCGGCCCTGGCCGGGACCCGCCCGGCAGACACATACGGCATCCTGAGGGCGTTCGGCCGGGACTGCGCGGGTGCGATCATGCTGCTCCCAGACGGGGAACGGCCCGGCGGACACGAGGACAGCGGGTATTCCTCGATGGCGCCCGGCGACCTGCGGCGAGTGATCAGCACACTCGACGTGGCTCCCTTGGGCGCAGCACCCGAACGCGGCTTCCGCCCGTCGCTAGCCGGCTTCCAGCGCAAGGCACTGCTCGGCCGCGCTGCCGACGGGACCTGGCAGTTCCCCCATGGAAATGCTCCCTCGACGTGGATACTCAAGCCCGACGGCCCGCACCCGATGGCTGCCAACGAGGACACCTGCCTGCGGCTCGCCGCCGCCTGCGGGCTGCCCGTGCCGCAGACAGAACTGCTCGACGTCGCCGGTCTAGCCGTGCTGGCGGTCAGGCGCTATGACAGGCAAGACTCACCTGCCGGGCACATTCCGGCCCGGGTGCACCAGGAGGACGGCTGCCAGGCGACCGCCACGCCCCCCGCGCTGAAGTACGAGGAACAGGGCGGGCCG
>DASXMR010000048.1:0-58498 GCA_036495525.1 Streptosporangiaceae bacterium | reverse complement strand
TCGACCAGCGCCCGCCTGCCTAAACGAGGTCTGGAAAGAAGATCTTGATTTCCCGTTCGGCCGAGTCCGGCGAGTCGGATCCGTGCACGATGTTCTGCTGAACATCCAACGCGTGATCCCCGCGGATAGTGCCCGCGACGGCCTGCACCGGGTCGGTCGCGCCGGCCAGTCCGCGGAACGCCTCGACGGCCCGGGGACCCTGCACGACCAGGGCGACGAGCGGCACCGATGTGATGAACACGATCAGTGACGGGAAGAAGGGCTTGCCTACGTGCTCGCTGTAGTGAGCTTCCGCCGTTTCCCGCGCAATGACCCGCATGTCCATGGCCGCGATCTGCAGGCCCTTGTGCTCAATCCGGGACAGGACCTCCCCGATCAGCCCCCGCCGGACCGCGTCGGGCTTGACTAGGACCAGGGTACGTTCACTCACTGCTTTGCTCCTCTTAGCCGGTGGCAACGGTGCCGATCCCGGTGTGATCGAGGGCCATCCCGCCGCGGGCAGATCTTACCGTTGCCGCAGCATCGTCCTGGGTCCGCAACACATGCGGTCCCCGGGCCCAGCCCCCGTCACGCCGGCGCGCCCAACCCAACGCGGGCGTAGCCGCCGAATGTAACGTAACTCCACCGCCAGGCGGTGCTGTACCGACCCCATCACATGACGGCCCGTTTGCTCAAGCCAGCCCTGAGGCCTTGACCTGGACATATGACCTCCCTATGGGGCAAGCTCGTGAGGAGCGTCACCCGGCGACGATAAGCAGATGAACGGTGGAAGAACAGACTGGTCCCCGCATCGCCCCCCGCTCGGCAGAGCTGCTGACCGGCACCTTCGGCCCCGCAGAGCCGCTCGCGGCCGCTTCCGCGGCGCCGCCGGCGGCCCCGTCCGCAGGCCCGCTGGCGGGCGCATCCGCCGGCCCGCTGGCGGGCGCCTCCGCCGGGCCGCCGGCGGGCACCTCCGCTGGCCCGCTGAACGGCGCCTCCGCCCCCGCGGACCTGCTCGCGGACGTGCAGGATCCCGCTGACCTGCTCGCGGACGCGCAGGACGCCGCGGATCCGCTGACGGACGCCTCCGGGCCGCCCCTGCGCCGGGATGGGCTGCTGGCCAGGATCGCGCCGTTCGCCATACTCGCCTGCCTGGCCGAGGCGAGCCTGGCGCTGCCGCCCGGGCCGGCCTCGCTCCCGCAGGCGATCGCCAGCGCGCTGATCCTGGCCACCACCGCGGCCCTCGTCCTGCTGGTGCCCTGGGACCGCCTCCCGGCCTGGTGTGACGTGGCCGTCCCGCTGCTGTACACCGCGTCGGTACTCCCGCTGGCCCAGGCGGCCGGCGGGACGTACTCCGGGATCCTGCTCATCCTGCTCAGCCCGATCATCTGGGCCGCGCTCTTCCACACGCGCTGGGAATCGCTCTACGTGAGCGCGGCCGCCCTGGCCGTAGTGCTGACCATCTCGCTGATGCCCGACATGGCCAGCCCGGCCGTGCTCATCCGCCGGATGATCTCCTGGGCGGCGCTGGCCGCCATGATCGCGGTGGCAGGGCACGGGCTGCGCGCCCGGATCCGCCGGTCCCGCCTGCAGGCCGCCCTGATGCAGGAGAGCCTGCGCGAGATGAGCATCCTGGCCGACCGTGACCGCATCGCCGCCAGCCTGCACGACACGGTGGTGCAGCGGCTGTTCGCGTCGGGCCTGTCGCTGCAGGGCACGGTCGGCCTGCTCGGCGGCCGTCCCGAGGTAGCCGACCGGATCAGCCAGGTGGTCCAGGACCTGGACGAGTCCATCACGCTGCTCCGGCAGTCCATCTTCGACCCGGCGCACGGGGCGCCCGCCCGCGGCCTGCGGCGCAGCATCCTCGACGTGTCCCGCGAGCTGACCCCGAGGCTCGGCGTGGTGCCCGAGGTAACCCTGGAAGGGCCGCTGGACACCGCGGTGCCCCCGCCAGCCGCCCGGCAGCTGCTGGGGGTGCTGCGGGAGGGGCTGGCGGGCAGTGGCGCCGGCGCGCAGGCCACCCAGGTGGCCGTGGCGGTGGCCGCCGACCACGAGGCGGTCACGCTGACCATCACCGATGACGGCACCCGGTGGACGGCCCGGTCCGACGGCGACGGGCCGGCCTTGCCTGCGCTGCGCGCCCGGGCTGACCAGGTCGGCGGCACGGTGGCGACCGAGGTCGCGGCGAGCGGCGAGGCCAGGCTGATCTGGAGGGCGCCGCTCAGGGAGTTTGGTAGCGGCGCCCCATCCAGATAGCCAGGATCCAGAACCCGGCGAAGATGACGCCGAGCGCGTACATGGCCGGGACCAGCACGCCGGCCGCGATGATCAGGACCTGGAGCACGCTGCCGGCGATCAGGGCCCATGGCATGCGCGGGCGGCCGACCACCCCCGCCAGCAGTACCGCGGCCACCGCCAGCCCGCCGCCCGCATACCCGGCGGCGTGCGAGGCGTGCCCGATGGTGATGGCCACCGGGATGGCCAGGCCGATTACGATCGCCTCCATGACCAGGACGGTGGCGCAGAGTCGTCTCATCTGGGCCCCCTCATTCCTCCCCCGCCGCCCCCTCAGGATCGCGATGCTCGCGGTCTTCGCGCTCCTCGCGATCCTCGCGGTCCTGGTCCTCGCTGGCCCAGTCCTCGCGCTCCTCGCGGTCGCGCTCCTCGCGGTCCAGGCGATCCTGTTCCGCGCGGTGCGCGTCCGCGCGGTCCACCTCGACGCGGTCCGGGGCGAGCAGGAGCCGGGCGTCCCCCGCGGTGACGACCGACCCGGTGACCAGCACCCCGGTGAGGGTCAGCCCGTCCTCGCCGGACGCGTCGTCGGCCAGGCCCACCGCCATCTCCAGGGCGTCATCGAGCCGCCGGGCCACATGGACCCGCTCGGCCCCGAACAGCGACGCGGCCAGCTCGCCCAGCTTGTCCGGGTCCATGGACCGATCAGATGAGTTCTGCGTCACCACCAGCTCGGAGATCACCGGCTCCATCTGGTCGAGGATCCCGGCCACGTCCTTGTCCTCGCTGACCGCCAGCACCCCGATGACCGCCGCGAACGTGAACGCCTCGGTGAGGGCTTCCATCGCGGCTTCCATGCCCGCCGGATTATGCGCCGCGTCCAGGATCACCACCGGGCTGCGCCGCACCACCTCGAGCCGCCCCGGCGATGTGACCTGCGCGAAGCCTTCCCGCACCAGATCCTGCCCCAGCGCGCCGGGTGGCTCGTCGTCATCCGCGGCGGCCCGGGCCGGCGGAACCACGGGCCTGTCGTCATCAAGATCAGCCAGGCGCGCATCCGCGGCGGCCGAGGACCCGGAATCCTCGTCCTCCGGGGGCCAGCCCGCGGTCTCGTCGGCCTGGTCCGCCTCCAGATCGGCCGACTGCCCAGCCAGCGGTGTCCCGGCGGCGAACGCCTCGACCGCGGCCAGCGCCACGGCCGCGTTACCGGCCTGGTAGGCCCCGAACAGCGGCAGCACGATGTCGGTGTAGTCGCCGCGCAGCCCGCGCAGGTCCAGCCGCTGGCCGCCGACCGCCAGATCACGGTTGAGGACCCCGAACTCCAGCCCCTCGCGGACCACGCTGGCCCCGACCGTGACGGCCCGGCGCAGCAGCGCCTCCGCCGCCGGGAGCGGCTGCTGGGCCAGCACGGCCACCGCGCCGGGCTTGATGATCCCGGCCTTGTCCGTCGCGATCTCCTCCACCGTGCCGCCCAGGTAGGCGGTGTGGTCGAGGGAGATCGGGGTGACCACGGCCACGGCGCCGTCGGCGATGTTGGTCGCGTCCCAGGTGCCGCCCAGCCCGACCTCGACGACGGCCACGTCCACCGGGACGTCGGCGAAGATGGCGAAGGCCATGCCGGTCAGGACCTCGAAGAAGGACAGCTGGGTAGCCTGCTGCCCGTCGACCATGGCCAGGTAGGGCGCCAGCTCCTCGTACGCGGCCACGAAGGTCTCGGCGGAGACCGGCTGGCCGTCCACGACGATGCGTTCCCGGATGGAGGACAGGTGCGGGCTGGTGAACAGGCCGGTGCGCAGGCCCCGCGCGCGCAGCAGGCTCTCGATCATCCGGGCGGTCGAGGTCTTGCCATTCGTGCCGGTGATGTGGATAACCGGGTAGGAGCGCTGCGGGTCACCGAGCACCGAGACGAGCGCGGCCATCCGTTCCAGGGTCGGCTCGATCGCGTGCTCAGGACGCCGCGCGAGGATCTCGCCCTCGGCCTCGCGCAGCTCATCCTGGATGCTCAACCGTCCCCCTGGCCCTTCTCCGCCGATCCTGCGTCCGCCGGTCCCGGGCCCGCCGCCGGCAGGGCGGCGAGCCGGCCGCTGATCCGCTCGATGTCGGCGTGCGCCGCCTCGAGCCGCTCGCGGGTCTTGGCCACCACGTCGGCGGGTGCCTTGGCCAGGAAGGACTCGTTGCCCAGCTTGCGCCCGGCCTGGTCCGCCTCCTTGCGGGCGGCGGCGAGGTCCTTGTCCAGCCGGCGGCGCTCCGCGGCCACGTCGATCCCGGCGGCGGTGTCGAGTTCCACGGTGATGCCCTCGGCCAGCACGGACGCGGTGGCCGTGAAGCTGTCGCCGGGCGCGGTCAGCCGCAGCAGCGACCGGATGCTGCCCTCGTGCGGCGCGAGCCGGGTCCCCCCGATCCCGGCCAGCACCGCGGGCACCTGCTGACCGGGGCGCAGCCCCTGGTCGGAGCGGAACCGGCGGACCTCGGTGACCAGCCGCATCAGCGACCCGATCTCCGCTTCCGCGGCCGCGTCCCGGAAGGCCGCCGCCGTACCGTCACGGCCCTCCCCACCGACGGCCGCCACACCACCGGCCGCCACACCACCGGCCGCCACACCACCGGCCGTCCCGGCGCCCTCTCCAGGCCACGGGGCGATCATGATGCTGTCCCCGCCGGTGAGCGCGGTCCACAACTCCTCGGTGACGA
Source organism: Streptosporangiaceae bacterium (assembly GCA_036495525.1). GTDB lineage: Bacteria > Actinomycetota > Actinomycetes > Streptosporangiales > Streptosporangiaceae > DASXMR01. The sequence continues at coordinate 53,596 of DASXMR010000048.1, read as the reverse complement.
ACGGCATGACCGGGTGGAGCAGCTTCAGCAGCCGGTCCAGCACGTAGCCGAGCACCTCACGCGTGACCCCGGCCGCCGTCTGCGTGCTGGCTGGGCCGGCTTCGCCGGCGGGGCTGGCTGAGCCGGCTTCGCCTGCGGGCGGCCCGGGCTCTGCTGGCCCGGACAGGGCCGGCTTGGCCAGCTCCAGGTACCAGTCGCACACCTCGTCCCAGGCGAAGTGGTACAGCAGCTCGCACACCTTGCCGAACTCATAACGCTCGAAGAGCTGGTCAGACTCGGCAGTCACGGCGGACAGCCGGGACAGGATCCAGCGGGCCGCGGTCGGCATCTGCCCCGGATCCGGCAGCGCCCGCGGCACGGTCGCGCCGTTCAGCAGCGCGAAGCGGGTCGCGTTCCACAGCTTGTTGCAGAAGTTCCTGGACCCGGTGACCCATTCCTCGCTGACCGCCACGTCGCTGCCTGGGCTGGCCCCGCGGGCCAGGGTGAACCGGGTGGCGTCGGCGCCGAACCGGTCGATCCAGTCCAGCGGGTCCACGGTGTTGCCCAGCGACTTGGACATCTTCTTGCCGTGCTGGTCCCGCACCAGGCCGTGCAGGGCGATGTCCCGGAACGGGACCGCCTGGGCCGGCTCGCGCTGTGACATGGCGTAGAGGCCGAACATCATCATCCGGGCCACCCAGAAGAACAGGATGTCGTAGGCCGTGACCAGCACGCTGGTGGGGTAGAAGGCGGCCAGGTCCTCGGTGTCATCCGGCCAGCCCAGCGTGGAGCAGGGCCACAGCGCCGACGAGAACCAGGTGTCGAGCACGTCGGGGTCCTGCCGCCAGCCCTCGCCGGACGGCGGGTCCTCCCCCGGTCCGACGGCGACGACCTCGCCCGCCGGCCCGTACCAGACCGGGATGCGGTGGCCCCACCACAGCTGGCGGCTGATGCACCAGTCGTGCATGTCGTCGACCCAGTCGAAGTAGCGCGCGGCCATCTCCGGCGGCGAGATCCGGACCCGGCCGTCGCGCACCGCGTCGCCGGCGGCCTTGGCCAGCGGCTCGACCCGGACGAACCACTGCAGTGACAGCCGCGGCTCGACGGTGGTGCCGCACCGGTCGCAGTGCCCGACCGCGTGCAGGTACGGGCGCCGCTCGGCGACGACCCGGCCCTGCTGGCGCAGCGCGGCGAGCACGGCAGGCCTGGCCTCGAACCGGTCCAGGCCCTCGAACGGCCCGTGCGCGGTGATCACGCCGCGCTCATCCATGATCACCAGGGCCGGCAGGTCGTGCCGCCGGCCGATCTCGAAGTCATCCGGGTCGTGCGCCGGGGTCACCTTGACCGCGCCGGTACCGAACTCCGGGTCGACGTGCGGGTCGGCGACGACGGGTATCGCCCGGCCGGTGAGCGGAAGCTGCACGGAGGTGCCGACCAGGCGCGCGTACCGCGGATCGTCGGGGTGCACGGCGACGGCGGTATCGCCGAGCATCGTCTCGACCCTGGTGGTCGCGACCACGACCGAGTCGTCGCCGTCGCCGTAGCGGACCGAGACCAGCTCGCCCTCATCCTCGGCGTGATCCACCTCGATGTCGGACAGCGCGGTCATGCACCGCGGGCACCAGTTGATGATCCGCTGCGCCCGGTAGATCAGCCCGTCGTCGTAGAGCCGCTTGAAGATGGTCTGCACCGCGCGGGACAGGCCCTCGTCCATGGTGAACCGCTCGCGGGTCCAGTCGACGCTGTCGCCAAGCCGCCGCATCTGGCCGAGGATCGCGCCGCCCGAGGAAGCCTTCCACCGCCAGACTCGCTCGACGAACGCCTCCCGGCCGAGGTCGTGCCGGCTGAGGCCATCGGCGGCAATCTCCCGCTCCACCACGTTCTGGGTGGCGATTCCGGCGTGGTCCATGCCGGGCAGCCATAGCGCGTTGTAGCCCTGCATCCGGCGCCGGCGCACCAGGGCGTCGATGAGCGTGTGGTCGAGCGCGTGGCCGATGTGCAGCGAGCCGGTGACGTTGGGCGGCGGGATCACGATGCTGTACGGGGGCTTGCCGGACGCCGCGTTGGCGGTGAAGTAGCCGGCGGCGGCCCATGCCTCGTACCGGCGGGTCTCCACCTCGCCGGGCGCGTACTGCGGCGGCAGCTGCCTGTGCTCTGCGTCGGTCACGTCAGGTGAGTCTAGACAGGCCAGCCGCGCAAGGAGGCCCGGAGGCAGCTCAGCCAGGCAGACGTTCCGCCAGCTTCGAACATTTTGGTAACAAAACGATCCGCTTGGCCAGCTACCCATCGGAACACTAGCCAATCGGGTGCCATCATTCTCGTACTTGCCGACCGGCCAGGAGGTGGCGCGGTGATACGCAGGCCACCTGCCTCGCTGCGGCACATCACTGCCCACCGGACGGCGTTCCTGGCGGTCGCGGTGACGGTGCTGTTCACGGTGGCGTGCGTGGCCGGCACCGCGGCGTTCGAGAGCGCGGTTACCAGCATCGCGGTCCGGCGCTCGCTGGCCGGGGTGCCAGGCACCACGATCCTGGCCAGCGCCCAGGCTTCGACGGCCGCGGCCGGCCGCAAGAGCGCCATCATCACCGGCGGGCTCGCCGCGGCGACGGCCGGGCTGCCGGTGACGTTCTACGGCAGCGAGCAGTCGCAGCCACTCGACCTCAGCAGCAGCCGGAGCGCGCCGTCACCGGCGCAGGCCGAGCTGCTCTCGCTGCCCGCACTCCGCCTGCACGCGACGCTGCTGGCCGGCCGGTGGCCGGCCGCCGCCAGCTCAGGCCCGCTGCAGGTCTGCGCTAACGCGCAGCCGGCCAGGCTGCTGCACCTGTCGGTCGGTCAGCACCTGACGCTCCCGGCCGCGCTTTCCGGTCGCGCGGTGAGCCTGCGCGTTGCCTGCATTTTCCGGATGGCCGCCCCTGGCAGCCCCTACTGGTCGCTGAGCCCGCTTGGCAGTTCCGGGATCAGCAGGGAAGGCGGTTTCACGCTCTACGGCCCGCTGGTGGCCAGCCCGGCCGCACTGACTGCGGCGCACGTGCCGGTCGCGTCGGTCAGCTGGCTGGCAGTTCCTGACTGGAGCCGGCTGCGGCCGGCCAGCCTGGCCGGACTGAGCAGGCGGATCGGTGCGGCGGACAGTCACCTGGCCGACTCAGCGGCGCTCGGCGGCGCGCAGGTGTCGACGCGGCTGCCGCTGCTGCTGAGCAATCTGTCCGCCGCGCTGGTGGTGGCCAGATCGCAGCTGACCATCGGGCTGCTGATCCTGCTGCTGATGGCTGGCGCGGCGCTGGCCGTGACTGTCCGCCTGCTCAGCTCCCAGCGGGAAGCCGAGGCCGCGCTGCTCGCGGCGCGCGGGGCTGGACGCCGTCAGCTCGCGACCCGCGGGATCACCGACGCGCTGCTCCTCGCCGTCCCGGCCTGCGCGGCCGGCCCGTTTCTTGGCAGCTGGATGGCACAGCTCCTGACCAGATTCGGACCGCTGCGCCGGATCGGACTGCACCTGAATCCCGGTCAGCCGGCCGCGGCCTGGCTGGCCGCCGTGGCGGTCGCGGCCGGCTGCGCGGTCATCATCGCGATGCCCTGGCTGCGCCAGCCAGCCTCACCGGTCGCGGAGCGCGCCGTCCGAGGACGGCAGCGGGTGGTCGGCGCTGCCCTCGCTGCAGGCGCTGACCTGGCGCTTGTAGTGCTCGCCGTGCTGGCCGGGTGGCAGCTCGCGCACTTCTCGGCGCCCGTCGGCACCGGACTCAGCGGATCCCTGGGCGTGGATCCGATCCTGGTCAGCGCCCCGGTGCTGGCCCTTGCGGCCGGCACGATGCTCACCCTGCGATCGCTGCCGCTCGCCACCCGGCTCGCCGACGGCGCGGCCGCCGGCGGCCGCGGCATCACCCTGCCGGTGGCCGCCTGGCAGATCAGCCGCAGGCCGCTGCGGCAGGCCGGGCCTGCGCTGCTCGGCGTGCTGGCCGTCGCGATCGTCGTCATTTCCGCTGCGGAGACCGCGAGCTGGAACCGCTCGGTGCAGGCCCAGGCCAGCTTCGCGGTCGGCGCGGACGCCAGGGTGATGCTGCCTGCCGCCGCACCGCTGCCGGCCGGCGAGGTCGCGGGCCTCACCGCCGCCCCTGGCGTGCGCGCCAGCACGCCGGTCGCCAGCGTCCCTGTTGTGCTGCCGCAGGGCACCGCCACGCTGCTGGCCCTCGGCTCGCGGTCGGCCGCGTCGCTGACCGCGATCCGCGCCGGTACGAGCGGGCCGGCCGCCGGCCGCCTGCTGCGGCGCCTGCAGCCCACCGGGCCCGCTCCCGGCACGGCCATCCCTGGGGAGCCGACCCGCCTGCAGGTCAGTGCACAGCTGCAGGCGGCCGGGGTGGCGGCACCCGACCTTGTCGCCGACCTCGCGGATGCCGCGGGGGTGAGCTACCGGGTGCCGCTCGGCCCGCTCGCGGCCGACGGGCGCAAGCACGTGCTGACCGCTGCCATCACGACCGGCCAGCACGCCGCGTATCCGCTCCGGCTGACCGGCTTCGTGCTCGAGTACCTGCAGGCGGGCGTCCACGTCATGCCAGGCACGCTGCGCATCGGCCAGGTCCTGGCGGCTGCCGCGGCTGGCCGGCCAGGAGCTGCCCTGCCGGTCACCGCCGCGGCGGGCCTGGTCACTGCCACCGGCGGGCCAGCGGTCCCCGCACCGTCGCTGGCGGTGGCGCGCGCGACCCGCAGCGGGCTGACCGTGACGTTCCGTACCGGCCAGGGGCAGGGCAAGGTCAAGACCGCGGCCGGGGTCTTCGTCTCGGCGGCTGACGGACCGGCGCCGTCAGCGGTGCCCGCGCTGGCGACCCGCGCCTTCCTGGCGAGCAGCGGCCTGCGGGTGGGCAGCAGCGAGCTGGTGAACGTGCAGGGAGTCCAGCTTCGCTGCGACATCGTCGGGTCCGTGGTCAGGTTCCCCACCGCGGGCGGCGGCGCCGGGGCGCTGATCGTCAACCAGGAAGAGCTGCAGACGGCGCTGCGCGCCAAGGGCATCGCGCCGCTCCCGGTCAGCCAGTGGTGGCTCACGACATCAGGCCGCCCTCGGCTGCCCCGGCTGCCGCCTGGCACCTCGGTGGTCACCGACGCGGCCGTGGCCGCCGCACTCGGGTCGCTGCCGCTGTCGGTCGCGCCGCTCCAGGCGCTGCTCGCGATCGCGGCAGCGGCGCTGCTGCTCGCCTGCGGCGCGTTCGTGGTCAGCGTGGCGACCGGCCGCGACACCAGGCGCGACGTCGCGCTGCTTGACGCGCTTGGAGCTCGCTCCCGTCAGATGGTTGCGCTGCAGTGCCTCCAGCAGGCGATGCTCGCCGGGCCAGCCGCCGCTGCCGGACTGGCCCTTGGCGTACTGCTCAGCCGGCTCATCGTTCCCGCTGTCAGCCTGACGTCGCAGGCCGCTCATCCGATCCCGCCGGTGCTGGTGCGGGTGCCGTGGCCGGCCGCCATCGGCACCACAGTGGTCATCGCCGTGCTGCCGGCCGTGGTGGCCGCCTTCGCCGCGACCCGGCCGATCGCCGCGGCCGCCAGGCTGCGCGTGGAAGAGGAGACGTGAGCCGGCTGCGGCGGCTGCTGCGGCTGCCGCGAGGCGAGGCGGCCGCCGGGCCGGCCCTGGCGCTCGCCTCGGTGGCGCTGCTCAGCGTGTTTCTCGGGGTTGCCGGGCCCCGCGAGCTGGCCCACCTGCAGGTCACCGCGCTGCGCTCAGCGGTCAGCGGCGTCCCGCAGCTCAGCGCCGGCGTCCTCACCAAAGGCGAGTGGACCGCCGCACCAGGGCCAGCGACGCTCAGCCCGGCCGCGGTAGACGAGCTGACCGCCGACGTCGCGCGCCAGATGCGCCCGCCGATCCGGCCTGACCTGGCGCATTCCTGGTCCGCTGCCACCAGCCAGCCGCAGCTGGTGCTTGACCCGCCAGCGCGTGCGGTACTCAGCAACCCGCCCACGCTGGAGATCGCCTACCGGTCAGCGCTGGCGGCGAACGCCAGGCTCAGCACGGGCTCGCTGCCGGACGCGGTGACGCAAGAGCCAGCCAGCGGGTCAAGTCCCGGCGCGGCCATCTTCGACGTGGCGGCGACCCCGGCCACCGCGGCGAGGTTCGGGCTGCGGATCGGCTCGCAGCTCAGCGTCGGCCCCGGCGCGCACGGTCCGGTGCTGCTCCGGCTGACCGGCATCGTGCAGCCGCTTCGGCCGGCTGGCGCGTTCTGGCAGGCCGACCCGGAACTGCTGGCGCCGCTGCACCCGTTCGCCGGCATGTTCCAGATCTGGGCCGCCGGCGTGCTGATCGGGCCCCGCGAGCTCAGTGCCCTGCAGGCGGCGTTGACCCACCAGACCATGCAGGGCGAGTGGTTCGTCCCGCTCAGCCTGCGCGGCCTGACCCCGGCCCGCCTGCCGGCGCTGCTGTCGGGCCTGCGCGCGCTGGCCGCTTCCAGCCCCGGCCAGTCGGCAGGCCCGGCCGCGGTGCTGACCGACGCCCCGGTGACGTCTTCCGGGCTCGGCGTGGCGATCAGCTCCTTTGAGGACCAGCAGCGGCAGACCAGAGGGATCGACTCGCTGCTCCTCGTCGACGAGTTCATCGCGGTCGTGGTGCTGATGCTGGTCTGCTCGGCGGTGGCCGCCATGGCACACGGCACCGAGCTGTCATTGCTGCGTACCCGTGGCGCCAGCACCGGTCAGCTGGCCCGCCGGCTGCTGGCCAGGACCTGCGCCGCAACCATCCCGGCGGCGGTGGCCGGGGCGGCACTGGCGGTGGCACTCGTGCCAGCTGACCGTGAAACCACCGGCTTGCAGCTCGGCGGGCTGGCTGCCCTGACCGCGCTGGCCGGCCCGGCCGTGATCGCGGCCTGGACCTACCGTCGCGGCCGGGCCGACCCGGCGGCCAGGCGCGGCGACCTGACGGTCCTGCGGCCGTCCAGGCGCCGCTCCGTGGCCGAGCTGACGGTGGTGATCGTCGCGGCGGCGGCCGTCACCGGACTGCGACTGCGCGGCACCACCTCGGGCAACGACCCGTACATTTCCGCCGCACCGGTCCTGGTCGCGGCGGCGGTCGCGCTGCTCGCTGGCCGGCTTTATCCCGCACCGCTGCGGGCCATGCTGCCGGTCACGGCCCGCACCCGCGGCCCGGTCGGCTTCCTCGGCGTGACCCGCGCGGCCAGGGCCAGGCTCGGCGCCATCATGCCCGCCGTGGCCCTCATCCTGAGCCTCACCCTGGCCGCCTTCGCGACGATGGTGCTCAGTGCGGTGGCGAGCGGGCAGTCGGCGCAGGCCTGGCGGCAGACCGGTGCGGACGCGCTCATCACCGAGCCGGGCGCCGGCCACATCAGCCCGGCCGCGGCCGCGGCTATCGGCCGGGTTCCCGGCGTGCGGCTCACCGTGGCAGCCACGGTGGCCGGCAGCCACAGCCCGCTCGCCGTTACCCTGACGACCGGCGGATCGAGCGCGCCGGCTGGCCTGGTGGTGGCTGAACCGGCCGGGTACGCCGCGCTTGCCGCCCAGACGCCGTGGCCCGATTTCCCGGCCGCCGACCTGTCCAGGGCGCGGGCCGCCGGTGGCAGAGTCCCGGTGCTGGTGTCCGGCCTGAGCAGCAGCCAGCAGGCCGCCGGCCCCGGCAGCGCCGGCGGCACGCTGAACCTCGGCGGCACCGAGCTGGCGGTCAGGATCGCCGCCACCATCGGCCGCACCCCAGCCATGCCGTCCGGCGGCCCGTTCGTGGTGCTGCCTGCCTGGGCAGCTCCGCGGCTACCGGTGATCGGGCCACCGGACACGCTGCTGGTCACCGGGCGAGGGATCGACGCGACCGCGCTGCGGGCGGCGGTGGCACGCTACCTGCCCGGCGCCCAGCTGACGGTCCGCGCTCAGGTACTGTCCGCTCTGGCGCACGCGCCGGCGCGGCTCGCCTCCGAGCGGCTGTACCGGGCCGGCCTGTGGGTCGCCGTCCTGCTCAGCGTCATCGCCGTTTTCCTCAGCCTCGCCGCGTCGGCTGGCAGCCGCGGCCAGCTCATCGACCGGCTGACCGCGCTGGGCATGGCCGCGCGCCAGGCCCGCGCTGTCGCGGTCGCCGAGCTGCTGCCGCTGGCGACGGTGGCCGTGCTCGGCACGGCCGCCGCCGCGCTGGTGCTGGCGATCGCGGTAGGCCCGGAGCTTGACCTCGGAGTCTTCGCCGGGCCGGCCGGCCGGCCCCTGCTCCGCCTCGTGCCTGGCGCTTTCCTGCCGGTGGCAGCGGCGCTCATCGTGGCCGCCGCCGTCGCCGCCGCGCAGAGCGCCAGGCTGGCGCGCCGTGACGTCACCGCCGCCTTGCGGCAAGAGGAGGCTCGATAACGGTGTCCGCCATTGATGACCTGATCAAAGCCAGCAAGGCGAGGGCGGGCCAGGCCGGCCCGGCAGCTGATGGCCGGGCCGCGCAGGCCATGATCTACTGCGACCGCCTCGTCCGGATCTTCTCGGTCAGCGGGGTCGAGACCCAGGCGCTGCAGGGCCTCGACCTGGTCGTCGGGCCAGGCGAGCTGACCGCGCTGGTCGGGGCGTCGGGCAGCGGCAAGTCGACGCTGCTCAACATCCTGGCCGCGCTCGACCAGCCCACGGGCGGGCTGGCCAATGTCGCCGGGCACGACCTGCTGACAATGACCGGCCGCGAGCGTCTTGAGTACCGGCGCAAGACGGTGGGATTCCTGTGGCAGCAGACGACCAGGAACCTGCTCGCCCACTTCACCGCCGCCGAGAACATCGCGCTGCCGATGCAGCTGGCGGGGGCAGGTAGGCCGGCCAGGCGCGCTCGCCCGGCTCAGCTACTCGACCTGCTCGGGCTGGCTGACTGCGCCGGGCGGCTGGTCCGCGACCTGTCCGGCGGCCAGCAGCAGCGCGTGGCAGTGGCCGTCGCGCTGGCGAATCAGCCTCTGGTGCTGTTCGCCGACGAGCCAACCGGAGAGCTGGACAGCGAGACCGCCGGGGACGTCTTCGCTGCGCTGCGCACCGTCAACGCCGAGCTCGGCGTCACGGTCCTGATCGTGACGCACGACGAGATGGTGTCCGAGCACGTTCGGCGCACGATCGCGATCCGGGACGGCCGGATCAGCACCGAGGTACTGCGCCGGACCGAGACCGACGAGCACGGCCAGCAGGCCGAGGTCGCGCAGGAGTACTCGGTGCTCGACCGGGCCGGCCGGCTGCAGCTGCCAGGTGAGTTCGTCGCGGCGCTGAACCTGCGCGACCGGGTCCGGCTGGCCCTGGAGCCAGACCACGTCGGGGTGTGGCCGGATCAGGCCGGCCAGCCAGGCCGGCCGGGCGCCAGCAGCGAGCGCGATAGGTCCGGTCGGCGCAGCGAGGAGGAACGGTGAACCTCGGCAGAGCCGGCCGTCGCCCGGCGGCTGGCGACGGCGAGGCTGGCGCGAGCACAGCCGCTGGCAAGCCAGGCGAAGTTCAGCCAGCGGTGGCCGCGCAGTCGGTCAGCCGGGCCTTCGGCCGCGGCGCAGCCGCGGTGCACGCGCTGCGCGACGTCTCGTTCACCGTGCCCCGCGGCGAGCTGGTGGCGCTCTGCGGCCGGTCCGGGTCAGGCAAGACCACGCTGCTCAACGTCATCGCCGGCCTTGAGCGGCCAAGCAGCGGCCGGGTCTGGGTGGCCGGGCAGGAGGTCTCAGCCATGGGGCGAGACGAGACGCTGCGGCTGCGGCGCGAGAAGATCGCGCTGGTCTTCCAGTCGTTCGCGCTCCTGCCCATGCTGTCGGCCGCCGAGAACGTCGGCATCCCGATGCGCCTGGCCAGGGTGCCGGCCGCCGACCGGGAGCGCCGCGCCCGCGACCTGCTCGAGCTGGTCGGCCTGGACGGCAAGGCCCATCAGCGGCCCTACGAGATGTCGGGCGGCGAGCAGCAGCGGGTGGCTATCGCTCGATCCCTGGCCAATAACGCGACCGTGCTGCTCGCGGACGAGCCCACCGGGCAGCTCGACTCGGGGACGGCAGCGCAGATCATGGCCCTGCTGCGCGGCATCGTGCACGCGGAGGGAATCACTGCGCTGGTGGCGACCCACGACCGGGCCCTGATGGGAGCTGCCGACCGGGTCCTGCAGATGCGCAACGGGACGCTGGCTGACGGCGCCTGATCAGGCGGACTTCTCCCGCGGCGTGCGGCGTGCTACGTCGCGCGGGACCAGGGTCGGGTTGACGTTCTCCAGCACGGCCTCGGCCGTGATGACGACGCGCTCGACATCCTTGCGGCTCGGCACCTCGTACATCACCGACATGAGCACTTCCTCGAGGATCGCGCGCAGTCCGCGCGCGCCGGTACCGCGCAGGATGGCCTGGTCGGCGATCGCCTCGAGGGCGTCGTCGGTGAACTCCAGGTCGACGCCGTCCAGCTCGAACAGCCGCCGGTACTGCCGTACCAGCGCGTTGCGCGGCTCGGTGAGGATCAGGATCAGCGCCTCGCGGTCCAGGTTGTGCACGCTGGTGATGACCGGGAGCCGGCCCACGAACTCCGGGATCATGCCGAACTTGAGCAAGTCCTCGGGCATCACGTCGGCGAACGGATCAGCCGTCACCTTCTCCGGCTTGACCCGCAGCACCGCGCCGAAGCCCATGCCGCTGCGGCCGACCCGGTGCTCGATGATCTTCTCCAGGCCGGCGAAGGCACCACCGCAGATGAAAAGCACATTGGTGGTGTCAATCTGGATGAACTCCTGATGCGGGTGCTTGCGGCCGCCCTGCGGCGGCACCGACGCCGTCGTGCCCTCGAGGATCTTCAGCAGCGCCTGCTGGACGCCCTCGCCGGACACATCCCTGGTGATCGACGGGTTCTCGCTCTTGCGCGCGATCTTGTCGATCTCGTCGATGTAGATGATCCCGGTTTCGGCCTTCTTGACGTCGTAGTCCGCCGCCTGGATGAGCTTGAGCAGGATGTTCTCGACGTCCTCGCCGACGTAGCCAGCCTCGGTGAGCGCGGTCGCGTCGGCGATGGCGAACGGCACGTTCAGCAGCCGGGCGAGCGTCTGGGCCAGCAGCGTCTTGCCAGAACCGGTGGGGCCGAGCAGCAGGATGTTGGACTTGGCCAGCTCCACGCCGTCCTCGCCGGCTCGCTCCCCGCCGGACTGGATCCGCTTGTAGTGGTTATAGACCGCGACCGACAGGCTCTTCTTGGCCTTCTCCTGGCCGATCACGTAGGAGTCGAGGAACTCGTAGATCTCGCGCGGCTTCGGCAGCGCGTCCCACTTCTGCTCTGGCGGCTCAGCCAGCTCTTCCTCGATGATCTCGTTGCACAGGTCGATGCACTCGTCGCAGATGTACACGCCTGGACCGGCTATCAGCTTCTTGACCTGCTTCTGGCTCTTCCCGCAGAACGAGCACTTCAGCAGATCACCGCCATCGCCGATGCGTGCCACCCAGATACTCCTTTGCCCATGGCCGCCGGCGGCGGCCGGCCCAGTTACCTGCGGCGGGCGTCTTCCCGCTAGTACATCTACGCGCAGGGTTCCGACGGTACCGGCTCAGCGACCCCATTGTCGGCCAAGAACGAGCCGGCCGCGCCGGCCAGCAGGCTGTCTCGCCGGGCCGGTGAGAACCTTGCGGTTAGGACGACACTACCTCGGACTGGCGCTTCAGCATCGTCAGAACCTCGTCCACAAGGCCGTACTCCTTGGCCTCGTGCGCGGTCAGAAACTTGTCCCGCTCGATGTCCTGGCGGATCTGATCCTCGTCCTTGCCGGTGTGCGTGGCGAGCACGTGCTCCATCGCGCTGCGCATCCGCTGGATCTCCCTGGCCTGGATCTCCAGGTCACTTGACTGCCCGTAGCCGCTCTCGATGGCCGGCTGGTGGATCAGGATCCGCGAGTTGGGCAGCGCCATCCGCTTGCCCTTGGTGCCGGCCCCCAGCAGCACCGCGGCGGCCGACGCGGCCTGGCCCAGGCAGAAAGTCTGGATCTCCGGCTGGACGTACTGCATCGTGTCGTAGATCGCCATCATCGACGTCATCGAGCCGCCGGGCGAGTTGATGTAGATCAGGATGTCGCGATCAGGGTCGATCGACTCCAGCGTGATCAGCTGCGCCATCACGTCGTTCGCCGACGCGTCGTCGATCTGCACGCCAAGGAAGATGATCCGCTCCTCGAAGAGCTTGTTGTACGGGTTCATCTCCTTGATCCCGTACGAGGTCCGCTCGACGAAAGACGGCAAAATGTACCTGGCCTCGGCCAGCCGCCCGGCTGCCGCCAGCGGCCCGCCAGGCGCTGAGTTGCCAGCAATCATGTTCGGCTCCTGTCCCCGTGCTCCGGCGATCATGAGACTGGCCCCGCGGACGGCACCTCGGTGGCGCTGCGCACGACGTGATCGACGAAGCCGTACGCCTGGGCCTGGTCGGCGGTGAACCACCGGTCCCGGTCGGAATCTGCCTCGATCTGCTCTACCGTCTGCCCGGTGTGCATGGCAGTACGCTCGGCCAGCGTGCGCTTCAGGTAGAGAATCTGCTCGGCCTGGATCCTGATGTCGGTCGCGGTGCCGCCGATGCCGCCGTGCGGCTGGTGCAGCAGCACCTGAGCGTGCGGCATCGCGTAGCGCTTGCCTTGCGCGCCGGCGCAGAGCAGGAACTGGCCCATCGACGCGGCCAGCCCCATCGCGTAAGTGGCCACGTCGTTCTGCACGTACTGCATGACGTCGTAGATCGCCAGGCCGGCGCTGACCGAGCCGCCAGGCGAGTTGATGTACAGGCTGATGTCGCGCTTGTCGTCCTCGGCGGCCAGCAGGATGAGCTCCGCGCAGATCCGGTTGGCCAGGTCGTCGTCGACCTGCTGGCCGAGGAAGACGATCCGGTGCCGCAGCAGCCGCTGGAACAGCTGGTCGCCCAGCGGGAGGACGGGTGCCTCGGCCGTGCGTGCCAGCACGCGCGACAGCTGCTGGTCGGAGGGAGGCAAGGTCACTGTGCTCTCCTCGATAGGGATGTGCTCTGCTTCGAATCTTCTGCGTCATGCGTCGTTGACTGTGACCATAACCCGCGGCCACAGCGGGTAAGTCCGCCGCTGCCGCCTGTTCGCTGTCGGCGCAGGCTGCCGCCCGGCCGCCCGGTCAGGGCGGCGGACGCACCCCGCCGGACGGCGCGCGCACGCGGCCGGGCAGCCAGGGCGCCTGGCTGCCGGTCAGCCCTCGGACTCGCCGTCGCCGGTCTCGTCCGCCTCGGTCTCGGCTGCCTCGCTGTCAGCCGCCGCGGGCTCGGCCGCCGCCTCGGCATCGGCGGCGTCCGCCGCGGCGGACAGGTCAACCGGGCGCCCGCTCTCGTCCGTTACCGCGGCCCGCTCGGTGACGATGCCCAGCGCCTTGGACCGCAGCACGTCGGCGGCGACGGCCTCGAGCTGGCCTGCCTCGGTCAGCTGCCTGGCCAGCCGGTCGGGCGCGACGCCCATCCGGTAGGCCTGCTCGGTCACATAGGCGTTCATCTCGTCCGGCTCGACACCGAGCTCTTCGGCCACGGCGATCTTGTCGAGCACGAACCGTGCCTTCAGCGACCGCCGGGCATCGTCGTCGAACTGCTGCTGCAGCTGGTCCCTGGTCGTCCCGCTCTCCCGCAGGTAAGCGTCCATCGTGGTGCCGGCCCGGTCGACCTGCTCGGCCAGCGACGTCCACCGGCTCTCTACCTCGTCGTCGAGGACGCGCTCGGGCAGCGGCATGTCGATCCGGTTGAGCAGCGCCTCGAGCGCGCGCTCGCGGGCCTGCCCAGCCTGGCCGAGCCGGCGCATCTGCTGGAGCTGCCCCCGGGTGCCAGCCCGCAGCTCGCCGAGCGTGTCGAACTCGCTGGCGGCCTGGGCGAACTCGTCGTCAAGCGCGGGCAGCTCCCTGACCTTCACGCTGTTGACCTTGACGCTGACGTCCGCCGCCGCGCCGGCCAGGGCGCCGCCGCCGAGCTCGGCGCTGAAGACCTTGGTCTCGTCAGCAGCCATGCCCTCGAGCGCCTCATCGAGCCCGTCCAGCATGCTGGCAGTGCCGACCTCGTAAGAGATCCCGCTGGCCTGGGCGTCCTCCACCGGCTTGCCGTCCACCGTCGCGGCGAGGTCGATCGAGACGAAGTCACCGCTGCGCACCGGGCGGTCGACTCCCTTCAGCGACGCGAACCGCTCCCGCAGCGAGCCGAGGTACTCCTCCACCTGGTCGGGGGTGACCTCGGCGTCGTCGACCGTCACCGGCATGCCGTCCAGGTCAGGCACGTCGAAGGCGGGCCGCACGTCGACCTCGGCGGTGAACGACAGTTCCTTGCCGTCATCGAGATTGGTGATCTCCAGCTCCGGCTGGCCGAGAGCGAACTTGTCCGCCTCGACCAGCGCCTTGCCGTAGAGCTCTGGCACGGCGTCGTTGACGGCCTGCTCCAGCACGGCGCCACGGCCGACCCGCTGGTCGATGACGCGTGGCGGGACCCGTCCTGGCCGGAAGCCGGGCACCCGGACCTGGCGGCTGACCTCCCGGTACGCCCGGTCGAGGCTCGGCTTGAGCTCCTCGAAGGGCACCTCGATGGTGAGCCGGACCCTGGTCGGGCTCAGCTCTTCGACGTCAGTCTTCACTGCGGGGTCACTCCTCGCATCTCCCCGCCGGGCACGCGACAGCGCGCGGCCAGGGCGGGGACGGTCACACGGCTAAGGCCGCCAAGTCTAGGCCAGCTAGGGAAGGTTCACCCTGAGCGGGTGATGATCAGCCACCGCGCGGGTCACAGCATGAGGCGGAGGCTGAGGGGGACCCAGATGACCGAGCCACAGGGCAGCCGGGGCGCAGGCCATGCCGCCGGGACAACCGAGCCCGGCGGGGTGACCGCGCCGCCGCCCAGGGCGGCCAGCCGGGGCGCGAGCGCGGCCGGCGGCGGCGCGGGCACGACCAGCGCGAGCGCGGGCACCGCCGGAACGAGCGCGGGCACCGCTGACTGGAACGCGGCGCCCGGCAGCCACGGCGAGCCAGTGGCCGGACGGCCGGGTTCGGACTGGCTAGCTGAGCGCTTCAGCAACCTGTGGCTGGTGCTGCTCGGCGCGGCGGTGGCGATGGTCGCCGTCGGGGTGATCATCCTGGTCTGGCCGGCCGAGACGCTGTTCGTGCTCGCCGTGCTGATCGGCGCCGCGCTGCTGGTGACCGGCGTGCTGAAGCTCGTGGAGGGGTTCGCCGCGCGCGCCGAGAGCGGCGGCATGCGCGTCGCCGACGTGGTGATCGGCCTGCTGGCCATTGTCGCCGGGCTCTACTGCCTGCGGCACCACGACCTGACCCTGGTCTTCGTCGCGCTGGTGGTCGGCATCTTCTGGGTGGTGCACGGCATCACCGACGTCGCGATCGCGCTCTCGTCGGGGCCGATGCCCGGCCGCTGGCTGATGGGCCTGGCCGGCTTGCTCAGCATCGTGGCCGGCGTGCTGGTCACGTTCTGGCCAGGCATCTCGCTGCTCTTGCTGCTCTGGTTCCTTGGCGTCTGGCTGATCGTCTACGGCATCGTGCTGGCCGGCCGGGCGATGGCGCTGCGGCACGAGCTGAGGTCGGTCAGCGGGCCGGCCAGGCTACGGCCCGCCTGACCACCGGGGCAATCTCCCGGGGCCTGGTCAGAGCAGGTCAAGCCGGCGCCCCCGGCCGATGGCCTGGCGTCGTGAGGTCACCCCTAGCTTGCGGTAGACCGAGCGCAGGTGCGTCTTCACCGTGTTGATCGACAGGAACAGCGCCTCGGCGATCTCCTGGTTGGTCATGTGCGAGGGCAGGAAGCGCAGCACGGCGAGCTCGGCGTCGGTCAGCACGACCTCAGCCTGCTCGGCCGGCTCTGCCGGATGCGGCAGCTGGCTGGCGAAGTGCTCGAGGATACGGGCGGCGAACGCGGCCCCCCTGCTGTCCGGCGGGATCAGCACGGTGATCGCCGACCTCGCGGCGGCCCCGGCGTCGAGGAACGGGCGGCAGGCGCCATCCGGCTCGGCCAGCGCCAGCGCCTGCTCGAGCAGCTCGGTGGCCGGCCCGGTCCGGCCAAGCCGCCGCTGCGCGATCGCGGCGACGATCAGCGCGACGATCTTCTCCTGTCGCGTCGGCGCCTCCTGATGGGTCGCCCCGGCCGCGGCCTCGGTGGCGCCGAGCACCGGCGCCACCGCGTCCAGCGCGGCGGCGAAGTCGCCTTCGGCCAGCAGCAGGCGGCCGTGCGCTAGGTAGCCGCCGGCCGTGTCGGGCGGGCCAGCGCCGTCGGCGAGCCGCAGCACGATCCTGGCCCGCCCGGTGTCACCGGCCCGCAGCGCGATGTCGGCGTCGAGCACCATCAGCACGTGGTCGAGCGGCTGGTCGCCGGCGCTGGCCTCGCGCAGCCTGATCAGCACGCTGCGCGCGGCGTTCGTGTCGCCGTCGGCGAGCAGCATCCTTGCCCTGCTCAGCGCGGTCAGCACGGCGGCCGGCGGCTCGCCGGGCAGCTGCGACCCGGCCGGCCACGGCCGCCCGTCCTGGCCCGCGGCGGCCGGCCAGCCGGGAACGGTCGTGGCCGGCGACGGCCGCCTGTCGTCGCCGTCGGCGCCTGGCTGGCTCGCCTCGCCGAGCAGCTGCCTCGCGACGGCCAGGTCGTCACGAAGCTGACCGGCATGCGACAGCGTGAGCGCGATCAGCCAGGCCCGGCCAGCGGCCGCGGCGTCGCCGCCCTCAGCGGAGGTCAGCTCGGTGACGGCCTTCTGCGCCTCGGCCAGGTCACCGTGCCAGGCATCGGCCAGAGCGTGCCAGCTCCTGGCGCGCGCGGCCAGGTCAGCAAGCCCGCCGGCGGCGGCCTGGCGCTCGGCCAGCGCGAGCACCCGGCGGCCCTCGACGATCTGGAAGCGGCGCAGCCGGGCAACACCGAGCGCGTACCAGAGCAGGCCGACCGACCGGTGCTCGGCCGGCGCCCCGGCGCTCGCCTGCGCCCGCTCAGCGACGGACATGCCCTCAGCGAGCAGGCCGGGATCCGCTTGTCCCAGGCTGGCTGCCTGCAGTACCCGCAGCGCGACCAAGCTGGGCTGCACAGCCCGCTGCTGCTGGTCAGAAAGCCGCCCCAGCGCCCGCTGAGCGCAGTCGAGGTGAGCCGCCGCGCTTTCCGGATCCTCGCTCCACAGCCTGGCCGCCGCGCACGCCGCGGCAACAGCGGCGTCATCGGCCCGGCGGTCAGCCGGGAATAGAGCGAGGACTTCCTCGAGCACGGCCGGGCTCCTGTGCATCAGCGCGACCGGGCCGGCATCGGCTAGCACGTGCGCGCCGTAGTCCCAGTCGCCCGCCTCGGCGGAGCAGCGCACCGCCTCGATCGGCTTGCCGTGCTCGGCGTGCCACCTGGCCACCCGGCGCAGCAGGATCGGTATCTCCTGCGGCAGCTTGCGGTGCAGCTCGGCGAGCAGCACGTCGCGCAGCAGCGGGTGGTAGCGGAACTCGGCCCGGTCGTGGTCCAGGCTCTCGACGAAGCTGTTCTCCCGGCTGAGCAGGTCAAGCGTGCGCGCGCCGCCCGGCTGCCCGGTCAGCGCGTCGGCCAGGTCACCGGACACCGTCTGCGCGACGCTGGTCCGCAGCAGGAACAGCCTGATCGGCTCGGGCAGCCGCCCAAGCACCTCGTCGGCGAGGTAGTCGGTGACGGCCGGCTCGTCGCCCGCGATGCCAGTCGCCCAGCCCTGCTCGCCCGGATGCGCGAGCGCCCGCATGGCCGCCAGCCGCAGCCCGGCCATCCAGCCAAGCGTCCGGCTGAGCAGCTCGTCCCGCTCAGCCGGCTCGAGCTGCACGCCAAGCATGGCGAAGTAGGCCTCGGCCTCCTCCGGCGTGCAGGCCAGGTCGGCCGCGGCCACCTCAGCCAGCTCGCCGGTGACCCGGAGCTTGGCGAGCTGCAGCCCCGGCGGGCAGCGGCCGGACAGGATCAGCCGCAGCGACGGCGGCGCGTGCCTGATGAGCAGGTCGAGGCCGGGCACCACCGGTCCGCCGGCCAGCTCGTGCACGTCGTCGAGCAGCAGCACCACCGGCTCGGTGAACAGCTGCGCCGCCTCGACCAGCACCAGCGGCCACGCCTGCGGCGTCACGTCCTCAAGCGCCCTGGCGGCCTCGGCCGGGAAGGTGCGCACTCGCGTCAGCGCGGCCCGGACATACGCCCAGAACCTGGCCGGGTCACGGTCCTGCTGATCGAGCGTCACCCAGGCGACGGGTCGCCCGGCCGGGGCGCTGGCCGCCCACGCCGCGCACGCCACCGTCTTGCCGGCCCCGGCGGGCCCGGACACCAGGGTCACCCGGTGCGCCGCAGCGCGCTCTACCAGCTCAGCGAGCCGCGGCCGGCTCAGCACCGGCAGGTTCGGCTGCGGGACCTGGAGCTTGTCCTCGAGAAACGGCTCGGCTGGCGACTGCGACTGGCTGGCCGACTCCGGTTCCTGGCTAGAGCCGGGCGCCGCCACGTCAGCCGGGCCAGCCGGCCCGTCGGCCGGGCCAGCTGCCGCTGCTGGCAGCCCAGTAGCCGCGGCCGGCTGGCCGGAGCCGGCCGGCCGGGTTAGCTGAACCTCCGGCAGCCCGTCGGCCGGCCCGGCCGACGTCGCGGGCCGCCTAGCTGGCGGCCCTGGCCGCCTGCTTGTCGTGCTGGTCAATTCATTCCCCCGTCAGCCCCGAGCCGCTGCCAAGCACCGCACGCCGTGCCGTGCCGGGCACCCCCCGTGCCTCACCCCGCAGGGTGAGCATGCGGCCCAGAGCCCGCAAATCGTCCTACCCCTGGTCAGCGATGCCCAATCCATGCCTCCAGGTGCCTCTCACCCGCGGCGGGTGGGCTGGCCGGGACCAGGCCGGCGAGCGCCCGCCCGGCCGCGCGCTGCCCTGACCTCGCGCTGGCTGCACCCGGCCGGCGCCGAAGTGCGGGCTATCACCCGAGATGGATGATGCCCGCTGCGCCTGGCCGTTCGTAGCGTCGGTGATGTAGCACTCCGGTGCAGTTGGCCAGTTGGGGCCGCCGGACATGAACAGCGGGCCTGGTGGCGCCGCACGCTGCGGGGACCTGTCCCGCCGGCCAAGGCCAGGTGAAAGGGGGCTGCTGACATGAGCAGTGCGCAGGAGAGATCGCCGAGCAGCTACGAACGCGGGGCCGAGACCCAGTCGGCCGGCCGGCACGGCCGCGCCGCCGAGGCGCCGGATCAGCCCGGCTACGGCGAGACGAGATATCAGGGCGGAGCCACGGACTACGACGACGGCAAGAGCATGGCCGCCGCGAGCTTCATGGTTCTCGCCGCCACCCTGATGATCCTGTCCGGCCTGTGGAGCATCTTCGTGGGCCTGACCGCGATCATCCAGAGGACGTTCTTCGTGTCCGTGCCGAACTACACCTTCCAGCTGAGCGTGCACAACTGGGGCTGGGTCCATCTCGCCATCGGCGCGCTGGTCTTCGCCGCTGGCGTCTGCCTGCTGCTGGGGATGACCTGGGCGAGGATCGTCGGTGTCGCGCTGGCAGTGATCAGCGGAATCGCCAACTTCCTCTACCTGCCCTACTACCCGCTGTGGTCGATCATCGTGATCGCGATCGACGTGTTCATCATCTGGGCGCTGATGACCAGTTCGGCCAGGCGGTACATGGCCTAGCTGCCCAGACCGCGCCAGGCCGGCTGCCCGGCCGTGCGCACCAGGAGCCCCGCCTCCCGCGATCCGCCGGAGGCGGGGCTTCGCTCTGCCAGGACGGTGCCGCCGGGACCGTACCGCCCGGCTGGGCGCGAGGTCAGGCGGCCGGCTTCCCGGCCGCCGTCACCCGCATGACCGCGTCGATGAGCGCCAGGTGGGTGAAGGCCTGCGGGAAGTTACCGAGATGCCGGCCGCTCTGGGCCTCGATCTCCTCCGCGTACAGCTGCAGCGGGCTGGCCAGGGACAGCAGTTTGGCGCACAGCGACGTGGCGCGGCCGGTCTCGCCGATCATCGCCAGCGCCGATACCAGCCAGAACGAGCAGATCGTGAACGTGCCCTCGGCCCCGGCCAGGCCGTCGTCGGTGGCATCGGTTCGATAGCGCAGCACCAGGCCGTCGGTGGTCAGCTCGTCCTCGATGGCCAGCACCGTGGCCCTGACCCGCTGGTCATCCGGCGGCAGGAAGCCCATCAGCGGGATCAGCAGAGCGGAGGCGTCGAGCTGGGTCCCGCCGTAGTACTGCACGAAGACGCCGCGCTCGTCGAGCCCGCTGGCGCAGATGTCGGCGTGGATCTCGTCGGCGGCCTTGCGCCACTCCTGCGACAGTTGCTCATCGCCCCGGCCGGCCGCGAGCCTGGCACCGCGGTCGGCGGCCACCCAGCACATCACCTTGGACGCGGTGAAATGCCGCGGCTCGCCGCGCATCTCCCAGATGCCGCGGTCCGGCTCGCGCCACACCTTGATCGCGTTCTCCACCAGCCGCATGACCATCTTCCAGGCGATGGGCCCGATCTGGGAGGCCTTCTCGAAGTGCACGGCCACGGACTCCATGGCCATCCCCCACACATCGTGCTGGCGCTGGTCATAGGCCCCGTTGCCGGTGCGCACCGGGCGGGCGCCGTCATAACCGGACAGGTGGTCCAGGTTCTGCTCGGTCAGTTCTCGCTCGGCGTCGATGCCGTACATGATCTGCAGCGGCCCGGCCGCGACGGCGTCCTGGATGAATGCGAAGTACTGGTAGGCCTCCCAGTCGAAGCCGAGCTCGAACAGCGCGGACAGCATGAACGCCGAGTCCCGGATCCAGGTGAAGCGGTAGTCCCAGTTCCTGTTGCCGCCGGGGCTTTCCGGGAGCGAGGTCGTCGAGGCCGCCATGATCGCGCCGGACGGCGCGTACATCAGCCCTTTCAGGGTCAGCGCCGAGCGCTCCAGGTACGGCCGCCAGGGGTGGTCGGGCAGCCTGGCGTGCCGCAGCCAGTCGCGCCACGAGGCCGTGGTGACCTGGACCCGGTTGTGGGCCTCGTCGGTGCTTTCCAGCCGCTCACCCAGCCAGGACAGCGACGCGAACGCCGTCTCGCCCTGCCGCAGCGCCGTCCTGGCGGAAGCCCGGGATCCGCCCATGCCCAGCCGCATGCTGCTGCACAGGGTGATCTCCGGCTGGCCGGCCGCGTGGCAGACCGCCGTGCCGTAGTCGTCGCCCGCGTAGCTCCAGGTGCCTGAGCTGCGGCCGTAGTCGAACAGCGGCATGCAGGTCAGCGCCAGGTCGACCTGTCCGGCGGTGCACTTCGCCGTGCGCACAAGCACGCCCTGGGAGGTGAAGTCACCGGGCGGCCGGCGGTGCCCAGAGACCCGCTGCGAGCCCGACCACGGGCCCATGGCCAGCGCGTCCCTGACCACCATCCAGCCGGTCGGGGTCGACCACGTCGTCTCGATCACCATCGATCCCGGCAGGTAGCGGCGCTGGGCCGGCACGCTGGTATGCGCGGGGCCGAAATGGAAGAAGCCAGCTGACCGGTCGAGCACGGCGCCGAAGACGCTGGCGGAGTCCGGCCGCGGCAGGCAGAGCCACTCGACCGAGCCATCCGGGGCGACCAGCGCGGTCGCCTCGCAGTCGGAAAGGAAGGCGTAGTCGGCGATCGGCGGGAACGGCGAGTCCGACTCGGTCGCCCGCGGCCGCTCTGAGCTGGTCAGCAGAGCCATGCTTCAGGCTGCCCCGCCGGCCCGTGGCCGGGCATCACCCGCGTCAGGTGACGGCCAGCCGCGGTCAGCGCTCACGCGCCGCCGGCCAGCCCGACGATGCCGTTGATGACCAGGTAGCCGCCGACCACGATCAGGCCAGCTGCCAGCAGCGTGGTGCCGTGCGCGCGCAGCCACGCGTTGAACGCCTTCAGCCTGCGCGCGGTGGCCTCAGGGGCGGCCAGAAACAGCAGGAACGGCAGCCACGCGCTCGCAACGTCGATGACCACGATGAGCAGCAGGGCGAGCGCGGTGCGGGCCGGCGCTGACTGCGCGGTCGCGATCACCTGAACCGACGCGATGAACGTCACCGACGGGGTGAACAGCAGCAGGCCGGCGATGAAGGCCGACACCGGGGCGGGCCGGGCGAGCAGCCGCGACACGAAGCCCTGCTGGGGCCTGGCCGGGTCAGGCTGCCGCGGCTTGCGCCTGGCGACCACCACCCCCAGCGCGAGCCCGAGCACGCCGAGGCCGAGCCGCACCCCGTATCTCGCCTGGTGCTCACGCAGGTGGTTCAGCTGCCCGGCACGCAGCGCGAAGAACGCCGCGATGCACACCAGGGTGGCCATCAGCAGCGCACCGATCAGGTAGAGCAGCGCGGTGCGCCGTGGGCTGGCTGAGCCGAGGTAGACGGCGCAGACCAGCAGCGCGGTCGGGGAGAAGGCGGCCAGCGCGGCCAGCGCGACCGCCTGCGCTAGCACCGCGTCACCCTTGCTGGCCGGCGTCGGTGCCGGCGGTGGCCCGCCTGGCGCCTGGATGGCCGGCGGCCGGGTGGCTGGCGATGGGGCTGGCTGCGGTTGTGCGGTCGGGTACGGCCTGACCGAAGCCGGCGGCCGCGGCACCGGCGTGCCCGGCTGGCTCGGCGGTCTGGTCGAGCGCGGCGGCGGCCGCTGCCAGCGCCACGTGGCTGGCGGTCAGCGGGTAGTTGCCGGCCAGCGCGCCGCGCAGCGGATCGTAGGCCTCGGCCAGCAGCCCGACGTCGTTGCGCAGGGCCAGCAGGCCGGTAAAGACCTCCCTGGCCTGCGCGCGCCGCCCGGCGAGGGCGAGCGCGTGCGCCAGCCAGAAGCTAGCCGGCAGGTAGCCGGGCTCCCCCGGCCCGAGCGACTCAGGGCTGTCCGATTGCTCGGGCCGGTACCTGAGCAGCACCCCGCCCTGGCCGAGCGAGCGGGCGATCTCGTCCAGAGTGCTGGTCACCCGGTCATCGCCGGCCGGCAGGAAGCCGAGCAGCGGAATCCTCGCCAGGCTGGCGTCAGGGCCAGAACTTCCATAGCTGTGAACGAAGAGCTGCCCGCCAGCGTCGTAGCCACGGTCGAGCACGTCGGCACGCACCTCGGCGCGCAGCCGCCGCCACTGGTCGCCAGGCCCGGTGTCACCGAACTGCTCGATCATCCGGATCGCCGCGTCGGCCGCTGCCCACACCATCATCTTGGAGTGCACGAACTGGCGATCAGGCCCGCGCGCTTCCCAGGGGCCAGGATCCGGGTCGCGCCAGCGGGCCTCCAGGTAGCCGAGCACCTCCTCGCTTAGCCACGGTTCGCCGAGCCAGGACAGCCCGGCCATCCGCGCGGTCAGCAGTGCGGTCAGCACCTCGCCGAAGCTGCCGATCTGCTGCTGGGCGGCGGCGGCGTTGCCGATCCTGACCGGCCGGGCACCGTCGTGGCCTGGCAGCCAGTCAAGCTCGATCTCGGGCAGCAGCCGCTCGCCAGCCACCCCGTACACGCTCTGCACCTGGCCGGGCGGCCCGGCCACGGCCCGGCTCATCCAGTCGAGCAGGGCAGCGGCCTCGGCGTGGGCGCCAGCCCGCAGCAGCACGCCGAGGGTGGCGGCGATGTCCCTGAGCCAGCAGTACCGGTAGTCCCAGTTGCTGGCGCCGGAGGCCTGCCTGGGCAGCGAGGTGGTGGGCGCTCCTACCACCCCGCCGGTCGGCGCGTAGCTGAGTGCCTTGATCGTGATGAGCGACCGGATGACTGCATCGCGCCACTCTCCGGCGCAGTCGAGGCCCGCCACCCAGTCCCGCCACCACGCGGCAGTCTGGCCGATCAGCGCTGGCACGGCCGGCGGCTCAGGCGTACCGCCGCGCGAGCGGCGCCAGACCGCCGCGAACGGCACCCGCTGGCCGGCGCTGACCGTGAATTCGGCCGTCGCGTCGCCGCCCGAGCGGCGCAGGTGCACGGGCCCGAACAGCCACAGAACTTCCGCGCCGGCGGCGATCGCGTAGGCACCGCCGCGGCGGTGGATTCTCGGCTGTGCCGACCCGTACTCGAACCGGGCGGCGAGCGTCATCCGGACGTCCACGCTGCCGCTGATGCCCTCGACCATCCGCAGCAGCATCGGATCGCCGTCCCTGGGCGGCATGCAGTCGGTGATCCTGACGACGCCGGAGCCGGTGCTGAACTCGGTCTCCAGCACCAGCGTGTCGCTCTGGTAGCGGCGCCGTACTGTTGCGCCGCCGTCGACGGGGCAGATCCGCCAGTGCCCGTGCTGGTCGTCACCGAGCAGTCCGGCGAAGCACGCCGCCGAGTCGAACCTCGGCAGGCACAGCCAGTCCACGGACCCGTCCCTGGCCACCAGCGCCGCTGCGTGCAGATCGCCAATCAGCGCGTAGTCCTCGATCGGTCGCGACATCCGCACCCCCCTGCCGGCCGGCGGCTGACGGCGGGGCACACTGCCCGGACGCCGGCCGAATCCGCGTGACTCAGCGCAGTGTTCGCCGGCCTGGCGCGCTTGTCGTCATTCCGCTCAGGTGAAGCCTGCTGGTGACCAGCGGTGCCGCTAGCTTTCCTGGCCGAACGCCTCGCGCAGCTTGGCCTCCTGCTCAGTCGACAGGTTCGTCCTGATCAGCTTCGCGTCCGAGGTGTCGAACTCCTCGGCCACCCGATCGCGCACCGCGTCCGAGGTCAGCACGAACAGGGCCGAGGTGCCCGGCGTGATCTGCTGACGCACGTCCTTGATGAAGCTGTCGCTGATGCCGACGTCGGTGAGCGAGCCGAGCAGCGCGCCGGTCGCCGCGCCGACCGCGAGGCCGATCAGCGGGATGAAGAAGATGAGGCCGAACAGCAGGCCCCAGAAGCCGCCGCCGAGCGCGCCGGCCTTCTTGGTGCTGTGCATCTCGTGCGTCTTGGGCTTCTTCGCCCCTGGCGGCCACGTCACCACCGCTGCGTCGTGGACCTGGATGAGCTCCTGGTCCTGCAGCTTGTCGAGCTTGTCCAGCGCGACGTCGGCGCCGCTGGGCGAGTTGAACTTCCATACCGTGAGGGCAGCCATCTGTGCTCCGATCCTGGTTGCGATGGGGCTCACCGGCCCGCGAACTGGCAGGACAGCACCATCGGAGTCGGCAGCGGCAGGCGCATCACCCAGCGGGAGTGAAACGCGCAGGCGGCCGGCCGATCAGCTCAATCAGTCCGAGCAGCACGACCAGCAGCACCGCGATCAGCACCACCACCAGTCCGGTGGGATGGCTCCAGAACACGAACAGCAGGCCGGCCAGCGCGACGGCGCCGACCCGCAGCCCGCGCCGGTGCTGGTAGGTCCACGCCCCGGCCGGGCCGGTGCGCAGCCCGGCTCGCTCGCCGCTCGATCGCAGCCAGCCGAGCGCCGACTGCGCCGTGCCGCGGGTGCGCACCGCAGCCAGCGACGGACCGGTAAGGAACGCGGCAGCGGCGATGACCAGGCCCAGCACGAGCAGTACCCGGAGCCCCTGCCGGATGAAGCGGATGAACAGGTCGAAGACCACCGCTGCCGCGTCCGACGGCAGCACCGCCGGCGGCACGCTGTTCAGGTAGGCCGAGCGGACGACGGCCAGGGCGATGCCGAGCACCAGCATGGATCCGGCCAGGCCGAGGCCGACGCCGAGCAGCGCGCGGCGGTGACTGCGGGCGACGTACACCCCGACAGCGAACAGCAGCAGGCACAGCACGGGCAGCGCCCACTTGAGCGCGTTGATCAGCCGGTACGCAGTCTGCGCCTTGGTCAGCCCCCTGGCCGAGAACAGCGCCATGGTCGGGTTGACCGCTGGTATCCGGTCGACCAGGGTGAAGCCGCGTGCGCTCAGGTTCTGCTTGACCAGGTTGATGAAGGGGCCAAGCGAGATCGTGACTTGGCCGTTGCTGACCTTGATCGCCCCGCTGCCGCGCCCGGACAGCGCCTTGACGAGCTCGGCGTGCGCCACCCGGTTAACCTGCGTCCACAGCCGCGCAACCGCCGGACTGGCCACGATCTTCGCGACCGTGCTGTGCACGAAGCCGTTGATCCCGCTGGCGAGCGCCGGGCCAGCTGCCTGCAGCAGGCTGGCCAGCCGCTGCCGGCCCCGGCCGGTCAGCGCGGTGGCCGCCTGGCTGGTCAGCTGCTGCACGTTCAGCTGGGTGGTGATGGCCGTGGAGATCTTGTCGGTGAGCGCGCCGCGCACGGCTGGCTGCTCGATCAGCGGCGCGACGTTCGCGACGTACCGATTAGTGTCCGAGACCTGATTGGCGCTCCACACGGCCAGCACCGAGACCGGCGCGAGCACGCAGCCGAGGGTGATCAGCGCGGCGGCGAGCATCCCGCGCCAGCGGCCGGCTGGCCGGGCTCTGGTCACGCCTGGCGGCCTAGCCGCGGCTGGCGGGCCGGCTGTCCGCAGCCGGGTCACCTCGGCGCGCAGCTGCTCCAGCTCAGCGCGCTCGTCCTGGCTGAGCGTCGCTGCCGCGCCGCTGCCCGCCCCGACGTCATCAGGCACAGAGCCATCGGGCACAGGGCCATCAGGCACAGCCCTGTCCGGCACAGCCCCGTCCGGCACAGCCCCGTCCGGCAAGGCGCGAGCTGGCACGGGCTGATCCGGCACGGCGTGAGCTGGCACGGGCTGATCCGGCACGCATGTACCTCCTGGTCTTTGGTCACGTTCGGCTCAGCGACGGTCGTTTGCGTCGCCCGCGACGGGTGAATCGCACCCGGCGGCAGGTGCGGAAGTGGCCACCCGCGCACCGAAGGCCGATCTAGCGCCACGACAGCCACCGGTGCTCAGGCTGGCCTGCGACCGCCCGTTCACCCGCTGCGGGTGAGAACGAACTCAGCTAAAACGGGGCACGCGGTCGTGTCAGGGGTGAAGAAAGGATGACGGCACGGCATTCACGGGCGATATGCGGAATGCCATGAGCGTTTACCAGCCGGATAATTAATTCCCGCCAGGCAGAGTAGTCAGAAGGGGCGAGGGGTAAATGCGGCTGCGGGGGGTTAGAACAATGCGAAGAGTCCTCGCGGCATTCGTGGCCTCCGCTGCCTTGCTTACCGGTAGCGGATCAGCTGCTAGTGCCGCCATAGCTCATCATCATCATCATCATTCACATTCCCTTTGGCGGGCACATCACCGGCAGCGTATACGCGCGCTGCGGCACGCGCTGACCCGGCTGGGCGATCCTTATGTCTTCGGCGGTGACGGGCCCTACGTCTTCGACTGCTCTGGCCTGGTCAACTGGGCCTACCGGCAGGCAGGCCGGGTCCTGCCGCGCACTAGCCAGGAGCAATGGCAGATCGGCAAGCGGCTGACCAGGGGCCATTACCGCCGTGGCGACCTGGTCTTCGAGTACCAGCAAGCGGGCGGTCCGGATC
This sequence comes from Streptosporangiaceae bacterium, assembly GCA_036495525.1. Lineage (GTDB taxonomy): Bacteria > Actinomycetota > Actinomycetes > Streptosporangiales > Streptosporangiaceae > DASXMR01. Next base: position 26,479 of record DASXMR010000048.1, on the reverse strand, counting down.
ACGTAGGAATTTATCTCGGGCATGACCGCATGATCGATGCTCCGCATCCCGGCGCCCACGTCCGGATCGAGCGAATCTACTGGCCCGAGTTCGTCGGCATGCGCCGCATGCGCTGAGCCAAACCAGCCAGCTAAAACTAATCCGCAACACCCGGCCCGGTCACCGGCAACTGCCGCTGGCCGGGCCGTGCTGTGTTGTTCGGGGGGACGACCCCCGGGCCCCCCGCATGCCGTTCGCTCGGGCCAGCCTGCGGCCGGCCGTCGCCACCGGCATCGCCGCAGGGCGGGCTGACGGCGGTCGAGTCGGATGGTGCGGTCACGGTGGTCAACGATCGGCGCGGGCGCGGCCGGCTGCACCACCTGGACGGGGTGAACCGCCCGGAACTCGGTCTCGGCAGCTCTTCCGCAGGCTCGCCCTGGCCGGGTGACGCACGGGACGTCGCAGCACGGCAGCATGCCAGTACCTATGCCGTTCCACATCCGCCTGGTCAGCCCGCCGGAGGAGACCGTGCGGCTCACCGACGCACTGATGAGCGAGCCGGGCGTCAGCAACCTGGTCGTGCTCCGCGGGTCAGCCCGCCGGCCGGTCGGCGACGCCGTGCAGTTTGACGTGCGCCAGGGGGCAGCGGACGCGGTGATCAGCCAGCTGCGCGGGCTGCGGCTGCAGCAGCATGGCCCGATCGCGGTCGAGCAGGTCGACGTGAGCATCGAGCGGACGGCCAGGCCGAAGGGCGAGCCGCAGCCGCTGATCCAGCATGACGTCGTGCCGGCCTGGGAGATGGTGGAGGCGCGGATCCGGGCCGGCGCCAGCTACGCCCCAAGCTTCTTCAGCCTCCTGATCATTGCCGGGCTGATCGGGGCAGTCGGCATCCTGACCAACTCGCAGATCCTCATCGTCGGCGCCATGGTGGTCGGACCTGAGTACAGCGCGATCATGGGAGTAGCTCTCGGCCTCGACAAGCGCAGCCGCGCTCTGATCGTCCCCGGCCTTTTCGCGCTGGCCGCCGGCTTTGCCGCCGCGATCATCGTCACGCTGCTGTTCGGGCTGATCATCCGCGAGACCGGGCACACACCGCGGCCCTACCTGGCAGGCGTCCAGCCGGTAGCTGACCTGATCGGCACGCCGAACCTGTTCTCCGTCGTGGTGGCGGTGCTGGCCGCCGTGGCAGGCATCGTCTCGCTGACCGAGGCCCGGGCCAGCGCGCTCATTGGCGTGTTCATCTCGGTCACGACCATCCCGGCTGCTGCTGCCACCGCGCTGGCGATCGCGTACGGCAGCTGGCACGCCGCCGGGGAGGCCCTGGTCCAGCTGCTGCTCAACGTCGTGCTCCTGATCGTCGTCGGCGCGGTGACGCTGCGGCTGCAGCGGGTCTTCTGGCGACTGGCCCGGCCGGGCGGGCGGCAGGCCGGCGGGCACCAGCCGCAGGACGCTGACGGAGCACGGTGAGCAGCCAGGCGACGGCAGCGAGCCCGGACGGGCGCCGCTTGCGAATCGGCCTTGCGCCGGCCGGCGAGCGGTACGGCTTGCTGCTGACCCTGCTCGTCGGCACCTACGTGCTGTCAGCCTTCGTCGGCGGCCGGCTGGTCAACGCCCTGCAAATCGTGCTGTTCGTGGTGACGCTGCTGCTCGCGATGCAAACTGCCCAGGTGCCAAGGCGCACCGCGCGAATCATGATCGCCGTGGTGTTCAGCGGCTCGGTCGTCGCGCTGGTGCTGGCAGCGGCCGTGGCGACGCGCACCGCAGCCGGGATCGCCGACCTGTGGACCGCCCTGGTGCTGCTGCTCACCGTCGTGATGATCGTCGCGCGGATCCTCGCCAAGCCGGTCATCACCCTGCACAGCATCCTCGGCGCGATCAGCGCGTACCTGATCATCGGGCTGATGTTCGCCTGTTGCTACCGGGCCATCGGCCGCCTCGCCAGCGAGCCATTCTTCGCCAACCACGCGCCAGGCACGGTGCAGCTGTACCAGTACTTCAGCTTCACCACGCTCACCACGCTTGGCTACGGGGACTTCACCGCCGGCAGCAGCGGCGGCCGCGCCATCGCGGCGCTCGAGGCGCTGGCGGGGCAGATCTTCCTCGCCACGCTCATCGCCCGGCTGGTGGCGGCGTTCAGGTCGCCGCGACGCAGCGCAGCCGAGGAGGCGGCAGGCACGCAGGCGCACGGGCCGGACGAACCCGTCCATCCAGCGGGTCCGACGGTGGGCGCCGACGCAGGGCCGGCTGAGGCAACCGCTGCGCCGCCCTCGCCGGGCCGGCCGCGCCGCGCCTGCCCGCAGCAGCCTCCCGGCTCGCGCACCCGGCGGCGACGCGGCTGAAGCCGGCCGCCGCGCGGTGGTGCAGCCTCACACTGGCGCAGCCTCACACTGGCCGGGTGATGCGCCAGGAGCCGGGGCTGCAGCATCGTAAGGCTGATGACGTCCCAGGTCACCGGCCAGACCGCCCGTGGCAGGGTACAGAGTCTCAGCCCGGCGGTAGCCAGCCTGAGCCCGGCTGAACGGGCCTCGCTCGGCAAGGCGGCACGCAAGGCCGTGCCACGGTCCAGGCACGCCGAGCTCGACCTGACCACTCGCGAGGACCCGATCGAGCTGCTTGAGCAGCAGGCCGCTAGGCGGGTGCCCGAGCTGGTACCAGTGCGTTACGGCCGGATGCTGGCGTCCGAATTCTCCTACTTCCGCGGCGCAGCCCTGCCGATGGCCAGCGACCTGGCCCGCACGCCGGCCTGCGGGCTCCAGGCGCAGCTGTGCGGCGACGCGCACCTCAGCAACTTCGGCGCCTTCGCCTCGCCAGAGCGGCGGCTGATCTTCTCGATCAACGACTTCGACGAGACCGCGCCAGGCCCGTGGGAGTGGGACGTCAAGCGGCTGGCCGCGAGCATGGAGGTCGCTGCCCGCGACCACGGTTTCTCCCGCAAGCACCGCCGGGCGATCGTGACCGCGACGGTAAGGAGCTATCGCGAGGCCATCCGGGAGTTCGCCGGGCTCGGCAATCTGGCGGTCTGGTACGCACACCTGGACCTGAAGTCGGCGCGCCGCGGGCTGGAAGCCCAGATGAGCCCGCGGCAGCGGCGGCAGTTCCGCAAGGACATGACGAAGGCGCAGCGGCACGACAACCTGCAGGCCTTCAGCAAGCTCGCGGTCGTCGACGGCACCAGCACCAGGATCCGGGCCGTGCCGCCGCTGATCGTGCCGCTTGACTGCCTGGTCTTCACGGCCGAGGAGCGGGACCGGATGGAGTCGGCGGCGCGCCGCTTCATCCCCGCGTACGTGCGCTCGCTTGACCCGAGCCGCCGCGGGCTGCTGGCTCAGTACGAATTCGCTGACATGGCACGCAAGGTGGTCGGCGTCGGCAGTGTGGGCACCCGCTGCTGGGTCATCCTGATGCGCGGGCGCGACCGATCGGATCCTCTTCTCCTGCAGGTCAAGGAAGCCGAGGAATCGGTGCTTTGCCGTTACGGGAAGCCAAGCAAGCTCGCCAGGGAGGGCGAGCGGGTCGTCGTCGGCCAGCGGACCATGCAGGCGGTCAGCGACATCTTCCTCGGCTGGGCGCCAGGCACGGCGACCGACGGCCAGACACATGACTACTACGTGCGGCAGCTGCGGGACTGGAAGCTCTCCTTCGACGTCGGCGAGATGCTGCCGCCCGGCCTGCGGTTCTACGGCGAGCTGTGCGGCTGGACGCTGGCCAGGGCGCACGCCAGGTCAGGCGACCGGATAGCGATCGCCGCCTACCTCGGCTCAGGGGACCGGTTCGACCGGGCGGTCGCCGAGTTCGCTGACGCGTACGCGGACCTGAACGCCCGCGACTACCAGGCGCTGATCAAGGCCGTCGCGGAGCGGAGGATCTTCGCCGAGCGCGACGTGTGAGCGGGCCGGCGCTCATCAGGGCCGGGCGGCGGCGAGCACGGCCGCGGTCAGCTCCGCCGGGCGCTGCCGGCCTTGCCGGGCCCCGCCGGCTGCACCCGGTCGTAGATGTCCCGGACGAAGCCGACCTGCCGGGTGGTGAACGCGCGCTCCCGGCGGCTGTCCCTGGTGAACGCGAGCCACCAGGTCAGCACCGCCCCGACCCGGTTGCGGTAGCCGGTCAGGAAGGCGATGTGGATGAACAGCCAGACGAACCAGCCGGGGAAGCCGCTCAGCCGCAGCTTGCCGGCCTCCACCACGGCCCGGCCGCGGGAGATGTAGGCGGCCGAGCCGAGGTCGTGGTACCGGAACGGGCCAGCAGGAGCCTCCCCCCCGATCGACCGCCTGATCCGGTGCCCGGCGTACCTGCCGCCCTGCATCGCCACCTCGGCCACGCCGGGCAGCTCCCGCAGGGCCGACATGTCACCGACGACGGAGATCTCCGGATGGCCGGGGATCGTCAGGTCGTCACCGACCATGATCCGGCCAGCCCTGTCCTGCTGCGCGCCGGTGGCCATGGCGACGACGCTGGCGATCGGCGGTGCCTGCACGCCAGCCGTCCACAGCACCACGCCGGTCTCGTAGTGGGTCACCGCGCCGTCCTGGCCTCGCACGTCAATGCCCTGCGGGCCGACAGCGGTCACGATCGAGCCCATGTGCAGCTCCACGCCAAGGGACTCCAGGCTCCGCGCGGCAACGGCGGACAGCCGGCTGCCGAAAGCGGCCAGCGGCGCCTTCCCGCCGTCGAACAGCAGCACCCTGGCGTCCTGCGGGGTGATGTGCCGGAACTCCCGGCGCAGCGTCTTAGTGGCCAGCTCGCGTATCTGGCCGGCCAGCTCGACGCCGGTCGGCCCGGCGCCGACGAGCGCGAAGGTCAGCCAGCGCCGCTGCTCCGCCGGATCGGTCGCGGTCTCGCCAGCTCGAACGCGCCATAGACCCGGCGCCGGATAGTCAGCGCGTCCGCGATCGTCTTCATCGGCGGCGCCCACGGCTCGTACTCGTCGTGGCCGAAGTAGGAGCTCTGCACGCCGGCCGCAACGATCAGGTCGTCATAGCCGAACTCGATCGGCTCGTCGTACGGCCGCTCGCACCGCAGCAGCCGGGCGGCCGGGTCGATGCCGGTCACCTCGGCCATCACCACCCTGACGTTCTCGTGCCGCTTCAGCACGTCGCGCAGCGGCGCGGCGATCTGGCCCTCCGACAGGATGCCGGTCGCGCACTGGTAAAGCAGCGGCTGGAACAGGTGATGCTGCGCCCGGTCGATCAGCGTCACCGAGGCGGCGGCGCCGCGCAGCGCCCGGGCGGCGAACAGCCCGCCGAAGCCGCCCCCGATGATCACGACCCGGCGGATGCCGCCGGTGCCGCTGCCCTGGCTGTTGCCCATCGCTGCGCCGCCTCCCCGTTGCTCGCGGTCAGCCGGCCGGGTCGTGCCAGGTATCACCGTCGGGCACGAGCGCGTCGGCTTCCTTGGGACCCCACGTGCCCCTGGCATAGGTCTGCACCGGCACCACGTCGCCGAGTACCTGGTCGACCACCTGCCAGGCGGCCTCCACGGTGTCCTGCCTCGCGAACAACCAGCGCTCCCCGGCCAGCGCAGCGCCGATCAGCCGGTCGTAGGCGCGCATTTCGCCCGCGCCGCGCTCGGCGAACACCAATTCCTCCGGCTGCGGCAGCCAGCCGGCGCCCGGCTTCTTGCCGACCAGGGTCAGCCCGACCTCGGTGCTCGGGTACACCCTGAACCGCAGCACGTTCGGCGTGTGCTCGCTGCCCAGGCCGAAGACGTCGTGCGGCGGCCGGCGGAACCGGAACCGCACCTCGGTGGCCGTGACTGGCATGCACTTGCCCGCCCGGATCAGGACCGGCACGCCTGACCACCGCCAGGAGTCCACCGTCAGCCGGAGGGCGACGAAGGTCTCGGTGGTAGAGCCCTTGGCGACGCCCTTGACGTCGTGGTAGCCCTCGTACTGGCCGCGCACCACGTCGGCGGGCGTCAGCGGCCGCAGCGCGGCCAGCTGCTGCGCCTTGGCCGATCGCCAGGCGTCGGTGAGGCTCGTGCCGTCGGTCAGTCCGGCGCCTGCTGGCGGGTCGGCGACCGCCGTGGCGAGCACCTGGAGCATGTGGTTCTGCACCACGTCCCTGATCGCGCCGGTCCGGTCGTAGAAACTGCCGCGGTCGGCGACGTCGAACGACTCGGCCATGGTGATCTGGACGCTCTCGACGTATTCCCGGTTGAGCAGCGGCTCGTGGATCGAGTTGGCGAACCGGACGAACATGACGTTCTCCACCGGGTCGAGTCCGAGCCAGTGGTCGACCCGGAAAATGGCGTCCTCCGGGAAGTACTTGTGCATGGTGTCGTTGAGCTGCTGCGCGCTGGCGAGATCGGTGCCGAACGGCTTCTCCACCATCACCCTGGCGCCGTCGGCCCGCATGGCGGCCGAGATGCCCTCGGCGATGCGGGCGAACAGCGGCGGCGGCACCTCCAGGTAGTACAGCACCCTGGCCGCCGAGCCGAGCTCGTTGGACATCGCCTGATACGTAGCCGGGTCGCCGAGGTCGCCGTCGACGTAGCGCAGCAGCGAGATCATCTTCTTCGCGGCCGGGCTCGCCGGGTCCATGTGGTTGAGCCGAAGCGACGCCGTCGCGTAGTCGCGGAACTGTTCCAGCTGCCAGCCGCTCTTGGCGACGCCGATCACCGGGATATCGAGCACACCGCGCTCGACCAGGCCGACGAGAGCAGGGAATGTCTCTAGCTTTGCCAGGTCACCGGTCGCTCCGAAAATGACCAGCGCGTCGGCTTTGTGCTCGGTCATGCTTGGTCTCCTTCTGTCCGGGTACCGGCCAGGACGGCTACCCGCAGGCACATCTCACTTCGGCCGCGAGCTGGGCGCGCCATCCGGCGCGGGTGATGCCAGCAGTCTTGCAGCCTGCCGGCGGCCGCGGTCCCGGCCATGTCCCTCGGGCGGCCGTTCCTGGCCAGCCTGCTGCCGCGGCGGCGGACCCGTCAGGCAAAGCGGTCAGCAAGGCCGCGCGATGGCACTGGGCGAAGAAGAAAATGGCTGATCGTCACGAATGCGAACTGCCAGGGCGCTAGGTGGGCGCCGGTCATCCGGCCCTCCGGTCAGCGAGCGTGCCGCCGGGCCGCCGGACGGGCAGGACCCGTCCGGCGGCGCGGCAGCCGAGCGGCCGGCGCCCTAGCGCCCGCTAGTGACCAGGCCGTTCTGCCACGCGCTCGCGCCAGCGGCGGTGGCAGCCTTCGCCTGTGACCACTTGCTGCGCATCACTTCGCTGGGCGGCACGTCCATCCCGCGAATCCAGGTCCGGGTGGCCTTGACCAGGGCCGCGCCGCTGACCGTCAGCCCGGCCGCCGCCAGCATCGCGCCCATGCCCATCAGCGCGGCACCGGTGATCAGCGGCATCGTGCTCAGCTGGAAACCGCCGCGGCTAATCTGCCTCGTCGACATGTCACCTTCCTTGATGTTGCAGGTGCGGTCACCATCACCCGCAGGCCGGCCACCTGCACCATCCTCGCGGGGTGATTAGCCGGATCACCCTGCCCGGATGGTGCCGCCGCCCGGCCAGGCGCCGATCGTGAGCGCAGGCCCGATCGCAGCGACGCGCGGCGGGCGGGCGACCATCTGCGGGAGAGGCCGAGATGACAGCACCAGCCAGAACTGGCAGGAGCAGCGCCGGCCTGAGCTCGCGTTACCCGGACATCGGCGACCACGGGCTGATCGGCGACCTGCAGACCGCGGCGCTGGTGACCAGCGACGGCGTGGTGGACTGGTTCTGCTGCCCGCGGTTCGACTCGCCCAGCATGTTCGCCTCGCTGCTGGACGCTGATAAGGGCGGGCACTTCCGGATCGCCCCCGACTCCGGCGGCTACGTGAGCAAGCAGCTGTACCGGCCGGACAGCGCGATCCTGCTGACCCGGTTCATGACCGCCGACGGCGTCGGGGAGCTCGTCGACTTCATGCCCGTGGTCACCGGGCGGCCGACGGCCAGGCACCGGCTGGTCAGGCTGCTGCGCGTGCCGCGCGGCACGATCAGGTTCGCGATGGACCTGCGGCCCGCCTTCGACTACGGGCGGGCCAGGCACAAGGTCGCGCTGTCGGCGAACGGCGCGGTGTTCTCCGCTGGCGACCAGGAACTGACCGTGCACACCGTCGGACGGCGCGGTTCGGGCCCCGAGCACGGCAGCAAGCTGGAGCGGGAAGGCGACGGGCTGCGGACTTCCTGGACGCTGCACGAGGGCGAGACGGCGGGGATCGTGCTGGAGTCGATGGGCGGGCAGCCGCGCCGGATCCCGCCCGCCGACCTGCATCGGCTGGAGGACGAGACGGCTCAGTTCTGGCGTGACTGGCTGAGGAAGTCGACCTATACCGGCCGCTGGCGGGAGATGGTCGCCCGCTCGGCCATGACGCTGAAGCTCATGACCTACGCGCCGACCGGCGCGCCGGTGGCCGCGCCGACCGCCGGCCTGCCCGAGCAGGTCGGCGGGGAGCGGAACTGGGATTACCGCTACACCTGGGTCAGGGACGGGTCGTTCTCCATCTACGCGCTGCTCGGACTTGGCTACGCCGAGGAGGCTGCTCAGTTCGGGTACTGGATGCGCTCCAGGGCCGACGAGCAGGCCGGCGACGGCTCGGGCCCGCTGCGGATCATGTACCGGGTCGACGGCAGCTCCGACCTGGTCGAGGAGGAGCTGTCGCACTTCGAGGGCTGGCGCGGGTCGCGCCCGGTCCGGATCGGCAACGGCGCGGCCGGCCAGCTGCAGCTGGATATCTACGGCGAGGCGATGGACGCGATGGCCCTCGCCGACGCGCACGGCATGCAGATTGCGCACGTCGGCTGGCAGAAGCTGACCGAGATGATCGACTGGCTCAGCGAGCACTGGGACCAGCCGGACGACGGCATCTGGGAGACCAGGGGCGGCCGCCGGGACTTCACCTACGGCCGGTTCCAGGCCTGGGTGGCGCTGGACCGGGCGATCAGGCTCGCCGCCAGGCACGGCCGGCCGGCCAACGTGGCCCGCTGGGTGGTCGAGCGGGACGAGATCTACCAGCAGATCATGCAGAAGGGCTTCAACGCCGAGATCGGCGCGTTCACCCAGCACTACGGCACGACCGTGCTTGACTCCTCGCTGCTGCTGATGCCGCTGATGGGCTTCGTCGCGCCACGCGACCCGATGTGGCTGTCCACCCTGGACCTGATGAAGGACAAGCTGGTCTCCGACAGCCTGGTCTACCGGTACAACCCGAGCGCCGCCCCGGACGGCCTGGCCGGCGACGAGGGCACGTTCTCGCTGTGCACGTTCTGGTACGTCGACGCGCTGGCCAGGGCCGGGCGGCTGGAAGAGGCCAGGCTGGTGTTCGAGAAGATGCACACCTACGCCAGCAACCTCGGGCTCTACTCGGAGGAGATCAGCAGCACCGGCGAGCAGCTTGGCAACTTCCCGCAGGCGTTCAGCCACCTGTCACTGATCAACGCAGCGATCAATCTCGACCATAAGCTCGACTACGGGCCCGACTCGATGCCCATGCAGGTCCAGGTTCCGGCCATCTGACGAGCAGCGCCAGCCCAGGATCCGCCGGCTAGCCCGGCTGGCCGGCCGGCAGCTTCAGTTCGCTGATGATCAGGTCGGTGACCTCGGCTGGCGTGCCGCTGACCGGCAGTACGACCGCGGCCTCGCCCGGCTTCGGTATCTCCAGGGCGGCGTACTGGCTATTCACCAGCTCGTGCGGGAAGAAGTGATCCGGCCGGTCGGCGACTCGCTCCTCGTCGACATCGTGGCCGACGGTCAGGAACACGATGCGGACCCCCGGCCTGCCAGCTCGCAGCCGGTCCCGGTAGGCCAGCTTCAAAGCAGAGCACGCGAGGACGGCTGACTCGCCGGCGGCTATTCGTTCGTCCATCCAGGCGCCAAGCACGGCGAGCCACGGCCACCGGTCATCGTCGGTCAGTGGAATGCCCGCGTGCATTTTGCCGATGCACACGGCGGTGTGAAAGCCGTCCGCATCGGCGAATGCCCAGCCGAGCCGGCTGGCCAGCAGCGTGCCGACGGTCGTCTTGCCGCTGCCTGATACCCCGGCCACCACCACGATCATCAGCTGCGAGCCTACTCGGACTCACGGTGACCTGCCGGGCCGCTCTGCCCAGTCGCCGCCTGCTGGCCGGCCGCGGCCTGGCCGGCCGGCGCCTGGTCAGCCGGCGCCTTTGGCGTGAGCCGCGCGGCAGCGGCGTAGGCGACCACCACGGCCACGATGACCAGCGGGGTGACCGCGATGCCGTCGGAGAACAGCAGCAGCGTCGCGAGCAGCACGGCGGTCAGCGGCAGCGTCAGCATGACCGCGCACATCGCGCCCATGCCCATGGCCACCGCGGGCACCAGGGCCAGGCCGGGCAGGTGCGACATAGCCAGCCCGCCAGCCGCGCCGGTGAACAGCGACGGGAAGACCGGGCCGCCGCGAAAGCTGCTGAGCGACAGGCCGTAGCCGAGGCTCTTGCACGCCAGCAGCAGCAGCACCGTGCCCAGCGGGTAGCCGGCTCCGTGGCTGACCAGCGGGGCCAGCGCGGTCTGCCCGGAGAACAGCACCTGGCTGCTGCTCTTGCCGGTCACCTGCGCGTACAGGATCGCCAGTCCGGCCACCGCAAGTCCCGCCGCCGGAACCGCGACCAGCAGCCGCCGCTCGACGTGCGGTCGAAGCAAGAGCGCCAGCCGCCGGACCACGGCGCCCAGCAGCGCCGCGGCCAGGCCGATGACCAGCGCCCAGCAGAAGTCGATGATGTCCGGCCGGGCGAAGTGCGGCAGCTGCGGGATGGCCAGCGAGAACGTGCCGAGGCCGGACCACGCGTTCAGCCCGATGGCGACCAGCGCGCCAACACCGGCCGCGAGCAGGCCGGGCAGCAGCACCAGCTCCATGCTCATGCCGCTCAGGCCGGAAGCCTCCATCAGCAGGAACGCGCCGAGCACCGGCGAGCCGAGCAGCGTGCTGATAGCGGAGAAGCTGCCGGCCGCCGCCAGCATCGCGCTGAGCCGCGCGGGCACCGGGCGGCGCGAGAGGCGAAGCGCGAGCACGCACAGCCCGCCGCCGAGCGCGATCAGCGGCGCCTCAGGCCCGAGCACCGCGCCGAAGCTGAGCGTGGCGAGCGCGGCGAGCACCACGCCGGGCAGCTGGGCCGGGCCTGGCGCGCCGTGCAGGTGGAAACCTTCGGCCGGCGACGGCCCGCCCCCGCCGGGCAGGTACCTGATCACCGCCGCGGTCAGCAGCCCGCCAATCGCGAGCAGCGGAAGCGGCCACCAGGCGGGCGCGCCGGCAAAGCCGAGCTCGCCGGGCAGGTCGTGGAACAGCCAGGTCTGCAGCTGGCTGACCAGGGCCAGGAAGCCGTAGGCCGCCGCGGCGACGGGCGCTCCGGTCGCAGCCGCGACCACCAGCAGCACCAGGTAACGGCCGCTGCGCAGCACGGCAGCCGGATCCTGCGCTCGCGCGCCCCCGGCCGCTGGCGCCGCGCCCGTGCCACCAGCAGTCGGCACGACCAGCGCCTCCCCGGATTGCCGCGCACGTCGCCAGCCACCAGCGGCGGCCTGGACTGCATCGTGACCCGGCCTGGCTGCCGGCCACCTCGCCCGCCACGGGTGATGCCGGCGGCCGCGGCCCTGCCTAGCGTTCCTTGGTGCCGACTCAGGGAGGTCGATAACAATGCCATTTCGACGCAGGCCACTGCTGCGCACGGCCATGATCGGCGGGGCGGGCATGCTCGCCGGCCGGGCCGCCGCGAACCGTTCGCAGCAAAATAGCGAGCAGGACGAGCGGCTGGCGAACGTGGAGAGGCAGCAGGCGCAGGCCAGTCAGGCCCAGTCGGTCCCGGCCCAGGCCTCGGCTGGCCACGACGACCTGGTGGCTCAGCTGAGCCAGCTCAAGCAGCTCGCCGATTCCGGCGCGCTGACCCAGGCGGAGTACGACACCGCCAAGCAGAAGCTGCTGGCGGGCTAGCCGGCCAGGGATGCGGCCGGGCACTGGTCCGCGCCAACACGACTCACTCGGGGAGACAGCATGACACTGGGACCCGTTCAGCTCCTGATCATCGGCTTCGATCCGGCCGGCGAGTTCCGCGGCCAGGTGATGGCCGAGCTGGAGCGGCTGCGCGTCATGGACGTCGTCCGGCTGATCGACGCGCTGCTGGTGCACCGGGCCGCCGACGGCAGCTTCACGATCATCGAGGCGGAAGACGATGGCGTGCTGGGCGACCTGCCCGGCGGCGGGATGCACGTGCGGGCGCTGACCGGCCTCGACCCGGGCGGCGCCGACTTGGACGAGGTATCACCCGACTCGGATGTCTGGTATCCGAGCGACGCCATTCCGCGCGGCGCCACCGTCGCGCTCGCGGTCATCGAGCACACCTGGGCGATCGGGCTGCGCGACGCCATCGGCGAGGCCGGCGGCTCGCTGCTGGCTGAGGCCTGGGTGCATCCGGAGGATCTGGTGACGGCCGGGCTCAGGTAGCCGCCACGGCAGGACGGCCCCGCTTGCTGCTTTCGGCCTGCCTGGCGCCGGCCGGCCAGGTCGGGCCGCGCTGCGCGAGGTTCACCCCGCCGGGGTGAGATGCCCGGCCGCCGCCCAGGGCAGGCAGTCCAGGCAAGCCACGGCGTCAGGAGGAAACCGGCGATGAGCATCGCAGCGAGTGTCGCGCTGATCGTCATGGGCGCGATCCTCAGGTTCGCCGTGAGCTATCAGCCCAAGTACATCGACCTGCCCACGGTGGGGCTGATCCTGATGATCGGCGGCGCGGTAGGCGGGATAGCGTCCGTCTGCCTGACGATCATGCGGCGACGGCGTCGGGCTGAGGCTCAGGGGTACGAGGAGCGCCAGTACCCCGAGCCTCGGCCCTGGGCGTGATCCGGCTGCTGATCGCCGCCCAGCAGCGGCCGATGCCGTAACTGACCGCGGCCAGCACGCCGACGAAGAAGCCGACCGGCCAGTTCCAGGTGAATGACGCGGCGATGGCGGCCCAGATCGTGGCCAGCGCGATCAGCACCGACAGCAGCATCGCCACCGCCGGCCGGGCGGTGAACGAGCGCGCTGCGGCCGGCGGGCCGATCATCAGGCTGAAGATCAGCAGTGCACCGGTAACGGGCACGGTCATCGCTGTCGCCAGCGCCACCACCAGCAGGAAGCACATCTGCACGGCCTGCGTGCGGACCCGGCGCGCGGCTGCCGTCTCGGGCACGGCCGAGGTCAGCAGCAGCGGCCGCCACAGCACCGCGATCACCGAGATGCACGCCACCGCCAGCGCGGCCACCGGCAGCAGCTGCGTGCTGCTGACCCCCAGGATCTCGCCGAACAGCAGCGCGTAGATCTCCGGCTCGTACTGCGTCGTCAGGCTCAGGAACGCGGCGCCGACCGCCAGCATCAGCACCAGGGCGAGCGCGGTCGCCACGTCGCTGCGACCCTTGCGGCCGAGCAGGCCGACGCCGAGGGCACCGAGGACCGAGAACACGGCCAGGCCCGCCAGCGTGCTGACGCCGATCAGGCTAGCGCCAGCGGCGCCTGCGAACGCGCCCTTCGGGATCGCGTGCGCCGGGAAGGCCGAGCCGCGCAGCACGACGAAGAATCCGACGACGCCGGCCGCGACCGCGACGATCGTCCCGGAGATCCAGGCGTTGATCATGAAGGCCGCGAACATCTCAGTGCCCCTGACCGGCCCTGGCCCGCGGCGGCGCGGCAGGGGTCACGGCTTGCTGAGTCATGACGTGCGGCGTCGTGGCCTGCTGGGTCACGGCCGTCGCCGTCACGGTACGCCTGGCCGCGTGCCTGGTCGCGAGGCCGGAGGCCAGGTAGCCCACGAAGATCAGCGCAACCACGAAGAAGCTGACAGGGAGGTTCTGGTGACTGCGGTTCCAGTAGTAGCTGTCGTAAGCGAGCAGAACCCCGAGCCAGGTCGCGGCGACGCCGAGCAGGCACGCCAGGATCAGCGCCCGGCTCAGCCGGCGGGTGAGCCGGACCGCGGTCGCGGCCGGGCCGATCAGCAGCGCCGTCGACAGGATCGCGCCGACGGCGAGCGACGACAGCCCGACCGAAACGGCCAGCGCGACCATGTAGCCGAGGCCGACCAGGCGCACCGGGACACCCCGCGCAACAGCCACGTCGGCGCTGACCGTGCTCAGCAGCAGCGGGCGGCCGACGAGCGCGATGCAGCCGAGCGCGACAGCGCCGAGGACCAGCACCACCGGCAGGGTCCCGGCCGAGACAGAGAAGATCGTGCCGAACAAGATCTGCTGGGTCGCGCCGGCTGAACTGCCCGTGTAGGTCTGCAGGTAGAGGAATAGCGCGGTCAGGCCGATGGCCGCGCCGAGCACGATGCCGGTGGCGATGTCCCGGCTGCGCACCCGGCGCACCCCGATCAGGTCCATCGCGGCCGCGCCGGCGACGCCAAGGCCGACGAACCCGGCGACTGGCGGCAGGCCAGTCAGCAGCGCGCCTGAGCCGCCGGCCGCCGAGACGTCGCCGAGCGCGTGCCCGCCGAAAGACTGGCCGCGCAGCACGGTGAACACCCCGGTCACGGCGCAGACGACCGCGACCGCCCCGCCGATCGCCGCCGCCACGTGGACCTGCTGGCTGGCGAAGAAGCCTGGCTCGAACACGGCTGAGTAGAGGGCGTGCACCGCCGCTCAGCCCTTCCGGCCCGGCGCGCCGGCGGGCAGCGCGGCCCCGGCACCAGCCACTGGTGCCGCCGCCACGTGCGCCTGGTCGTCGGTGCCGGTCAGTACCTCGGCCTCGTGCCCTGCCGCGCCCGGCTCGTCGGCGGCGCCGGCCACCACCAGGATCCGGCCGTGCACATGCAGCACGTCCACGTGATGCCCGTACAGCCGGCTGAGCACGTCGGGCCTGACCACCTCGGCTGTGGTACCGCTTACCGCCCGGCCGCCGGCCAGGTAGACGATCCGGTCGGTGACCGGCAGCAGGGCATTCATCTCGTGCGCCGACAGCAGGATCGCGACCTGATGCTCGGTAGCGATCCGGTCGAGCAGGGCGATGATCTCCTGGCCGCTGTGCAGGTCGAGGTTGGCCAGCGGCTCGTCGAGCAGCAGCAGCGGCGGGCGGCTGATCAGCGCGTGCGCGATCAGCACCCGCTGCTGCTCGCCGCCGGACAGGCTGCCGACCTTGGCGTCGGCGTAGTGATCGGCGCCGACGGCGTGCAGCATCTCGCTGACCGCCTCACGGCGCTGCCTGGAGCGCAGCGGGATGCCAAGGCGGTGCCCGTCCAGGCCGAGGCCGACCAGGTCACGGGCGCGCAGCGGCATGTCAGGGTCGAGCAGCACCTTCTGCGGCACGTAGCCGAGCCGGGCGGCGCGGCCGGCCTGCCGCGGCAGCGTGACCTGGCCGGCCGACGGTCGCTGCAGCCCCAGGATCACCCGCAGCAGGGTGGTCTTGCCGGCCCCGTTCGGCCCGATCAGGCCGGTGAACTGGCCGGCCCCGACGGTGAAGCTGACGTCCCCGAGCACCGGGCGGCCGGCCAGCGAGACGCTGACCCCCTCGACCCGCAGCACCTCGCCCGGCCGGCCGGGCTGGGAATCAGTCACAGCCGCTCCGTGGAGATCTTGCTGGCGACCGCCTGCTGGATTGCCTTGACCTCAGCGAGCATCCACGACTGATAGGAGAAGCCCGGCGTGGGCATCGTCTCGTACACGCCGACGACCGGCACGCCTGCCTGCTGCGCCGTCTGCCGGACCGAGACCGTCAGCGCATCGGAGACCTGCTGGTTGTAGACGAAAGCCCTGGCCTTGTGCTGGGTGAAGAAGCCCTGTTCCAGCGCGACGTCCTGTGGCGCGGGATCGACGCCGTTCATGATGTCCGCCTGGAATGAGAACGGGGTGAGGTTGTCCGCCCCCATCGCCTGCAGCAGGTAGTCGGCGACCGGCTCGGTGGTCGCGACCGGTGCGCCGGGATAGACGCTCTTGAACTGCGCGATGGCAGTCAGCCATGGCTGCAGTGACTTGTCGAACGCGCGCAGGTTCGCCTGGAAGTAGGCCGCGTGCGCCGGCCGCAGCGCCGACAGGTCGGCGGCCATGGCCCTGGCCACGGCCGGCATCGTCGACGGGCTGTACCACAGGTGCGGGTTCGGCGTGCTGTCCGGCAGGCCGAGCACCTGCTGCGCGACGATGATCTTGCGGTCCGGGTTGCCCGAGGCCGCCTCGATCTTGTTCATGAACGAGTCGTATCCGACTCCGTTCTGCACGATCAGCTGCGCCTGGCTGACCTGCCTGGCCACCTGCGGGCTCGACTCGAATGTGTGCGGGTCGGTGTTGGGGTTGCTGAGAATGGACGTGACATGCACGAACTTGCCGCCAATCTGGCTGAGCACGTTCGCGTACTGGTTCTCCGCACCGATGGCGCTGATCGCCGTGCCGGCCGAGTCGGCGACGTTGGCCGAGCCGGCCGTCGTGCAGCCG
Organism: Streptosporangiaceae bacterium; assembly: GCA_036495525.1. Classification (GTDB taxonomy): domain Bacteria; phylum Actinomycetota; class Actinomycetes; order Streptosporangiales; family Streptosporangiaceae; genus DASXMR01. The sequence continues at coordinate 10,129 of DASXMR010000048.1, read as the reverse complement.
GCCGCCGCGGTCAGTGCTGCGGCAGCGGCGCCCAGGCCGGCCAGGCGGGCCAGCCGCCCGCGCGGGCGGCGCGGGCCGCCACGGAGTCTTCTGGGGGGCTTGGGAGGCATAGCAGTAGAGTAGTCTGAGACTGAGTCTCAATGCAAGTTACCTGCTCAGCTGGGGCAGCAGGACGCGGCGGGCCTGTCAGACGCAGCCGTCAGCCGGGCCCGGCTATCGTGGGCTAGGGCTCAGCACCAACGGGAGATTCAGATGCCATCCGGCCGTCAGTACGGGGCGATTCCAGGTCGTGCCCGGCCGCAGCGAGCGAGGCTGGCCGATGCCAGCTGAGCGGACAGCCGACGACCTGCACAGCGTCGCTGAGCTCCGGCTGCGCCGGATCGACCAGCGCTATACCGCCGGGCGGCGTGCCATCGTCGAGCTGCTGGTCAGCATCGGCCACCCGGTCAACATCGGCGACATCGCGGAGAGCCTGCCCGACCTGCCGCGCAGCTCCGCCTACCGGCACCTGGTCGACCTCGAGTCGGCCGGGCTGGTCCGCCGGGTCACCGCGAGCGACGAGTTCACCAGATTCGAGCTGGCTGAGGATCTTACCGAGCACCACCACCACCTGGTCTGCATCAACTGCGGAAAAGTCATCGACGTGACCCTGCCCGCCGGCTTCGAGCAGAACGTCACCCAGGCCATCGGGCAGCTCGCTGACGCGGAGGGATTTGAGCCGCACAGCCACCGGCTTGACGTGCTCGGCATCTGCTCGGCCTGCCGCTAAGCAGGGGTAAGCGGGACTGTGAGCGAGGTCATCGACGCGCTGAGCGGCCAGCGGCAGCTGCGCGTGTTCCTGCGCGGCAAGAAGATCGCGGCCATGCCGTCGAAGCGGACGCGGCGGCTTGAGCTGCTCGACTGCGTAGCCCAGGCGTTCGAGCCAGGAGTGCGCTACCCCGAGTCGTCGGTCAACGACATCCTGCTCGAGCTCTACGACGACCCGGCCGAGCTGCGCCGGTACCTGGTGGACGAGGGCTTCATGTCGAGGGGAGCCGGCGTGTACTGGCGCACCGGCGGCTCGGTGGACATCACCCCTGGTCCCCCTGCGGGGCCGGACCGCGGCTGAGGGTCAGCCGAGCAAGCCGGCCAGCAGCCGCTGCGGACGGCGGGGCGGCTCGCCGCCGGTCAGCGCGACCCGGTACAGGTAGCGCCAGCGCTTGCCGGTCAGCAGGAACTCCCCGACTGCTGGCAGCGCCGCGATGCCGTTCAGCACCGCCTCCGGGTCACCCAGGTGCCGTTCCCTGACCGGCCGGGCGTCGACGACGTCAGTGACCTCGCCGGTCGCCGGGTCGATGCCGGCCAGGTACGGACGGCCGAGCAGATTCGCCCACACCCGGCCAGCGCTCCACTCCAGGTCGTTGAGCCCGTCCAGCCGCCTGCCCTCGCACCGCACCCCGATCATGCCGAGCGGCTGCAGCGTCAGCGGATCCCGGCGGACCAACTCGCTGCTGCCGTCGCTGGTCAGCACCTGCCCGGCGGCGGCGCAGATCCCCCAGCCCTCCCGGTTGTAAGCGACCGGCTCAGGCTGCGCGAGGGTGCGCGGGTCCCAGCGCAGGGCGACTCGCTCCTGCCAGGTGAGCTGCCAGAGGACGCCCCCCGCCAGGCAGATGCCCTCGCCGAAGTACTCCCGCGGCAGCGGCAGGCATCGCTGCGGCTCGGCCGCGCCAGGCTGATAGCTGCGCAGCGACGACTCGCCGTACAGGCCGGTGCTCTCCCACACCGCGCCGCCGGCCAGTATCAGCCCCTGGGTGAAACCGCGGCCCGGATGGGGCAGCCGGGCGAGCACGTCCAGCCGGTGAAGCCTGAGCACGCGGCACCTTCTCGTTCTCGATCGTGAGGGGCTGGGCTCAGGCAGCCGCATCCTGGCGTGACCGCGCCAGCCAGCGCCCGAGAGCCGGCCGCAGCGGCCGGTCACGATAACCGCCGTCAGCCAGCCCGGCGCGCCGCTCGAATATGTTGCGGCAGCCGAAGTCGCCGGTCAGCACCCACGACGCGCCCGACGACAGGAAGTACAGCGGCAGCATCGCCAGGCCAGCGCAGCACGCGTACTGGGTGGCGTGCCGCGCCTCGTGCGCGAGCAGCGACTGCATGCGCAGCAGCGAGGCGGGCTCGGGCCTGGCGACAATGACATTGCCGAGGCAGAACGCCGACGACGGCGGGACAGGTAGCCGGTACCCGGTGGCGACCAGCAGGCCGTCACTGGCACGGTGCAGCCGGGCGCCGCCCATGGCGGCTACCGCGATCCCGGCCAGCGTGGACCCGTTGACCAGGTTGACCGCGCGCCGCACCTGGTAGCCGGGACGCATCAGGTCAGGACCCGGAGCCGTTCTGCTGGCCAGGGCCGTTCTCGCCGGTCCGGCCAGTACCGCCGTCACCTTGCGTTCCCGACCCGCCGTCACCCGGCCAGCCAGCATCAGCGGCGGGTGGCGGGCCGGCGCCGTTACCTGGCTGCTCCGCGCCCTGGCCGCCGGGCGCAGGAGCCGCGGAGCCGTTGCCAGGCTGCCAGTTCTGGACCCCGGCTGGCGGACCCGCCTGGCCGTCGGCCGGCTGCCAGTCCTGCACCCCGGCTGGTGCAGCCGAGCCGTCCGCCGGAGGCTCGCCGCCGTTGCCGGCCAGCCAGTCCTGGCTGGCCGGGGCCGGCCAGCCGGGGTAGGCACCCGGCAGCGCCTGCGCGGCGGGCACGGCCTGCGGCACCAGGACCGGCCGCGCGGCCGGCATGCCAAGCGCTACCTGACTGTGGTCCTTGTGCGCGCGCCGTGCCGTGCGGTGGTAATCCTCCAGCTGCTCGACGAAGCCCGGCACCGCGTACGGCCGCCCGTCGACCAGCGGGCCGGTGGTCCGCTCGATGACGGCGACCACGTCGTCGCCGCTCAGCGTCTTGTGCGTCTCCAGCGCGTGCGCCAGGCAGAGCACCCGGTCGCGGTTCTCCTGCAGGATCTCCTCAGCCTGCTGCAGCAGGCCGGTCAGGTTGTCCTCGATCCGGTCGGCCAGCGCGCGGCGCAGCTCAGCTTCGGTGTCCTGGCCCTTCTTGCGCCTGCCCGCCTGCCCGCCGCCCGGCGAGCCGACCTCCAGCCGCTTGGCGGTCGAGTACGAGGAGACGGTCGAGCCCATCCCCCAGAAACCCTCCATGAACGACGCCACGGCGGTCGCCGACTCCAGGTCACCTGAGACCCCCGACGAGCTGTCGTTGTCGAAGAACATCCGCTCCCCGGCCAGCGACGCCAGCGAGACCAGGATGTCGGTCTGGTACTCGCTGCGCCACCGGGTGAACTGGTCTTCCGGCGGGATGCTCGCGACCATGCCGAGGTAGTCGCTGCCCTTCTCGATCGTCGCGATGTCGATCTCCATGTGCTGCCTGGTGCGGTAGGCCACCAGCGCATGGCAGGCCTCGTGCACCGCGACGGCGTGCCGCTCCAGCTCGATGTACTCGACATCCTCGGGCGGGCCGAGCTCCTTGAGCTGCTTGGCCCGGATCACGTCTGCCCAGGTGATGACGTCCCGCCCGGCCCGGATCGCGGTGATCAGCGACTCGTTGACCAGGTCCTTCATGGTCGCGCCCGTGGCGTACGGGGTAATGGTCGCCAGCTTGTCGAACTGCTCGCCGGTCAGCTCGTGCCGCACCCTGGCGAAGTACCCCTCGTAGGTGCGGATCCGGCCTGCCTTCGACGGGTAGCCGACCTTGTAGATCCGGTCGATCCGGCCCGGCCGCAGCAGCGCCTCGTCCAGCGCCTCGGGCAGGTTCGTCGCCATCATGACCAGGATCCGGTACTTGGGCGGCGGCTTGGGACGCATGCCGAGCATCCGCCGGGCGTAGCGGTTGATCAGCCCGCGCGGCTTCTTCAGCCCGGATAGCTCGGTGAGCAGCGCCTCCAGCGTGCCCATCCCGCCGCCGCCGCCCCCGCCCATGCCCATGACCTGCTTGTTGCGGCGGGTGTCCGGCTCGTCGTCGCCGATCGCCGACTGCATCGCCTGCCGGGTCAGCCGCATCTGCACGTCCTCGGACAGGTACGAGAAGCCGTGGCAGCCAGCCGCCCGGAACGGGGCGGCGGCCCGCGGGAAGTTCGGGCCCTGCTGGGCCAGCGCGCCGCGGCGGCCGAGCGAGTCAGCCTCGTCGAAGAAGACGATCACGCCGCCATACCGCAGCGCCAGCCGGCGCAGCTTGCGGAACAGGCCCTTGACCTTGAGGATGCCGACGCCCATGAATATGTTGATGAACGCGCCAGGATCCACGAACACGTACGGCTTGCCGGTCTCGCCGGCCACCGCCTCCGCCATCAGCGTCTTGCCCGTGCCCGGCGGCCCCCACAGCAGGAGCCCGCCGGGGACATAGCCGCCTTTGGACTCGATCTGCTCCGGGTCCTCAAGGAAGACGATGTTCTCCTTCACCCGCTCGACGACGTGATCCTGGCCCCACACGTCGGCGAACCTGGTCTTGATGTCGTCGGGGTAGTACACGTCAACGCCACCGCGGGAAAGGAACCAGAACAGCGCGCCGAACTGGATGACGATGAAGATGACCGCGGTGAAGATCTGCGCGACGAACGGCAGCGCGTGCCAGATCTCGGCCGGCAGCGACAGCAGCGCCACCACGGGGCTTGTCTTCTTCACCTTGCCGATGACCACGGCGATGATGACGATCCAGAGCAGCCAGGTGAAGATCCGCCACAGCCGGAACCTGGTCCAGTCCGACAGCCGGCGGTGAGTCAGCCGCTCAGTACCGCCGAAGACGGCCCTGACCCAGAACTGATTGTAGGCACCCCAGTGCTCGCTGATCAGGAAGTGGATCTGGCGGATCAGCTCGAGCCCGATCAGGACGAACACCCACGCCCCGGCGCGCTCCTCCTTGCCGACCGCGTCGTGGAAGTGCACCAGGGGGTCGTTCGCCATCGCTGCCCAGACCAGGACGAACCAGACCAGCACGAGCAGCAGCAGGAACTTGATCCGGTCCCACAGGGGAAGCGGCTTGCGTGTGCGCCGGTCCTCATCGCGCGGCCGACCGCCGCTCTCGGTCGGCTCCAGCCCGCTGGCGTCGCCGGTCGTCGTAGTCATGTTGATCATGGACTCCTGACCGTGAAGGACTTCATCACCGTGTTGATCTGGCTCTGCTGATGCTGATAGCAGCCAGTAGTGCAGTGCAGCATCAGCGCGTAGACCACAGTGGCGTCCGCGTTGGTCAGGGCCACCTGGTCAAAGGTGTCCGTGACGCCGCCCGGGTAGGTGTACTGGAAGACCTCCCGCACCCCGTGCACGCCCTGACCGGGCGTCAGCATCTGGTCCTGCAGCAGGTGGAAGTTCGTCAGCGGGAAACCGCTCGCGGCGGCGCTCTGCCGAGCCCCTGACGTCACCGGCAGGAAGAAATCGCGCAGCCCGTCGTAGGACAGCGAGCTGGTCGCGGTCTGGTTGATGTGCTCGACGAGACCGGTGACGAACGGCTTGTCCGCCGCCGAGTTAGTCGCGTCCCGTGCGGTGGGGCTGCTGCTCGCGTCGTATCCGACCAGCCACAGGCCGCTGCTGATGGGCGCCGGCTGGCCGCCATTGAGCGCGGACGCGAGCTCGTCGGTGCTGACCTTGCTCCAGCCGGTCGGCACCTTGAAATAGGTGTGATCAGAGGTGTTAGCGGCATAGTTAAACCCCGGCGATATGCACCCGGCAATACCGATCGCAGCGAGCATCACCAGCAGCATGACAAGGCCGCCCCTGCGCATTCGCCGCTCCTCCGGGTAAGGAGGCGAGGCCTCCCCGCTCCCCCCACCTGCATGTCGCCCGTATCGCGAGTATCGCTCCCGCACGCGGCGATGGGTAGACGTGTGCAGGAAGTACCCCATTCCCTCTACACGTAAGCAACTCGTGAGCGGTTCCGCCCGGCCGGCGTTCGTGATCACAGCCAGTCTGCCGGCTGGCTCCGGCCGGGCAGGCGCCGGGAACCAGCCGGTCGCCGCCGGCCGGGCCGCCCCGACGATCGGTGGCAGCCTGCCGTCGCGCAGCCGGATTGATGATTTGCGTGAGATATCGGGGCCTTCCGCTGGCCGCCGCCGAATCTTCCTGAGCCGAATTGCGTGACAGGATTGGCTCTGACGGCGTTGCCGCATTTGCGGAGTGGCTTGCCTACCAGAGGTGCTACGGCGATGAGCACGGGGAGCTTCGGCGCCTGGATGTTCTGGACGATGTTCCTGACGGCCTTGGCCGTCGTGGTCCTGGCACTGGCCTTCCGGGACCGGCGCGACAATCTGCTCGCCACCACCGGCCAGCATGCCGCCGGGTACGTCCTTGGCGTGGGCTATGACAGCGAGGCCTCGGCAGCACCTCCTACTGGGTCAGGGTCCAGTACGAGCATGAAGGAAGGACCATCACGACCAAGGTCCCGGTCAGCCAGCGTGACCAGCACCGCTACCGGCCATGCCAGAGCATCGGCCTGACCTACTCGCGGCGCCGGCCAAGGATCGCCCGCCTCGATGGGCCTGAGCAGGCACTACGCCAGGCGTTGTGATCAGCCAGCGGGCGTGCGTGCCGGTACCCGGCGGCGGCCCGGTTATGGCTGGTACGGCGGGGCGACGCCCCAGCCCCAGCGTGGTACCGGGGCCTGCTGCGCGACGTCCGCGCCTGGCTGTGAGTTGTGCATGGCAAGCCGGGTGCCCCATTCCAGGTAACTGACCAGCGCAGCACGGAACTCCGGGTCACTCGGCAATTCCCCGTCATCAGCTGCCAGGCTCATCAGCGATGCGAACCGGAACCGCTGATCGGCTGTGATGCTCAGGTCGCGGTGATGGGCAAGCATGGCCGGGTAGCCCCCGAGCCGCTGGGTGTACTCGGCCTGGCCGCCGAAGACTTCACACCACCAGGTAGTGACATGCTCGCGATGCTGGGCGCTGACCCCGCCAGGGAACAAGGGGCTGAGCAGGTCGTCTTGTTCAACCCGGTCATAGAAGCAGCCGATCATCCGCTCGATCGCCGCCCGGCCACCTGCCCACTGATACAGGCTGGGTACCTCGCTCATGCCAGCACTGTAACACTGTAATCATCGCGGTCCAGGTTGCTGGGAGTCACCGACTTTGAGCGCAGCCGGGCGCCACGCTGGGTCACGCGGCGGGCGGCGCCGGTCCCCTCGCCAGGAATTCGTGCACGATTGCCGCGAACAATGCTGGATCGTCCACCCAGGGGAAATGACCGCGCAGCGCCTCGACATCCTGGACCAGCCGGTCGACGCGATACGTCCTGGCATCCTGCGGTCGCTCTGACCAGCCAGTGCCACGGTTATCCAGCAGGACTAACGTCCGGTAGGTGCTAAGGCCGCCCAGATCCCCGAGATATGCGACCGCCTGGCCCGCACCGCCAGGAACACACACCAGCAGCGGCCCGGAGCCGACCACTCGATATGCCAGATCCGTGCCGTCCCGGGAGCGGAAACGCCGCATGAGGCGCGATTCTCCAACGGACGGCGCAGCCCTCGCAGACGGCCGCCTAGTCGCTGCGTGTGTCGGGATGGCGGGATTCGAACCCGCGGCCTCCTGCTCCCAAAGCAGGCGCGCTAACCAAGCTGCGCTACATCCCGCCGTCTCTACCTGCGGATACACCCTTGGCCGGTCGTTGCGGATGCCCGCAGATCTGCCCAGTTCGGTCCCAGGTGAAGATCATCGGGACCACCGCCTTACTGGCCTGCGCGAACTGGACGACTCATCCTAGCGCTGCGGCCAGCTCGCCACTGTCTCGACGTCAAGACACCTGCGGTAGGTAGTAACTCCCCAGCGAGGTGCGCATGGCCACCGTCACCCCCGCTCCCCCGCGTCGGCGGGTAGTCCGCCGGGTGCGGCCGACTCTCGATCGGGCTGTCGACCCGGCACTGCCAGAGACCCCGCGGCTCAGTCCTCCTTCGCTCGTGCCTCCAGTTGACGGATCTCTTCCGCACTGAGGGGGTGGCCGCTGCGCAGTGCTAGCGCCTGCAAGTTCCAGATCTGCTGCGCATTGCAGGGAGGGCTGCTACGCAGCGCCTCTTTCGTAAATCGCTGGATCTGTTCAGCGCTCACAGGGGCGGCCGCGGGGCCTTCCCGCTGGAGCCGATTCATGGCTTCCAGGGCCTTATTGGGGTCGTTCCCGCTGAGGTTCTGGACACCGGCGGCGATGAAGACGATCGCACCTACGGCCATGATCGCCGTAACCACTGGGGTCGTGGTCACCGTTATGATCGCGATGAATCCAAAGATGAGTCCACCGATGAGTAAGACCATGTTTCCCCCCACAGGCGAGTTACCTGAACATTACCTGGCAAGCTCGGTCAGATCGAGGGCCAACTCAATGGCCTTGAGCTGGTACGCCGTGAGGTCGTGGTTCTCCCCGATGGACTCGCTGATCTCCTGCAGCCGGACCGCGATCTCTGCCGGCTCGTCCTCAGCGAACGGTGTATTGCCGAGGTCGTCGTCCTGCGCCTGGGATAGAAGCTGTCGCTGTGCCACGAGATCCCACGGGCGACAGCGTCAGTTTCGTGGCCGAGACACCGGGCGACATGCGGCTCAGGAGCGTGAAGATATTCGCGACGCTCGGCAATGGCAGGAGAGCGGTTTCCAAGACAGTCAAGCTCCCGCACTGGACCTTGTGGGATAAGGTGCTGGACCTCTTTGGGGTGTGAAGCACGCTGGGCCACCAGTATTCAGGAAGGGGTTCTCTCACGACGGGCTCGTTCAGCAGTTGCATTCCCCGGACGGTTCAGGCTTCACGCTGGCCCAGGCCGGCGGTGAGCCGTTGGCTGGCACCCGACATCTCAGGCACGATCAGCCGGGAGGCAGCCGCCCTACGGTTGAAGGAGTGCCTCAGGACGCAGCGACTGGCGGGGGCACGTCATGACCGAAGCCAGCCTTGAGCAGAACCCGAACGCGGCTCGCCGCGAGCACCTGGTCCCCGGCCGGGAGATCCACTTGCAGGACATGCGCGGCAGCCGCTTCTGCGAAGTAGGCCTCATCACCGGCGCCAGCGAGGATGAGGCGGTCGCGAACATCTGGAACACCACCGGCGCGTGCGAGCCGACGCCCGAGCAATACAGCGCTCTCGACGCGGAGGCCATCGATCGCGAGAGCGGAGCCCAGCGCGCCTGGCTCGACCCGGTCCGACAGTGGATGGCCGACGGGCCGACGTCTGGGAGGCGGGCGACGACAGAACCTTCGGGGCTATCACGGGCACCTGGCTGGGCGCGGTGGACGCGACGGCGATGCTGCAGCCGGCGGTTCAGGGCAGCTACAGCGCCGGCTACGTCTACGCAACCGCAAGTTCACCTTCAACCGCGGCAGCGAGGTCTACCTGCTCGAAGCTCCTGACGGTGAGGTGCTCGTCATGGAGTCCTTCACTCAGCACTGGGATCCGGCGCTGACCGAGAACAACCTCACCCACCTGGGCGGCCGGCTCGACCTCCCCGACGGCTGGGGCTTCCGTGCCGAAGTGCTCGACGAGGACATGGAAGTCTCGTCCGCCGGGCACGACAATCTCGCGCACGTCCTGCGGGACAGCATGCACAACGTCTATCAGGGCTCAGACGTCGGCAGGGCATTCAGCAAGTTCTGCGGTCAGGGCTCGGAGCAGTAGCACGGCCAGCTGCCAGCTAACACCACCGTGATCTTGGGCTGCGGCTTCCCGCCGGGAGGGTGACGGCGGCTAGTCCTGGCCAGCCGCGACTGCGGCGACTGTCCTGCCCTCGGCGGCGCGCTCCGGCCGGCGTTGCGGCAACCGGTACGCTATGGGACGTCGGCTCAGCCGGCGGGCGTAGCTCAATGGCAGAGCCCCAGCCTTCCAAGCTGGTCATGAGGGTTCGATTCCCTTCGCCCGCTCTGTTATATCTGCAGGTCAGAGGCGCATCGGCCGACGTCCGGCCGGTCTTTGCCTGAGCCCCCATCCGTTACCGTGCCACAGCCGATCGCCGCGCTGTCATCGCGCCAACGCCATCGGCCGGATGTCATCGAGCATGTGACCGAGGCGGCAGCGGGAAGAGCCGAATGCCCACTCGTGGTAGCGTCGGCCGCACGCTCCGTGGCTAGGCGGGGGTGTGAGACGGTTCGATTCCCTTCGCCTCGAAACGCCAGTTCGCAGCGGTGGCCCCTCCAGTTGC
>DASXMR010000047.1:0-63104 GCA_036495525.1 Streptosporangiaceae bacterium | reverse complement strand
GTCTAGATACACACAAACCCTACCCACCGGGGGGATGCCGTGGGCCGGAACCGGAGTGCCGTCCTTGAGTTCGCCGTCCTTGGGCTACTGCACAGAACGCCCATGCACGGCTACGAGCTCAGCAAGCAGCTCAACATGCTGCTCGGCACGTTCCGCGCGCTCTCCTACGGCACCCTGTACCCCTGCCTGACCAAGCTGTACGCCGAGGGCCTGATCACCAAAGAAGGTGACGAGCCCGGCAGCCAACGGCCGACCAGGGCGCCCGGCAGGTCGAAGATCGTGTACCGGCTGACGGCCGAGGGGAAGGAGCGGTTCCAGGACCTGCTCACCAACCCTGGCTCCGGCGCCTGGGAGGACGACGAGTTCGGCGTCCACTTCGCGTTCTTCGGCCAGACCCGGGCAGACATCCGCCTGCGGATCCTCGAGGGCAGGCGGAGCCGGCTCGAAGACCGGCTGGAAGGACTGCGCGCGGCACTCGCGCGCACGCGCGAACGCGTGGACAGCTACACGCTCGAACTGCAGCGACACGGGCTTGAAGCCGTGGAGCGCGATGTCCGCTGGCTGAATGAGCTGATCGCCGAGGAGCGGCGCTCAGAAGCAAGTGGCGCCGCGGGCGGACCCTACCCGCCGCCGGAGCCGACCGTCATAAATCCCGGAATAGATCGCGGAAGCGAGAAGGAGTCATCCTGATGGGTGCCAAAAAAGTGCGCGTGGCCATCGTGGGGGTGGGCAACTGCGCGAGCTCGCTCGTCCAGGGCCTCGAGTATTACAAGGACGTCGCCGACGATGCGCGCGTCCCTGGCCTCATGCACGTGCGGTTTGGCGACTACCACGTGTCGGACGTCGAGGTGGTCGCCGCCTTCGACGTCGACGCCAAGAAGGTTGGCCTGGACCTCAGCGAAGCGATCTTCGCTAGCGAAAACAACACGATCAAGTTCGCCGACGTCCCGCCGACCGGCGTGATCGTCCAGCGCGGTCACACGCACGACGGCCTCGGCGAGTACTACCGCGAGATCATCACCGAGTCCGACGACCCGGCCGTGGACGTGGTCGCGGCGCTGCGCGAGGCCCAGGTCGACGTGCTCGTCTCGTACCTGCCGGTCGGCTCGGAGGACGCGGACCGCTTCTACGCGCAGTGCGCGATCGACGCCAAGGTCGGCTTCGTCAACGCGCTGCCGGTGTTCATCGCCTCCTACCCGGTGTGGGCGAAGAAGTTCAAGGACGCCGGCGTGCCGATCATCGGCGACGACATCAAGTCCCAGGTCGGCGCCACCATCACCCACCGGGTCATGGCCAAGCTGTTCGAGGACCGCGGCGTCGAGCTGCTGCGCACGTACCAGCTCAACTTCGGCGGCAACATGGACTTCATGAACATGCTGGAGCGCAAGCGCCTGATGTCCAAGAAGATCTCCAAGACCCAGGCGGTCACCTCCCAGGTGCCGCACGAGATGGAGAGGGCCGCGGTGCACATCGGCCCGTCCGACCACGTGCCATGGCTGGACGACCGCAAGTGGGCGTACGTGCGGCTGGAGGGCCGCGCCTTCGGCGACGTGCCGCTGAGCCTCGAGTACAAGCTGGAAGTCTGGGACTCGCCGAACTCGGCCGGCGTGATCATCGACGCGGTGCGCGCCGCCAAGATCGCCAAGGACCGCGGCATCGGCGGCCCGATCCTGTCCGCGGCGTCGTACTTCATGAAGTCGCCGCCCGTGCAGTACAGCGACGACGAGGCGCGCGACGCCGTCAACAAGTTCATCAGCGGCGAACTGGACCGCTGAGAACCAAACAGCACCAGCAAGAACGAGCCCGGCTGGCGGCACCCACAAGGTGCCGCCAGTCCTGCTTCAGGCAGATGACGGACGCGACGGCCGGCCGGAGGCTGGCCCGAGCGGACGGCAGAGGGGGGCCGGCGGGGGTCTCCCCCGCCAGTGACGGACGCGACGGCCGGCCGGAGGCTGGCCCGAGCGGACGGCATGCGGGGGGCTCGGGGGGTCGTCCCCCCGAATAAAGGGCCTTAGGCTGATTCGTGTGTCTCGCCGCCCGGCCGGCCGCGGCCCTGAGCCGGCCGCCTCGCCCGAAGCGCCCGCTCCAGGCGGGCGGGGGTCGTCGTTCTTCGGCGACCTGTCCGTCGTGCTGGCCGAGCGTGACTTCCGGCGGCTGTTCGCCACCAGGCTGATCTCGCAGACCGGCGACGGCGTCTTCACCGCCGGCCTCGGCACCTACGTCTTCTTCAACGCCACCACCTACCCCAATCCGGCCTCGGGCGCGGCCGCCTTCGCCGTGCTCTACCTGCCGTACTCGCTGATCGGGCCGTTTGCCGGGGTGTTCATCGACCGCTGGTCACGGCGCCAGATTCTGGTCTACTGCGCGGGCATCAGGTCATTGTTCGTGCTGCTGACCGCCCTGCTGGTCGCCTCGGGCACGCTCGGCTTCCCGCTGTACCTGGGGGCGCTGCTGGTGCTGGGGGTCAACCGGTTCTTCCTGTCCTCGCTGTCGGCCGCGCTACCGCACGTGGTGCCCGAGGACAAGCTGGTGATGGCGAACTCGGTCTCGCCGACCGCGGGCGGGATCTGCTCCTCGGTCGGCGGCCTGGTCGCGCTCGGCGTGCGGGTATTCACCGGCGCTGACCAGTTCGGCTCAGCGGTCACCCTGCTGGCGGCCGGCTGCTGCTACCTGCTGGCCGGGCTCGCCGCGACGGCCATGGCCCGCGACCTGCTCGGCCCGGTGCACGAGCCTGGCGAGCAGCTGGCCGGGCGACTGCTGAGCGAGCTGGCAAAGGTAGCGGCCGGGCTCGTGGCTGGTGCCCGGTACGTGCTGAGCCGCCGCGGCCCGGCCGCCGCCCTTGGCGCAACCGGTGGCAACAAGCTGCTTTACGGGATCTTGTTCCTCGCCTCGATCCTGCTGTACCGCAACTACTTCTATCCCGGCAACGCCAACACCGCGCTGGCGCACTTCGTCTCGCTGGTCGTGGCGCCGGCGGCGATCGGCTATGCCTGCGCCGCGTTTGTCACCCCGCCGGCCACCAGGCGGCTGGCCAAGCCTGCCTGGATCACGATCATGCTGGCGGTGGGCGGCCTGGTGGCAGGACCGTTTGGCGAGACCTTCAGCCAGGCGATGTTCGCCGTCATCGCGTTCTGCCTGAACGTGGCCGGCCAGAGCATCGCGATCTGCGCCACCACGATCCTGCAGGAGGAGGTGGAGGACGCCTACCGCGGCCGGGTCTTCGCCTTCTACGACATGATGTCCAACGCGACGTTCGTGGCCGGTGCCGGGCTCAGCGCGCTGTTCATGCCGCGCGACGGCAGGTCCTCGTGGATCATCGGCCTGGTCGGCGCTGGCTACCTGGTCGTCGCGATCGGCTACTGGGCCGCGGCCAGGCCGCGCCGCGCTGGCGCCGGTCAGCCCGGCGCCGGCCCGCTGCCCGGATCAAGCGGCACGCTGCCTGGCGCGGCGAGTCCCTCGCCCTCGGCCCACCGCAGCAGTTCCTGAGCGGCCCGCTCGCGGCCTAGCTCGCCGTGCTCCATCCGCAGCTCGAGCAAGTAAGCGTAGGCCCGCCCGACCAGCGGCCCCGGCTTGATGCCGAGCAGCCGCATGATCTCGTTGCCGTCGAGGTCGGGCCGGATCCGCGCCAGCTCTTCGCGCTCGGCCAGCTCGCTGATCCGCCGTTCCAGGTCGTCGTAGGACTGCGCCAGCCGCCTTGCCTTGGCCTGGTTGCGCGTCGTGCAGTCGGCCCTGGTCAGCGCGTGCAGCCTGGTCAGCAGCGGGCCAGCGTCGGTCACGTAGCGGCGCACCGCTGAGTCGGTCCACTCGCCGGTGCCATAGCCGTGGAACCGCAGGTGCAGCTCGACCAGCCGGGACACGTCGGTGACGACTTCCTTGCTGAAGCGCAGCGCGGTGAGCCGGGTCTTGGCCAGCTTGGCGCCGACGACCTCGTGGTGATGGAAGGCGACCCGGCCGCCGGGCAGCAGCGACCTGGTCTTCGGCTTGCCGATGTCGTGCAGCAGTGCCGCCAGCCGCAGCACCAGGTCGGGCTCGAGCTGGTACCGGGTCTCCAGCGCGATCGCCTGGTCCAGCACGGTGAGCGAGTGCTGATAGACGTCCTTGTGCCGATGGTGCTCGTCTGCCTCGAGCCTGAGCCTGGGCACCTCGGGCAGGAAGTGCTCGGCCACCCCGGTCTCGACCAGCAGCGCGATGCCTCGTGATGGCCCGCGACTGGTGGTGCCGAGCATCAGCTTGGCCAGCTCGGCGCTGATCCGCTCGGCAGAGATGATGGCCAGCCGGCCGGCCAGCTCGGTCATGGCGGTACGCAGCTCGGGCACTGGCGAGAACCCGAGCTGCGCGACGAACCTGGCCGCCCGCAGCATCCGCAGCGGGTCGTCGGACATGGAGTCATGCGGCGAGCCCGGGGTCCGCAGCAGCTTGGCCCGCAGGTCGGCGACGCCGCCGAAGGGGTCGACCAGCTCGAACGCCGGCAGCCTGGCAGCCATCGCGTTGACCGTGAAGTCACGCCGCAGCAGGTCCTCCTCCAGCGACGTGCCGTAGCTGACCTCCGGACGGCGTGACTGCGGCGGGTAGCGTTCGCTGCGGTAAGTGGTGATCTCCAGCACGGTGCGCCCGCGCCGCAGGCCGACGGTGCCGAAGGCGATGCCGGCCGTCCAGGTCGCTTCCGCCCAGTTCTTGGTGATCTCCAGCACCCGCTCGGGCGGCGCGTCAGTAGTCAGGTCGAGATCGCCGCCGCGGCGGCCGAGCAGTGCGTCCCTGACCGCGCCGCCGACCAGGGAAAGATCATGACCGTGTGCCGCGAACAGCGCGCCGATTTCGCCAGCCACCGGCCACGCGTTAGCCAGCGCCGTGGCGGCAGCGCGGCGCTGAACTGGGCTGAGCGGCTCGAAGTCTGACACGGGCAACGAGGGTAGAACGTACGCGTAAGCTTGGGAAACCGGGGATGCCGGGAAGGATCCGATGAAGGACATGGTGACGACCGCACAGCTGCAGCGGCAATAGCATTTCGGCCATGTCCCGCTCGCGCGCAGCCAGACTCAGGCCATCCGGCCAGTTCCCGTGGCTGCGGCTGCTGGGGGCTGGCGCGATCGCGGTGACCGCGCTGAGCCTGGCTGGTCCTGCCACCAGCGCGGCCGCGCAGCCGGGCAGCGGCCAGGCGCAGCCGCCGGTCTCGGTCTCGATCACGTCGGTGACGCCCGCGTTCGCGACCGCCGGCCAGATCGTGCACGTGAAGGGCACCATCACCAACAATTCGCACGCCGCCCTGACGGGCGTGCGGATCCGGCTGCGGTCCTCGTCTGTATCGTTCACCACCAGGGATGACCTGCAGAACTACGCGGCCGGCAAGGGATCAGAAGCGGACTCGTACGTGCCCGGCGCCACCACCAGGCAGCCGATCACCGTCCAGGCCGGGCAGTCCGTGCGGTGGTCAGCGCCGCTGCGGGTCAGCCGGGCCGGGATGACGGCATTCGGCGTATACCCGCTCGCCGCCGAGGCGGACAGCGCCAGCAACGGCCCATTGCCTGGCGGGATCAGCCGCACCTTCCTGCCCTACTGGCCGCCGCGCAAGCACGGTCAGCCACAGCCAGCCAGGCAGCAGATCGCCTGGGTCCTGCCGCTGATCAACCAGCCAGACCAGGGGGCCTGCCCAGGCCTGCTGAATAACGGCCTGGCCGGCAGCCTGTCCAGCAGCGGGCGGCTCGGCTCGCTGCTGGCGGCCGGCCGGGCCGAAGCCGCTAGCACGCACCTGACCTGGGCGATCGATCCTGCCTTGCTTTCTGCCGCGAAGACGATGACGAAGGGGTACCCAGTCGGGTCCGACGCGAGGTGCGGCACGCACAAGCCCCTGCCGGCTAGCAAGGCGGCTGCCGCCTGGCTCGCCTCGCTGCACCGGGCTGCCGCCGGCCGGCCGGTGCTCATCACCCCGTACGCGGATGTGGACGTCGCGGCGCTGACCCGGCAGAGCCTGAACGCCGACCTGGCCGACGCGTTCGCCGAGGGCCGGCAGGTCGCCGGCAGCATTCTCGACCGCAGCTTCAGTCCGGTGGCCAGCGGTGCGCCTGCCAGCACGTCCAGCACGACAGCTGCCGCGCCGCAGGTCATGGCCTGGCCACCGGACGGGATCGCGAATCACGCCGTGCTGGAGAACCTCGCCGCCGACAAGATCAGGACCGTCATCCTGGACAGCAGCACCATGCAGCCGAGGCTGTCCCCCGACCAGACATTCGCGCCGGACAATGCCGTGACGAGCACCCCCGACGGGGTCAACGGCGACATGCGGGTGCTGCTGTCCGACCACACGATCACCACCGTGCTGGGCTCCGCTAGCGCGACCGCAGGGCGGGCCGCGTCGTTCGCCGTTCAGCAGCGATTCCTGGCCGAGACGGCGATGATCGCCGCGCAGCTGCCGGGCCGCGCGCGGTCGATCGTGGTCGCGCCGCCGCGCCGCTGGTCACCTCCGCCGGGGCTGGCCCGGCACTTGCTGGCGCAGACCACCAGGGCACCGTGGCTGAAGCCGGTCAGCCTCAGCCAGCTGGCCAGCTCGCGGGTGCCAGCGCAGCGCTACCGGGCGCTGCGGACGCCGGTCAGCGGCGAGCTGAGCCGACGCCTGCTGCACCAGGTACGGCAGGCCGACGGCGGGATCGCGCTGCTGCACAGCATCCAGGTCCGTCCGGACCCGGCGCTCCGGCTGGCGGTCGCCGGCGTCGAGTCCGCTGCCTGGCGCGGCGGCTCACAGCAGCAGGCGCACGCGCAGGCGCTGCTGAACGAGCTCACCACCTACCTCAGGAATCAGCAGAAGGGGTTGACGATCTTCCCGCCGGTGCAGGCGACCCTCGGCGGGCTGCGCGGCACGGTGCCGGTATCCGTGCGCAGCAGGCTGAGTTACCCGGTCAAGGTACGGGTCGGCGTGACGGTACCGGGCAGCGAGAACTTCGCGGTCGCCGAGCCAGCCGCCAAGGTCGTGCCGCCAGGGTCGGTCGTCAAGATCGGCTTGAAGGTGCACGCCTCGGCCGTCGGCACCACGATCATCTCCATCGGGCTGCTTTCCCCTGACGGCCACGTGCTGCCTTCCTCGCCGGTCAAGATGACCATCAGGGCGACCCATTTCGGCACGCTGGCGCTGGTCATCCTCGTCGCCGCGCTCGGCATCTTCACCATCGCCTCGGCCGCCAGGGCGATGCGCCAGGGCGGCGCCAAGGGCGGCAGGCATGGCCAGCCAGATCCGGGGCACGACGCTCCCGAATCCGCCCAGCGGCCGCCGGATCCGCAATCCGCCGGTACCGTCGAGGCTGAGCAGCCAGACCAGCGCGCGGCGGGCCACCCTGGAACGGACGGCGCGCACACCGCCGGAAGCGCCGATCCGATGGAGGAGACCGATGAGCTCGCACGGGCGCCGGGCTGGGCCGACCAGGGATGATCCCGGCCAGGCGCCGGGCTTCCCTGTGCCGCAGGCCAGCGACGACGCCGAGCAGGGCTCAGCCAGCCAGCGGACTGGCCGGCGCGGTTCTGGCAGGGCGGCCGGCTCGGGTGGCCGGCACGCCGCGCCCCCGCGTCTGCCGGCCACCGATCAGGCAGCCACCGACCGGACGGCGGCCGACCGGCAGGACTGGAGCACGGACGAGCGGTCTGCCGCTGACCGGCGAGCAGCTGACCGGACGGCAGCGTCCTGGCCGGCTGACGACGGATCGGGCCAGACCTGGCAGCTGCCATCGCCCGGCCAGGAAGCAAATGCCTCGGACCAGACCTGGCAGCTCCCCCCGTTCAGCCAGGCCGATGAACAGCCAGGACGAACCAGGAGGCTGCCGCCACCCGCATCGACTGCAGACCCGTCAGCCCGGACGATGCCGGTCCCGCCCCCTGGCCGGGACGAGACCCACTGGGATGCCGGCTACCGCGGCGCTGGATACCGCGGCCAGCCGGACCCGGCCGCTGGCGACTACTGGCATGACGGGGCTCGTCAGCCGGGCGGCGGTCACCAGGCAGATCAGGGTTATGGCGCAAGCCAGGGGCCGGCGGGCGGTCCTCGTTACCCTGCGGCGGGGTACCACCAGGACATGGGCCCGCGGCATGATCCTCCTGGCTATCAGGGCGGCGGTGAGGTAGCCCCGGAGCAGCGCTACCAGGATGACTACGGCACCCGGCCGACCCGGGGACATGAGCCGGACCAGGACTTCCGGCGCGGCCAGAGTTACCTGCCAGGCCACGGCCAGCGTCAAGACCAGAGCCACCAGAGCCAGCCGGGCCAGGGACAGCAGGGCTACGCGTACCCGGGCGCCTACGACTACCCGCAGGACCAGGCCGGCCGACTCGGGCAGCCAGGCTATCGGCCGGGCTACGGCTATCCGGACGAGGGCGGCTACCGGGGGACGACCGATGACTACTACCGGTCCGCGCCGATGACGGCCGAGCCGGAAACAGCACCAGACCTGGAGACCGTGCCAGCGCCCGCCACCGCGCCGACCGCAGCGGGCGGGCCCAGCCTGCTGCGCTCCAGCTCCGTCATGGCGCTGGGCACGGTCGCCTCCCGGCTGACCGGATTCCTGCGCACCGTAGTCCAGGTGGCGGCCCTCGGCACCCTCGGCCTGGCCGACGCGTACAACAACGCCAATACGCTGCCCAACGTCGTCTACAACCTCGCCCTGGGCGGCATCCTGACCAGCGTCATCGTCCCGCTGCTGGTGAATGCCGCCAAGCGGGACGCCGACCACGGCGAGGCGTACGACCAGCGGATGTTCACCCTGGCCACGCTGGCGCTGTTCGGCGTCACGGTCGTCGCCACGGCGGCCGCCGCCCCGCTGGTCTACCTGTACAAGGGCAGCATCAGCGGCAGCGAGCTGCACCTGATGGTGATCTTCGCCTACTTCTTCATCCCGCAGATCTTCTTCTACGGGGTGAGCTCGCTGGCCGGTGCCGTGCTGAACGCTCGCGGCCACTTCGCGGCGCCGATGTGGACGCCGATCGTCAACAACGTCGTGGTCATCGTCGTGCTGCTGATGTTCACTGCCATCGCCGCGAAGACCACCGGGCCGGCCACGATCAGCGCCGGCGAGGTGCAGCTACTCGGCTGGGGCACCACGCTCGGCATCGTCGCGCAGACGGTGGCGCTGCTGCCGGCGCTGCGCCGGGTGGGCTTCCGCTGGCGGCCGAGATTCGACTTCCGTCGCGCCGAGGTCGCGGAGATCCGGCGCATGGCCGGCTGGATGGGCGGTTACGTTGTGGCGACCCAGGTCGCCTTCCTCGTCACCACCATCGTCGCCAACACGGCCGGGAAGGCGGCCCAGAGCGGTCACAACTCCTATGGCGCCGGATTCAGCGCTTACACCTATGGCTGGCTGCTGTTCCAGTTGCCGTATGCGGTGGTCGGCATCTCAGTGATCACCGCATTGCTGCCGCGAATGAGCGCGCACGCGACCGAGCGGCGCTACGGCTCACTCCGGGATGACTTCTCGACTGGTGTGCGGCTGTCCTCCGTGATCGTCGCGCCGTCTGCGCTGATCCTGGCCGTGCTCGGAGCGCCGCTCGCGGTCGTGCTGTTCGCGCACGGCCGGACCGACACCGCCGACGCTCGCTACATCGGCGAGGTCTTCGCCGTATTCTGCCTCGGCCTGGTCCCGTACATGCTGTTCCAGCTGCAGCTGCGGGTGTTCTACGCGCTGCACGACAGCCGCACGCCGGCGCTGATCGGCTTCGGCACCGCAGCGGTGAACATCGTGGCCAACCTCATCGCCTTGCATGCGCTGCCCGCCCGGCAAGTAGTGGCCGGGCTGGGCGTCGGCTTTGGCCTGGCCAATGTCTTCGGCACGGTGCTGGCCTGGTACATCCTGAGCCGACGCCTCGGCGGGCTCGGCGGGCGGGTCATCGGCGGCAGCCTGCTGCGCATGCACGCAGCATCGATCCCGCCAGCCATCTTCGCGCTCGCGATCTCGGTCATGGTCAGCGCGGTCGTGCCGCACGGCCGGCTGGGCGCGTTCGTGACCGTCGCCCTCGCCGGAGCCGGTGCGCTCTTGCTCTATGTCCTGTTCGCCAAGGCCTTCGGCGTCAGCGAAGTCACCGACCTGACTGGCTCGGTACGCGCGCGGCTGCGCCGGTAGGCCGCCGGCATGCGGGCCTACCTGGCATGACGTCTCCGGCTGGTAACGGTTTGCGACCAGCGGGCGCCCGGGGCCTGCCTGCGGCGCCCGCGCGGCCTAGCATGATGTACAGCATCACCGACCTGTCTCGTCCAGCTGACCGCCACGGGCCACCGGAGGGAGCGTCGGGGGCTGGTTCGCCTCTGACACCGTGACACATGAGCACGTACATCTCGGAGCCCGGTACCAGACTCGGCGGCCGCTACCGGCTCGAGGACCGGGTTGCCGCAGCCTCGGGGTGGGCTGCCTGGAAGGCGATCGACGAGATCCTCGCCCGGCCGGTCACCGTCGTCACGTTCGCGCCCGGCTTCCCGCGCATTCGCGAGGTCGTCACCGCGGCGCGGGCAGCGAGCAGGCTCACCGACGCCCGGCTGGCCCAGGTGTTCGACGTGGAAGACGACTGGGACCATGCCTACATCGTGATGGAGTGGGCGTCCGGCGACACCGTGGACGACCTGCTCCTGGCCGGCAACGCGGACCCCGCCCGTGGCGCGAGGATCGTCGCCGAGGCCGCCTCGGCCCTGTCGGTGGCGCACGCCGCCGGGCTCGCCCACCTCTGCCTGACCCCCGCCTCGCTGCGCTGGACCCCAGGCGGCGGGGTCAAGGTCATCGGGCTCGGAATGGACGCCGCGCTGGCCGGGATCACCTCAGAGGACCCGGCTCTCGACGACACCCGCGGCCTGGGCGCAGTGCTCTACGCCATGCTGACCGGTCACTGGCCGGGACTCGACTACCCGCCGCTGCCCGCGGCTCCGCTGGCCGACGGGCACCCGTGCAGCCCGCGTCAGGTGCGCGCGGGCGTGCCGGCCCCGCTGGACGACATCACCTGCCGCGCCCTGCAGCTGCGGGGCAGGGAGGCCGACGCACTGATCACTCCCGGCGCGCTGGCGGCTGCGCTGGTCAGCGCCATCCCGCCCGCGCCGCTGCCGCCCACCCCGCCCCCCATGCCGCGGCCGGGCCGCGCGGGCCCCGGCTGGCGTGACCAGGGAAGGGACGCCGGCGGCTACTGGCCGGACGAAGCGACACCGCCGGCCGGCGACTACGGACCGCCAGAGGCGGGACCGCCGCGGCGCTCGCGGCTCAGGGTTGGCCTGGCGACTGTCTTCGCGCTGGTGGTGGTCACGGGCGTGGTTGCCGCGGCAGCAAGCTTCCTGCGACCTGGCCATAGCTCCCCGCCTGCCGGGCCGACTAGCACGCCGAGCCATTCCGTCCCCGCGGTGACGGTCCTCAAGCCACTGAGCGCCTCGGGTTACGACCCGCTCAGCAGCAGTGACCCCGGCGACGAGAACAGCAGCACAGCCTTCCGGGCCATCGACGCCAGCCAGGCCACCCACTGGAGCACGAGCTTCTACATCGGCAGCCCTCAGTTCGGCGGCTTGAAGAAGGGCACCGGGCTGCTGCTGGACATGGGCAAGCCGGTGCAGGTCAGCTCCGTGACCGTCAAGTTCGGCAACATCCAGGGCACGACCGCGCAGATCGAGCTCGGCAATAGCAAGGGGCTCTCCCCGGCCGGGCTCAGCCAGTTCCAGCCGGTCACCGGGCCCACCGCGGTGTCAGGCAGCTACACCTTCAACGTCAAGAGCCAGGCGTCCGGCCGGTACGTGCTGATCTGGTTCACCAACCTGCCGCCGAAGGCCGGCGACGCAGGCAAGTATCAGGCCGAGGTCTTCAATGTCACCGTGAAGGGAAAGTAGCCTCGGGTCTGGCGCACGGCGCCCAGCTGCCGGCGCAGCGACGCGCCCGGAGCACGGGAGGCAGGGCAGCCGATGGCAGGTTTCAGGCACCTGGCGCTCGGGCACCGTCGCCACGCGAGGCGCAGCCTGCCCTGCCAGTCCCGGTGCGGGCGACGGCCTGGCAAGGCCCAGTCACGACCGCGGCAGCAGGCAGCGGCGCCCGCTGGCTGGCGGCCGGCCGCGGCGGCGGCGACATGCACCAGCCGTTGCAGGACGGGAGGTCAGCGACGGAACCGCACGACCCCGGCGTGATGCGGTCCGGGCGCTCCCTGCCTGACCCGCGCGTCCCTCCCGGCGCGGACCGGTCGGTACCGCAGGCCAGCGATGGCGGCGGCCGGCCGGGGCCTGGCCGGGCCGGCGCGGTCCCGCCAGCTGGTCAGCCGGGCTTCAAGCTGCCGCCAGCCGGGCTGAGCACGGGCGCGGCAAGGGGGCCAGCGAGACCGCCGCGCGACCCGGGCAGCGAGGCTGGCCAGGCCAGCGGCGACCAAGCGGCGCCGTACGGCGCCGCAGCAAGCGGCCAGGCGGCAATCGGCCCTTCGGACTCCGAGCTGCTCAAGCTGCACGTGAACGGCGACCCGGAGGCCTTCGGCCAGCTGTTCAGCAGGCACAGGGAACGGCTGTGGGCCATCGCTGTCCGGACCATGTCGGATCCCGAGGAGGCGGCTGACGCCCTGCAAGACGCGATGATCTCGGCGTTCCGGCGGGCCGGCAGCTTCCGCGGTGACTCAGCGGTGACGACCTGGCTGCACCGGGTGGTCGTCAACGCATGCCTAGACCGGATGCGTCGCCGGTCGGCCCGGCCGGCGACGGGCGGGGCTGACGAGCGGACCCTGGATAGCCTGACGGCCGGGACGGCGGCGGCTGACCCGTCCGCAGCCAGCGACACGGCCCTGGACGTCGCTGCCGCGATGCGAAGACTGCCTGCTGACCAGCAGGCGGCCCTGGTGCTGGTGGACATGCTCGGCTACCCGGTGGCCGAGGCTGCGCGGATCCTCGACGTGTCCGAGGGCACGGTCAAGAGCCGCTGTGCGCGTGGCCGGGCACGGCTGCTACCGCGGCTAGCTCACCTGCGCCGGGACCGCCCCGAAGGGAACCGATCAGCGGTGCCAGGCGTCCAACCTCGGCGGGAAGGAGGTGACGACCAGGCATGATCCGCCACTTCAGTGCCGAGGTCATCGGCCGGCTCAGCGAGGACGACCTCGGCAGCCGGCGGGCCGGCCGGGTCAGGTCGCATCTCGCCCGGTGTGCCCGCTGTTCGGCCGTCAGCAGGCAGCTCGCCGGCGTCACCGCGCTGCTGGCCAGCACTACCGCGCCGCCGATGCCGGAAAGCCTGACCGCCAGGATCGAGAGCTCGCTTGCCGTCGAGGTTGCCCGCCGCACGGCGGCGGCACCGCAGGCCGAGGCGTTCCGCCGCGACCTGCCCGAGCGCGGGAGCGCAGCGCGGCGCGGGAAGCCGCCGCGGCGGTCGCCGGCTGGCCTGCGAGTGGCGGCAGCTGCCGCCGCCGTGGCAGTGGTCGCCGGGGTCAGCGTCGCAGTACTGAACAGCCATGGCGGCAGCGGCGGGAGCGCGGCCAACTCGGCGCCGGCCCTTGCCCACGGGGCGGCCCAGGGCCGCCTCGCGATGAAGGTCGGACCGCAGCTCAGTTTCCGAGCCAACGGCCGGACGGATCTGTTCCGGCCCGTCTCAAGTCATGTCGGGTACACCAGGGCGAACCTCGTCTCGCAGGTCAGCAGCGCGCTGCGGCATGCGAGCAGCCCGGCAGCCAGCGCGGGACCCGGCGTACTGCCCGGCCAGGGCGGCGGCGCCAGCCCCGGCGCGCTCGGCCGCCAGAACACCGCGCAGGCCCCGCAGCTCCCCGTGCTGAACAGCTTCGCCGGGATCCTCACGAGCGCGCTCGAAGGGTGCGTCGGCCGGGTGGCCGGCCACTCGGCTGTGCTCATGGTCGACGTCGACAGCTTCGGCGGCAAGCCGGCCACCGTGATCGTCCTTGGCGCCGCTGGAGCGCTCGGCGAGCAGGTCTGGGTGGTGGGACCGGGCTGCTCGGCCGCGGCCACCGACGTCATCCTGCACCGGGTGATCGCGGGGGGATGACCGCCGGAACAGGCCTGCGCGGCCCGGCCTGGGTGGCTGCGCAGCGGGAATCTCCCGGCCCTAGGATCGGTTAACCCCCGTGCAACTCGAAGGAAGGCGACCCAGGTGTCCGACGTGCGTGAGGTCATCATCATCGGGTCCGGGCCCGCCGGCTACACCGCCGCCCTGTACGCGGCGCGGGCGCGGCTCAATCCGCTGCTGTTCGAGGGCTCTGTGACATCCGGCGGCGCGCTGATGAATACCACCGACGTGGAGAACTACCCCGGCTTCCCGGACGGCGTGCTAGGCCCCGACCTGATGGACGCGATTCGCAAGCAGGCCGAGCGGTTCGGTGCCGAGCTGGTCACCGACGACGTGACCGAGGTGGACCTGAAGGCAAGCCCCAAGGTGATCCGGGCCGGCAACGACACCTACCTGGGCAGGACCGTGATCATCGCCACCGGCTCCGGCTACCGCGAGCTCGGCGTCCCCGGCGAGAAGCGGCTGTCAGGGCACGGCGTGTCCTGGTGCGCCACCTGCGACGGCTTTTTCTTCCGCGACCAGGACATCGCGGTCGTCGGCGGCGGTGACTCGGCGATGGAGGAGGCCACCTTCCTGACCAGGTTCGCGCGCTCGGTGACCGTCGTGCACCGGCGGGACAGCCTGCGCGCGTCGAAGATCATGCAGGACCGCGCCATGTCGAATCCGAAGGTCAGCTTCGCATGGAACAGCGAGGTGACGGAGGTCCTCGGCGACGACCGGGTATCAGGACTGCGGCTGCGCGATACCAATACCGGTGAGGAGCGGACGCTCCCGGTGACTGGCTTCTTCCTTGCGATCGGGCACGACCCGCGCAGCGAGCTGCTCGCCGGTCAGCTGCCGCTCGATCCCGATGGCTACGTGCTGGTCGACCAGCCGTCCACCCGCACCGTCATCGACGGTGTCTTCGCCGCTGGCGATGTCGTCGACCGCACCTACCGGCAGGCCGTGACCGCGGCCGGCACCGGCTGCGCCGCGGCGCTGGACGCGGAGCGCTGGCTGGCCGACCACGAGGAATGAGCTGGCGGCAGGACGCGGCCAGCACTTCCGGCATCCACCTCAAGCCATGATGATCCGGCTCATTTATACAGATATCGAAAGGAAGTCCCTCAGATGGGAGCAATTAAGGCAGTAACGGACGCCAGCTTTGCCGCTGACGTGCTGAAGAGCGACAAGCCGGTCGTCGTCGACTACTGGGCCGAGTGGTGCGGCCCGTGCCGGATGGTCAGCCCGGTGCTGGAGGAGATCGCCAGCGAGCACGCTGACAAGATCGATGTCGTCAAGCTCAACGTCGACGCGAACCCCGCGACCACCCAGCGCTACGGGATCATGAACATCCCGACCCTGAGTGTCTTCAAGGACGGCGAGGTCGTGAAGTCGATCGTGGGGGCGAAGCCGAAGTCCGCGCTGCTGCGCGACCTCGCTGAGTTCATCTGATCGCCCGTGCCCTAACCTGGCCGGCGGCTCAGCGAGCTGCCGGTCAGGTGCAGCTGCCTGGCCCGGGCAGCGCGCTCTCAGCGGCCGTCAGGCCAGGCGCAGTGCCCGCTCCGGCGTCATCGAGCCGAGCAGCCTTTCCAGCGCCACTTCGACATCCTCGCGCCAGGACAGCGCCGTCTTCAGCTCCAGCCGCAGCCGGGGGTAGCGGTTGTGCGGCCGCACCGTCTTGAACCCTACGGCCAGCAGGTAGTCGGCCGGGATCATGCACACCGGCCCGTCCCAGCGCAGATCGCCGAAGGCCTCGATCGCCTTGACCCCGCGCCTGGTGAGGTCCTTGGCCAGGCTCTGCACCAGCACCCGGCCCAGTCCGCCGCCGGCGAAGTCCGGCAGGATGTGGGCGGTCATCAGCAGCACCGCGTCGGAGCTGACCGGGCTTGTCGGCAGCACCACGGAGCGGGGCACGTATCTCGGCGGCGCGTACAGCATGTAACCAGCCGGCACGCTGTCCAGGTAGAGGATCTTGCCGCAGCTCCCCCACTCCAGCAGCACCGATGAGATCCAGGATTCCTTCTCGAGCGCCGGATCACCGACCTCCAGCGCGCGCGCCTGGCTGACCGGGTCGAGCTCCCAGAAGACGCAGCGACGGCACCTGGGCGGCAGATCATCAAGATTGTCCAGCGTGACGCTAGCGAGACGGCGGGACACCGGGCACCTCACGCAGAGATCGGCGACCTGGACCCGGCCGGCGAGCCGGGCCGGGCTGTTTCGGGGATGACGCGCCGCTTCTCAGCCTCGCTGGTATCCGGCGCTCCCCGGCCAGCCCCTGAGCGGAATTGTACCCAGCGGCAGCCATTCTGAGCCGCCAGGCACGGTGCTGGTTGTCAGCAGGGCGAGCCAGGACCGGAAGTCCAGCGCGATCAGGGCCGGCTGACCAGCACGGGCAGTCGGCAGCTAGCCCGAGCGTCCGCGCGGGCAGGTTATGACAGCAGCTTGCGCATAACTCCAGGAAGAACATCGGGTGGTGCAGGTCGCGGGCTAACTTCCTGTCGGCCCAGAAGTGCTCAAAGTTTCTCAGGATCTCTGCCAGGTCCGTCTCGCGTGCGTTGCCGATGCGGATCTCGCTCATGGGTACCGGACTCTAACGTGAGCGTCGGACAGCCATGGCCTGCTTGCGCACCGCGCCGGGCCCGGCTGAGCCATGGGGCAAGGAGCCGGCCAGGCGCAGCGAGCCACGGCCGGGCGAAGCGCGTCAGCCACGGGGTCACGTTCAGCCAGGACCAAGCCCGGCTCGGTCCGGAGCGCACGCGCTCGTTTACGCTCTCCTGGTGACGCATCCCCCGGCGGCCAGCCGCAAGAGCTTCGGAAGTGACAACCACTCGGCAGCCCACCCGGCGGTACTGCGCGCCATCGCCGAGGCAGGGGCCGCCGGGCATGCTGCCGCCTACGGCGCCGATCCGTGGACCGCCGCCGCCACCCGGCAGCTGTGCGAGCTGACCGGCGCGGCGGCCGCCTACTTCGTCTTCACCGGCACTGCGGCGAACACGCTGGGCCTCAGCCTGCTGCTGCGCCCTTACGAGGGCGTTATCTGCGCGGAGTCCTCGCACCTGAACTGGGACGAGTGCGGCGCTCCCGAGCGGATCGTGGGTACCAAGCTGCTGACCGCGGCTGCGCCGGACGGGAAACTGACTCCCGAGCTGATCGCCTCGCGCCTCAGCGGGCGTGGCGACGAGCACCGGATCCAGCCCAGGGTGGTCGAGATAGCCCAGGTGACCGAGCTCGGCACCTGCTACACGCTGGACGAGCTCAAGGGGCTGCGCGAATTCTGCACCGGCGAGGGCCTGCTCGTCTACCTGGACGGTGCGCGGCTCGCCAACGCTGCCGCCTACCTGGATTGCGAGCCAGCTGACATTGCCGCATGTGCCGACGTGCTCAGCTTCGGCGGTACCAAGAACGGCGCGGCCGGAGCCGAGGCGGTGCTGGTGATGCGCCGCGAGCTTGCCGCGGACGCGCCATTTCTGCGCAAGCAGCAGCTGCAGCTGGCGTCGAAGATGCGGTTCCTGGCCGTTCAGTTCAGCGCGCTGCTGGCGGACAGCCTGTGGCTGCGGAATGCGCGTGCCGCCAACGCGATGGCACAGCGCCTGGGGGACGGGGTCAGCGCACTCGACGGCGTCGGCCTGCGTCAGCCGGTGCAGTCCAACGCGATCTTCGCCTCCCTGCAGGCCGAACGCATCAGCAGGCTTCAGCACGAGTGGGCGTTCGAGCTGTGGGATGAGCGCGAGCGCCTGGTGCGGTGGATGACCTCCTTTGACACCACAGAGTCAGACGTGGATGGCTTCGTGGCGGCCGTGGAAGCCACCGCTGTCGCGGTGCGTTCCACGTGAAACATCGCGCTGCCCGGTAGCCCTCAGGTCAGGCGCTGCGCGAGGCCGGCAGGTCCGGCGACATGCTGCGGACGATTCGCTCGAGGTCCTGCAGGGTCGCGAACTCCACCACGATCTTGCCCTTGCGCTGGCCAAGCTCGACCTTGACCCTGGTGTCGAATACGTCGGAGAGCCGGTCGGCGAGTTCTTTCAGGGCCGGCGCGACTGGCGGCCGGTGTCCAGGCTGACGCCGCGCCTTGGCCGGCTGCACCCCCAGGGCGACGATCTCCTCCACCGCGCGTACCGAAAGGCCCTCGGCGACGATCCGGTGTGCCAGCTGCTCCTGGGCCTGCACGTCCTCTACTCCGAGCAGCGCCCTTGCATGACCCGCGCTCAGCACCCCGGCCGCCACCCGCTTCTGCACCGAGGGCGGCAGGTTCAGCAGCCTGATCGTGTTGGAGATGTGCGGTCGCGACCTGCCGACCCGGCGGGCCAGTTCGTCGTGCGTGGCGCTGAAGTCGTCCAGCAGCTGCTGGTAGGCGGCCGCTTCTTCCAGGGGGTTGAGCTGCTCGCGGTGCAGGTTCTCGATCAGCGCGTCGCGCAGCAGGTCGTCGTCTGACGTGTCGCGGACGATGGCCGGGGTCATGTCGAGCCCGGCTAGCTGGCAGGCACGCCAGCGTCGCTCGCCCATCACGATCTCGTACTGGCCGCCGCGCTGCTTGCGCACCACGACTGGCTGCAGCAGCCCGACCACCCGGATCGAGTCAGCTAGCTCGGCGAGGCTGTCCTCGTCGAACGTCTGACGGGGCTGACGAGGGTTCGGGACGATCTCGTGCACGGGAATCTCAGCAAAGTAGGCGCCCGCCAGGTCCGAGGCGGCCTGCTGATCAGCCCTTCCGGCGCCAGGGGAGCCGGCCGGTGGCGCAGTCGGGGAGGTCGGAATGAGCGCCCCCAGACCCTTGCCCAGTCCCCGCTTCTGGTGCGGCATCGCCTCTCCTCGTCCTCGGTTCCGCCGTTCCGGCCGGTCAGTCCGGGCGAGCGGCCAGCGAGTGTGCGAGACCATCCTGCCAGGCCATGCGGTCGCCGCCGCCAGCCTGCCGAAGGATTCGGCAGGAGTCATCCAGATCGCTTTCAAGCCACACGCCGCAAGCGCCGCCGGGTCAGGGCTTAATCGCAGAGATGCGGCTGGCCGGACCTCTGTGCCTAATCCCAGGCCCAGGGCCGCCATGGCCAGCCGTCCCCGCTGCCTGACCGCGGAAGTTAACGGCGGGGGAGCTAACGGCTCGCTGCGCGGGCGTTCCTGGCGGCCATCTCGCGCGCCGCTTCCAGATAGGCGAGGGCACCCGACGAACCGGGATCATAGGTCATGACCGACTGGCCGTAGCTAGGCGCCTCGGACACCCGCACGCTGCGCGGTATCACCGACTTCAGCACCAGCTCGCCGAAGTGCCCGCGTACCTCGTCGGCCACCTGCGCGGCCAGCCGCGTCCTGCCGTCATACATGGTCAGCAGGATCGTGCTGATCAGCAGGCCGGGGTTGAGATGACTGCGGACCAGCTCGACGGTGCGCAGCAGCTGCTCGAGCCCTTCCAGCGCGTAGTACTCGCACTGAATAGGGATGAGCACTTCCGGGGCCGCGACAAGCGCGTTCACCGTCAGTAGGCCGAGCGACGGCGGGCAGTCAATGAGGATGTAATCCAGATTTGACACGTCATAGCCATCCACCGCGCGGGCCAGCCGGGACTCCCTGGCAACGAGCGGGACCAGCTCGATCTCCGCGCCGGCCAGGTCGATCGTGGCCGGGGCGCAGAACAGCTCGCGGAACCCGGCAACCTGCCGCACGATGCTGTCGAGCGACTGGCCTTCGACCAGCACGTCATAGATCGAGCTCATGCCGCTGTGGTGATCCACGTCGAAAGCCGTTGACGCGTTGCCCTGCGGATCGAGATCGATGACGAGGACCCGCGCGCCATTCATTGCCAGACAGGCGGCGAGGTTCACCGCGGTCGTCGTCTTGCCGACGCCGCCCTTCTGATTCGCGATCGTGATGATGCGGCAGGACGATGGCCGCGGCCAGGCCTGGCCGCCGGAGCGCGCGACCACGGCCGCTCTGGCTGCCCGCGCGATGGGAGTGTCGGACGAGACCTCGACGCCAGGCCCGGACATGACCACTGTCCCCTCGCCCTTCCCCGGCGGCATCGCCGCTACGCCGGAATTCTGCGATACCTCGGCGCCCGGAGGCGAGCCGGCTGGCGCCGCGGCCGCCGAGTGCGGGCCCGGCCAGCCCAGGCCGGGCGAGCCGGTATCTGACCGGCCAGGGTGTGGCCGACCGGGGCTGCCAGGCAGGCCCGGCCAGCCGAGGCCCGGTGGCGTGCCCATCAGCCCGTCCTTTTGCTGTCAGCGCCGAGCTGACTTGCAGCCTCGGCGCGCGTGCCCGCGATCGTGAACCTGACTACTGTCGCAGCCGCACCGACCTTACCGCTACCGGCGCGGACAACCGATGCGTTCCGCGCGCGAAGCCGCCGCAGTACCGGTCCGGCGGCCCGCAGCTCCTCCCCGGCGCCTGCACCCTTGATCGCCAGCACGAGACCGCCGGGCGCGGCCAGGCCTGCCGCCAGCACCGCGAGCCGGTCAAGCGGCGCCACGGCACGGGCGGTTACCACGTCGGCGCCGAGCTGGCCGACCATATCCTCTGCTCGCGCCCGCAGCACCGAGGCGTTAGCCAGGCCGAACTGGCCGACGCACTCCGCAAGGAACGATGCCCGGCGGGCCATGGGCTCCAGCAAGGTGACGGTACTGCCGGGCAGCATCAGCGCGAGCACCACGCCTGGCAGGCCCGCCCCCGAGCCAAGGTCAGCGATCGTCGCTGCTGCGGGTACCAGCTCAGCTATCACAGCGCAGTTCAGCAGGTGCCGGTCCCAGATGCGGCCCGCCTCGGCCGGCCCGATCAGGCCCCGCTGCACGCCGGGCCCGGTGAGCAGCTCCGCGTACCGGACGGCCATCGGCAGCCGGAAGCCGAACAGCGCCGCGGCGGCCGGCGGTGGTGGTGGTGCGCCCTCACCCGCCTCGATGACGTGATCCTCGCTCAGCCGGCCGGCAGCACGACCACCCGGCGGTCGGGCTCCTCGCCTTCTGACTCGCTGCGCAGGCCAGCCGCCGCCACGGCGTCGTGAACGATCTTGCGCTCGAATGGATTCATCGGCCGCAGTTTCTTGGGCACGCCGGTTTGCTGCACCTCGTCTGCCGCTTCCCGTCCGGTCTGCGCCAGCTCTGCCCGGCGGCGCAGCCGGTAGCCGCCGATGTCGATCATTATCCGGGTCCGGTAGCCGGTCTGCCGGTGCACCGCGAGCCGGGTCAGCTCCTGCAGCGCCTCGAGCACCTCACCCCTGGAGCCGACCAGTTCGTCCAGCGTCGCGCCGACCACCGAGACGGTCGCACGGTCGCCCTCGACATCCATGTCAATGTCGCCGTCCAGGTCGGCGACGTCCAGCAGGCCCTCGATGTAGTCGGCGGCTATCTCGCCTTCCATCTCGAGATCGGCCAGCTGCGGCGCCTCGTCCGCTGGCTGCTCGGCTCCGGCATCCAAGTCGCCGCCGCCGTTGCGCTCTTCGGCCTCGGGCTCAGGCTGCTCGCCTGCGGCTGACTGCGGCACGGCAACCGCGTTGTCCCCTTGGCTCACCAGGTCCTCCTACTGACGATCGGCCACGGCAGGCTTGCCTGCGGCGGTGGCATATGGGCCGGGTGAGGCCCCGGCTGCGAGGCCGGCCCGCCCGCTGAGCGAGGTCGTGCAGGGCACGCAGCGCCCTGCTAGCGCTTGCCCGACCTCTTACTCCGCGACTGCCGCTGTGGCTGCTGCCTGACGAGCTTAGCCTCGGGCTGCTCGGGAGCTGGTTCCGGCTCCGCACGGCTCCTGGCGAACCTGCGCATCACCCCGCCGCCCGGCTGCTGGCCATTGCCCTGAGCGGTGGGCACGCCGGGGGCCTTGCCATTCTTGCGGGCCGGCGAGGCGCCGCCATTCGCCGCCGCGGCCGGCTTAGCCGAGCCGGCAGCGGGGCGGCGCCCGGTCCCGGCCTGGCCGGAGGACTTGGCCCGGCCGCCGGCGGACGTCGGGCCTCCCGCGGCGGGCCTCGTCTTGGCCGGGCCGCTGCCGGCGGCAGATCCGGCGTCCGCGCCCGCCGCGGCAGGCTGCGGGTAGCGGCGGAAGAGCACGTACTGCTGGCCCAGGGTCCACACGTTGGTCGTCACCCAGTACAGAACCAGACCGAATGGCCAGTACAACCCAGAAAGGGCGAAAACTGGCATAATGTACATCATGTACTTCTGCGAGTTGCCCATCGGGTTATCCGGCGTAGCGGCGGGCATCATGCCGCGCTTCATGCTCTGCCGCACCGTCAGGAACGTCGTGATCATGCTGATGATGACCGCGGCGAGGATGACGGACTTCGCGTGCAGCGGCACGACGGCGCCGTGGGTGAAGAGCACCTTCTCGGTGACGTTCGCGCCGAAGATCGAGGCGTGCTTGGCGTTCTGCACCATGGCCAGCGGCAGGCCGTACTTGGGCTGGCCGGAGATAGCCACCGACTGCCACTCGGCGATCGCCCGCAGAACGCTGAACAGCGCGAAGAAGAGCGGAAGCTGCGCCACCACGGGCAGACAGCCCATCAGGGGGTTGACGCCAGCCTCCTGATAGAGCTTCATCATCTCCTGGTTCAGCGTCTGCTTGTCGTTCTTGTACTTCTTGCGCAGCGCCTGCATCTGCGGCGCGAGCGCTGACATCTTGCGCGTCGTGTGCATCTGCTTCACGAACAGCGGCACCATGATCAGCCGCATCAGCACCACGAGGATGATGATCGTCAGCGCCCAGGTCCACCCGCTCCGCGCGCCGAACAGCGGGCTGAGCACGTTGTAGATATGCGTGAAGACCCAGGCGACGGCCTCGTAAATCGGGTTCAGTGGGTTACCCACCTGCTAGCTCCCTTGCCTTCCGGTCGGCCGTGCTGAGTCTGCGTGCTGGGTCCGTCGCACGCGCGGTGGCGGCACCGGGTCGAGACCGCCAGGATGGAACGGGTGACAGCGGGCGAGCCGCCGCGCGGCCAGCCAGCTGCCCCGCAGCGCACCGTGCACGCCAACCGCCTGCACCGCGTAGTTGCTGCAGGACGGGTAGAAGCGGCAGTGCGGACCGAGCAGCGGGCTGACAAACCGCCGGTAGCCAGCGAGCAGCAGCAGCAGGCAGCGCGCCGCAGGCGACGGGCGGCTGCCCGGCTCCTGCTCCGCCGCGGGAGTTACTGATGTGCTCGTCACTGACACGGTGCCCCACCTTGCCGCCGAAGCAACGCAGCTATCACCAGGTCGAGCTCGGCGGCAAGGTCCGCCTGGCCTGCAGTCGCGGCACGGGGATGAGCACGCAACACAAGCAGGCTACCTTCAGGTAGCGACCCGAGATACCCGCGGGCCAGGTGACGAAGCCGCCTGCGCACCCGGTTCCGCACCACTGCCTGGCCCACCGTCCTGCTCACTACGAATCCCACCTTCGCGGCCTCGCCGCTGCCCTGGCGCACCAGCAGGTGACCCGACAGCAGCGACCGGCCGGCCCGGCTGCCGCCACGCACCGCCGCCGAGAAGTCCGCTGAGCGCCGCATCCGCGCCGCTGCCGGGAGCACCTCAGCGCCTGACGGCGCAGCTAGCCGCGCGCCCGGTCAGGCGCTCAGCCGCTGGCGGCCCTTCCGGCGGCGGGCGGCCAGGACCGCGCGGCCCGCCCTGGTGCGCATGCGCAGCCGGAATCCGTGCGTCTTCGCGCGGCGGCGGTTGTTCGGCTGGAACGTACGCTTGCTCACGGGATTCTCTCCGAACCGCTCAGTGACTGTGGCAGATGGCCATGATCCCAGAGCGGCTCAGCGCACGCCAAGACCCGCCGGGGTGACCGGACGTAGGAACGCTACGCGGAGCCGGGCGGGCGGTCAAACTGGCGTTCCGGCGTTCGGCATCCCGATCAAGACGATCACCGAGGCCAGCGGGCGGCTGGCCACCAGGGCACGCCGTGACAATCGGGCCAGGGCACGCAGCAGCGCTCGCGACACGAGCGGTCACCTGCTGCGACAGTGACAGTTTGCCGAACGTGTGACAGACGCCAGCCCTAGGCTGTGGATAGAGGTCCCGAAGCGGGGAACCGGCGGGGTCGGGGACGGACCGCCGGAGTCTGCAGGCCATGCCGCGGCGGCCAGCCGGCGACGTGCACAAGCTGTGGACAAACCTGTTGATCAGAGTGTGGGGGCGCGAGGTGAGCCGCTGATGAGTGAAGCAGACCTTGCGCAGGTATGGGCGCGGTCCCTGGAAGAGCTGGCCGGGATGCAGATCGAGCCGCACCAGCGCGCCTGGCTGCAGCTAACCAGGCCGCTCGGGCTGGTGGAGAACACCGCGCTGATCGCCACGCCGAATGAGTTCGTCAAAGAGCAGCTCGAGACGCGGCTGCGCGCGCTGATCACCAACGCGCTGTCGAGGGAGCTGGGCCGCAGCATTCAGCTGGCGGTCACCGTTGACCCGACCGTTGGCTCTACTCCGCTGCCCGGGGCTGGTGGCCACGGGCCAGGAGCGGCTGCTGGCAGCCTCAGGCTGGGGGACGAGGACGGGCGGACCGCCCACCAGGGCTCCCTTGGCCGACTGGGTGCCGGCCCGCCGGGTGCCGGAGACTTCGCGACCGGACAGCGGCTTGCTGACCAGCACGAGGCCGGGCAGCACGAGACGGATCAGCGCGGCGGCGGGCGGTACGGTCGTGATCTGCACCCGGACGGCCGGATGGAAACGGGGCTGCCTGGCGCTGATCAGCCAGGAACCGCCGGGCCCGGTCAGGGTCAGCCTGCTGCGGGCCAGCACACCGCGAGTCAGCACGGTGCGAATCAGCACGGTGCAAATCAGCACGGGCGCCCAGACTCACTGCGGCTCGGTGACCACCCGACCTTCCGGCTCGCCGCGCCAGACCGCGACGACGCATCCAGCCAGTTCGGCCCGCCCGCCGAGCAGGGGTTCTCCCCGCTGGCCGGGCGCGGGCAACCCGGCGGGAGGCCGGGCGGCCCCGGCATCGCGGGCGAGGAGGAGAGAGCCGCCGGCCGCGTTCCCGGCCAGGGCGTGCCCCGGCCGGCCCAGGCCCGGCTGAACCCGAAGTACACCTTCGAGACGTTCGTCATCGGGTCGAGCAACCGCTTCGCGCACGCCGCGGCCGTCGCCGTGGCCGAGGCGCCGGCCAAGGCTTACAACCCGCTTTTCGTCTACGGCGACTCAGGCCTCGGCAAGACGCACCTGCTGCACGCGATCGGGCACTACGCGCAGAGCCTCTATCAGGGCGTGAAGGTGCGCTACGTGAGCTCCGAGGAGTTCACCAACGACTTCATCAACATGATCAGGGACGGCAAGCAGGATGGCTTCCGCCGCCGCTACCGGGATGTCGACATCCTGCTGGTCGACGACATCCAGTTCCTGGAGAACAAGGAAGGCACCCAGGAGGAGTTCTTCCACACCTTCAATACCCTGCACAACGCCAGCAAGCAGATCGTGATCTCCAGCGACCGCGCGCCCAAGCGGCTGGTGACGCTCGAGGACCGGCTGCGCAGCCGGTTCGAATGGGGCCTGCAGACCGACGTTCAGCCACCGGAACTCGAGACCCGCATCGCGATCCTGCGCAAGAAGGCGGTCCAGGACCGGCTGAACGCGCCGCCGGAAGCGCTGGAGTACATCGCCAGCCGGATCTCCACCAACATCCGCGAGCTGGAAGGAGCGCTGATCAGGGTCACCGCCTTCGCCAGCCTGAACCGGCAGACGGTGGACCTGCAGCTCGCCGAGTTCGTGCTCAAGGATCTGATCCCTGAGGCGCACGGCCCGGAGATCACCGCCGCGACGATCATGGGGCAGACCGCGTCCTACTTCGGGCTGTCCATCGACGATCTGTGCAGCGTCTCCAGATCCCGGGTGCTGGTGACCGCCCGGCAGATCGCCATGTACCTGTGCCGCGAGCTGACCGACTTGTCGCTGCCCAAGATCGGGCAGCAGTTCGGCGGCCGTGACCACACCACGGTGATGCACGCTGACCGGAAGATCCGCTCCCTGATGGCCGAGCGGCCCTCGATCTACAACCAGGTCACCGAGCTCACCACCCGCATCAAGCAGCAGGCGCTGTCCGGATGAGCGGCGTGCCGAGCCAGCCAGCGCGGCCGGAACTGACCACCGGCACGCCCGCCGCGCGGCCCGCGCGGGGCATAACGGACGGCGACGGCATTACCAGCGCACACAGACTGTGGATAAGTCTGTGGACAAGCTTGGGACAGCAGGAGGAAAACGGCCCGGGTCCGGGGGGTAACCGGAGCATGAACCGCGCTCGCCGGCCGGCCCTCCACAGGCCGGCCACCGGCGGCGGCCGGGGCCGCACACCCGCTGTGGACGTCCGCAACGGCGCTGACCTGCGCCGGGCCGCGTCATCCCCGGGATCCACCGGCCCTATGACGACTACTTCTCTTTATCTAACTAGAGATATTCAAGTACCAGGTGGCCACGACGCGCCGCGGTCGGCATGCCACGGCGTCACCGTGCGAACAGGAGGCAGGCTCCGGTGAAGATCATCGCTGAGCGAGACGTGCTGGCCGAGGCGGTTGCCTGGACGGCACGGGCGCTGCCCGCCAGGCCTACGGTTCCCGTGCTGGCCGGCATCCGGCTGCAGGCCGCTGACTCGCTCATTTTGTCCAGCTTCGATTACGACGTGTCGGCGCAGGCCACCGTGCAGGTCACCACGCAGGAAGAAGGCAGCGTGCTGGTCTCCGGCAGGCTGCTCGCCGAGATCAGCCGCAGCCTGCCCGCCCGCCCGGTGCAGATCAGCTCCGAATCCGGCCGCGCGGTGCTCACCTGCGGCAGCGCGACGTTCAACCTGCTGACCATGCCGGAGGAGGAGTACCCGGCGCTGCCGGAGATGCCGCCAGCCGCCGGGACGGTCGGCAGCGACGCGTTCGCCACCGCGGTGAGCCAGTCAGTCGTCGCGGCGGGCCGCGACGACACGCTGCCGGCGCTGACGGGGGTGCGGATCGAGATCGAGGGCGACATCCTGACCCTTGTCTGCACCGACCGGTACCGGCTGGCGGTCCGGGAACTGCGCTGGAGCCCAGCGCGCCCGGACATTTCAGGCGCCGTGCTGGTACCCGCCAGGACCCTGGCGGACACTGCCCGGTCGCTGACCTCCGGCGCCGAGGTCTCGATCGCGCTGGCGCTGCCCGGTGAGGATGGACCAGGCGGCGACGGGATGATCGGCTTCGAGGGAGCTGGCCGGCGCACCACGACCCGGCTGCTCGGCGGCGAGTTCCCGCGAACCCAGGCACTGCTGCCCAGCACCTCCAGGGCGGCGGCCGAGCTGTCGGCGGCACAGCTGACCGAGGCGGTCCGGCGGGTGGCGCTGGTCGCCGAGCGCAACACAGCCGTGCACCTGGCCTTCAGCGAGGGGCAGCTGACGCTTGAGGCCGGATCTGGTGACGAGGCGCAGGCGCAGGAGGTGCTCGAGGCCAGCTACGACGGCGACGACATGTCGATCGCGTTCAACCCGCAGTACCTGCTGGACGGACTCGGCGTGCTGGACTCCGACACGGTCCGGATGTCCTTCACCGAGCCGGGCAAGCCGGCTCTCATCACCGGCAAGCCAGGGCCCGACAGCCAGCCTGACTACCGCTACCTGCTGATGCCGATCCGCATCGGCAGCTAGCCGCCGGCCGGCTGCGCCGGCCCGCTGACGTGCGACGCCGCCAGCGGCTAATGTCAGCAGGCGTGCACCTGACCCGGCTCGCGCTCACCGACTTCCGGTCCTACCCGGCGGTCGACGTGCGGCTTGAGCCGGGCGTCAGCACATTCACCGGCGCCAACGGCGAGGGCAAGACCAACCTGGTCGAGGCGGCGTACTACCTCGCCACGTTCGGCAGTCACCGGGTCAGCGCCGATGCGCCGATGGTGCGCAGCGGCGCCAGCCGGGCGATCCTGCGTGCGGCGGTGACTACGGCCGGCCACGACAGCCTGGTCGAGATCGAGCTCAATCCTGGCCGGGCTAACCGGGTCCGGCTGAATCGGATGCCGCTGCGGCGGCCGCGCGAGGCGCTCGGCACGCTGCGCTGCGTGCTGTTCGCGCCGGAGGACCTGGCCGTCGTTAAGGGCGACCCTGACCAGCGACGGCGGTACCTGGATGACCTGCTGACCGCGACCCGGCCCAGGTACGCGGCAATCCGGTCCGACTACGAGCGGGTGGTCAGGCAGCGCACGGCACTGCTCAAGTCAGCACGGGCCAGGGGTATCAGCTCGCCGGGCGGGCTGGAGGCCTGGGACGAGCAGCTGGTCACCTCCGGCGCCGAGCTGACTGCCGGCCGGCTGGCCCTGATGAGCGCGCTGCGACCGCTGGCGGCCGCCGCCTACGCGGCCGTGTCCGCTGACGACCGGGCGGCCGGGATGAGCTACCGGCAGCCCTCGGCCGGGGGCACCGAGCCCGACGCCGACGCGGCCAAGCTGGCCGAGGTGATGCGCCAGGCGCTGGATGGCGTGCGGCGGGCCGAGCTCGACCGGGCGGTGTGCCTGGTGGGACCGCACCGCGACGAGCTCGAACTGCGGATCGGCGAGCTGCCGGCCCGCGGCTACGCCAGCCACGGGGAGTCCTGGTCGATGGCGCTCGCTCTCCGGCTCGCGGCCTATGACCTGCTGCGGTCGGCAGGCGACGATCCGGTGCTCATGCTCGACGACGTCTTCGCCGAGCTCGACGCGGGCCGCCGGGACCGGCTCGCCGCGCTGGTGGCAGGCGCCGAGCAGGTGGTGGTGACGGCGGCGGTGCCGCAGGACGTGCCGCAGCGGCTGGCCGGCGCCAGGTTCACGGTCAGCGCGGGAACGGTCAGCCGTGCCGCCTGAGCGCCCCGGCGGCGCGGAGGCGAGTCAGCCGAGACCGGCCGGCGAGCGGCTGCGGCTGGCCCGCGAGGCGCTGGCCAGGGCGCGGGCTGCAGCGCAGGCCAGGGGGCACCGGCCGGCTCAGCAGGGTAGCGGGCAGGCGAGTCAGCGCGGCACGACGGCAGGCACCCGGCGCGGCCGGCGTGACGACCCGCAGCCGCTGAACGCCGCCATCGGCGGCCTGGTCGAGGACCAGGGCTGGGCGATGGCGGCGGCAACCGGATCGGTGTTCGCCCGCTGGCCGCAGATCGTGGGGCCGGAGCTGGCCGCGCACACCTCGCCAGGCAGCCTGGCGGACGGCGAGCTGATCGTGCTGGCCGACTCGACCGCGTGGGCCACCCAGGTCCGGCTGCTGGCGGCCCAGCTGGTCCGCCGGCTCAACGCCGAGCTGGGCGACGGTGCGGTCCGCCGGGTCCAGGTTCGGGGGCCATCAGGCCCACCGCGGCAGCCCGGCCAGTGGCGGGTTCGCGGCGGCCGCGGGCCACGTGACACGTACGGCTGATCTAGGCGGAAGTCCCAGGTAAAATAGGGGACGCGTACCGGGCAGATGGCTGTCAGGGGCAGCCGCGCAGGCCCGGTATCTGTGCTGTTTTCGCCGAGGAGCTTCACTTTGTCGTATGACGCACGTTCGATCAAGGTCCTGGAGGGTCTTGAGGCGGTTCGCAAGCGTCCCGGAATGTACATCGGCTCGACCGGCGAGCGCGGCCTGCACCACCTGGTGACCGAAGTCGTTGATAACGCGGTGGACGAGGCGCTGGCCGGGTTCTGCGACCAGATCGACGTCAGGCTGCTCGCCGACGGCGGGGTCTCGGTGCGAGACAACGGCCGCGGCATCCCGGTGGACAACCACCCGGTGGAGAACCGGCCGGCCGTCGAGGTCGTCCTGACCACGCTGCACTCAGGCGGCAAGTTCGACAGCCAGGCGTACGCGGTGTCCGGCGGCCTGCACGGCGTCGGCGTCTCGGTGGTAAACGCCCTGTCCTCCCGCCTGGACGTGGAGATACGCAAGGACGGCTACGCCTGGCGGCAGTCCTACGCCGACAGCCAGCCGGGGCCGCTGCAGCGTGGCGAGCGCACCAGCGAGCACGGCACGACCATCACCTTCTGGCCGGACGCCGGGATCTTCGAGACCACCGAATGGTCACACGAGGTGCTGGCACGGCAGCTGCAGGAGATGGCGTTCCTCAACCGCGGCCTCGCGATCAGCCTCACCGACGAGCGGCCGGACCACATCAACGGCGAGCCGAACGTGGTCAGCTGGTGCTACGAGGGCGGCATCACGGACTTCGTCCGCTACCTCAACGCCTCCAAGGAGCCCGTGCACGGGTCGGTGATCGAGTTCGCCGGCGAGGAGCCCGGCATGTCGGTCGAAGTCGCGATGCAGTGGACGGCGGCGTTCTCCGAGTCGGTGCACACGTTCGCGAATACGATCAACACCGCCGAGGGCGGCACGCACGAGGAGGGGTTCCGCGCGGCCCTGACCAACCTGGTGAACCGGTATGCCAGGGAGCAGAAGCTGCTGCGCGACAAGGACGAGAATCTCACCGGCGAGGATGTACGCGAGGGCCTCACCGCGATCATCCACATCAAGCTCGGCGAGCCGCAGTTTGAGGGCCAGACCAAGACCAAGCTCGGCAACACCGAGGCCCGGTCGTTCGTGCAGCGCGTCTGCAATGAGCACCTGCGCGACTGGCTGGAGCGCAACCCGGGCGAGGGCAAGGCCATCGTCATCAAGGCCACCCAGGCGGCGCGGGCGCGGATCGCCGCGCGGCAGGCCCGTGACCTCACCCGCAAGGGCCTGCTCGGCACCACCTCGCTGCCTGGCAAGCTGGCCGACTGCCAGTCAGGCGACCCGGCCGTCTGCGAGATCTACGTTGTCGAGGGCGACTCGGCTGGCGGCTCGGCCAAGAACGGCCGCGACCCGAAGTACCAAGCCATCCTGCCGCTGCGCGGGAAGATCCTCAACGTGGAAAAGGCCCGAATCGACCGGGTGCTGAAGAACAACGAGGTCCAGGCCATGATCACGGCTCTGGGCACCGGGATCCACGATGAGTTCGACATCGACAAACTGCGATATCACAAGATCATCCTGATGGCTGATGCCGACGTGGACGGGCAGCACATCGTGACGCTGCTGCTCACCCTGCTGTTCCGGTTCATGAGGCCGCTGATCGAGGCCGGGCACGTGTATGCCGCACAGCCCCCGCTGTACAAGATCAAGTGGGAGGGCCGGTCGGTGCCGCCCGGCTACGCCTACTCCGACCGGGAGCGGGACTCGCTGATCGAGGCGGGCATCGCGGGCGGGCGCAAGGACCCGCGGCCGCGCGACGGCGTGCAGCGGTTCAAGGGCCTGGGCGAGATGAACGCCAGCGAGCTGTGGGAGACCACCATGGACCCGGCGAGGCGGGTGCTGCGGCAGGTCACCGTCGACGACGGAGCGCAGGCAGACGAGCTGTTCACCGTGCTGATGGGCGAGGACGTCGAGGCCCGCCGGGCGTTCATCCAGCGCAACGCAAAGGACGTCAGGTTCCTCGACATCTAAGGGCCGGCGCCTGCCAGGCGCCGGGCAGCCATGGCGGGCCGCCGCCAGCCGCCCGGCGGCGATCCTGGCACGAATCGCTGGCCGCGCGCGGTCGGCCGAGAGGGAAGCAGCACAGTGTCTGACGTAGATACCACGGGCGCAGCGCCGGGCGGGCACGACCGGACCGAGCCGGTCGACATCCAGGTCGAGATGCAGCGCAGTTACATCGACTACGCAATGTCGGTGATCGTCGGCCGGGCGCTGCCTGACGTGCGGGACGGCCTCAAGCCGGTGCACATTCGCATCCTCTACGCGATGTACGACGGCGGCTTCCGGCCCGAGCGCGGCTACTCCAAGTGCGCCAGGGTCATCGGCGAGGTAATGGGCCAGTATCACCCGCACGGTGACAGCGCGATCTACGACTCGCTGGTCCGGCTCGCCCAGCCGTGGGCGATGCGGATGCCGCTAGTCGACCCGCAGGGCAATTTCGGCTCGCCAGGCAATGACCCGGCCGCGGCGCACCGGTACACCGAGTGCCGGCTGGCCCCGCTGGCCATGGAGATGCTGCGGGATATCGACAAGGAGACCGTCGATTTCCGCCCGAACTACGATGGCCGGTCAGCCGAGCCTGTCGTGCTGCCAGCTCGTTTTCCAAATTTGCTGGTCAACGGTTCGGAAGGGATCGCGGTCGGGATGGCGACCAAGATCCCGCCGCACAACCTGCGCGAGCTGAACGACGGCGTGCAGTGGTTCCTTGAGCACCACGAGGCGACCGACGAGGAGCTGCTCGACGCGCTGATCGAGCGGGTCAAGGGCCCCGACTTCCCGACCCGCGGCCTGATCGTGGGCCGCCGCGGGATCCTGGACGCCTACCGGACGGGCCGCGGCTCGATCACGATGCGGGCCGTGGTCGAGATCGAGGAAGATCGCAAGAGCCGCACCTGCCTGGTCGTGACCGAGCTGCCCTACCAGGTCAATCCCGATAACCTCGCGCAGAAGATCGCCGAGCTGGTGCGTGAGGGCAAGGTCAGCGGCATCGCCGACGTGCGCGAGGAATCGAGCGGCCGTACCGGCCAGCGGCTGGTGATCGTCCTGAAGCGGGACGCCGTCGCCAAGGTGGTCCTCAACAACCTGTACAAGCACACCCAGCTGCAGGAGACCTTCGGCGCCAACATGCTGGCGCTGGTCGACGGCGTGCCGCGAACGCTGCGGCTGGACCAGATGGTCAGGCACTGGGTCAACCACCAGGTCGACGTCATCGTGCGGCGCACCCGCTACCTGCTGCGCAAGGCGCAGGAACGGGCGCACATCCTGCGCGCGCTGCTCAAGGCGATCGACCAGATCGACGCGGTCATCGCGCTGATCCGCGGCAGCGAGTCGGCGGCAGCCGCCCAGCAGGGCCTGATGGGACTGCTCGAGATCGACGAGACCCAGGCCAGGGCGATCCTCGACATGCAGCTGCGACGGCTCGCCGCACTCGAGCGGCAGCAGCTCACCGACGAGTACGACGAGCTGATGACGCAGATCGCCGACTACGAGGCGATCCTGGCCTCGCCGGAGCGCCAGCGCGAGATCGTGGGCACCGAGCTCGGCGAGATCGTGGCCAAGTACGGCGACGACCGGCGCACCGAGATCATCGCCTACGACGGCGACATGTCGGCTGAGGACCTGATCGCCGAGGAAGACGTCGTCGTCACGATCACCCACGGCGGCTACGCCAAGCGCACCAAGAGCGACCTGTACCGGGCGCAGCGCCGTGGCGGCAAGGGCGTCCGCGGGGCTCAGCTGCGCACCGACGACATCGTCGATCACTTCTTCGTGACCACGACGCACAACTGGATCCTGTTCTTCACCAACAAGGGGCGGGTCTACCGCGCGAAGGCATACGAGCTGCCGGAGGCGGCCAGGGACGCGCGCGGCGGTCACGTGGCTAACCTGCTCGCCTTCCAGCCCGACGAGCAGATCGCCGAGGTGCTGGCGCTGACCGACTACACGGTCGCCCCGTACCTGGTGCTGGCCACCTCGTCTGGCCTGGTGAAGAAGTCCAGGCTGACCGATTTCGACTCGCCAAGGGCGGGCGGCATCATCGCCATCAACCTGCGCCCGGACGACGAGGTCAT
This sequence comes from Streptosporangiaceae bacterium, assembly GCA_036495525.1. Lineage (GTDB taxonomy): Bacteria > Actinomycetota > Actinomycetes > Streptosporangiales > Streptosporangiaceae > DASXMR01. Next base: position 29,746 of record DASXMR010000047.1, on the reverse strand, counting down.
CGCCGCCCGGCTGGTCTCGCCGGACCAGGACCTGCTGCTGGTGAGCAAGCACGCGCAGGCGATCAGGTTCCGGGCGAGCGACGAGACGCTGCGGCCGATGGGCCGCGCCACCTCCGGCGTGATCGGCATGCGGTTCAGCGGCCAGGATGAGCTGCTCGGCATGCACGTCGTCACCGAGGGCGCGGACGTCCTGGTCGCCACCACCGGCGGCTACGCCAAGCGCACGCCGGCCGACCAGTACCCGGTCAAGGGCCGCGGCGGCATGGGCGTGCTGACCGCGAGGATCGTCGAGGCGCGCGGTGAACTGATCGGAGCGCTGATGGTCAGGCCCGAGGACGAGGTATTCGCGATTACCTCGGCAGGCGGGGTGATCAGGACTTCGGCGGCCGAGATAAAGCTGTCCGGCCGGCAGACGATGGGCGTGCGGCTGGTCAACCTGGCGCAGGGGCAGAGCCTCGTGGCGCTCGCGCGTAACGAGGAAGCGCTGGACCAGAACGGCCGTGAGGACCCCGATAACGGCACGGCAAATGATTCCGGTACCAGCGAGCCGGGCAGTACCGGTGCAGGTGACATCGCCGCCAGCGAGGGTAGCGACAGCGCTGGTGCCAGTGCAGACTCACCCGGTCAAGGTGCGGGCGATGCAGGCGCAGGCACCGAGTAAGCCGCAGGGCCGCGCAGCGGCGATGTCGATTTGCCAGGAGTGAAAGCAAAGATGACGGGCAGTCCGGAAGATAACGATGTGCCGGGGGGGCCGGCCGGGTCCGCAGGCCGCGAAGCGCAACGAAACAGGCCGTTCGGGCGTCTTACCGATATCCGGGCAGTAAGCCGCGAGGGTCGCGACGACCGGCGCAGCGCCTGGCCAGGCGATAACCTCAAGTCAGCAAGCAGGCCCGAGGAGGACGGGGTGGACAATCGCGCAGAGTCGCCGCCACCATGGCTGGCGAATAGCGAATCCGACGCTGCCCCGGACCCGCAGGCGTTCGGGCGGGATGAACGCACGGCTGCCAGGGACACCGCGGCCGTGCGCGGCGCCGCCAGCGGCCAGGGCAATGCCCAGCCGCGCGGCTCCCAGGGACACGGCTCCCAGGGACACGGCTCTCAAGGGCACAGCTCGCAGGGGCATGACTCAGCGTCCAATGGCGCCGGTGACCCAGCCGCCGCGCTATCGGTGCACGGCCAGGCCCCGCCGTCGGCCGGCCGGGGCTACGCGCCGGCCGCTGCCCCGCCGCCCTCGCCGCTGGCGCCTGGCCAGGTCAGGATGCCGCAGGCGTATCCGGGCAAGAACCCGGCCGGTCCGCAGACCAACCCGCTGTCGAAGATCACCGGGCCGCTGTCAGCAGCGCTGACCAGGCCCCGGTCGCAGCGTCAGTCCAGGACCCGCCGCCCGCAGCTGCCGCCAGCCAGGCCGCTGCCCCAGGCCCCGGCCGGCGCGGCAAATACGCGCAAGGCTCAGCTCGTCCTCGCGAGGGTCGAGCCCTGGTCGGTGATGAAGTTCAGCTTCCTCATCTCGCTGGTCGGCTGGGTCGTGCTGTTCGTCGCCGTCGCTGGCATCTACCTGGTGCTGTCCAAGCTCGGCGTGTTCACCTCGATCGAGCACAACGTCAGCCTGGTGACCTCCAGCAAGGGCAATGCGGGCACCAACGCCGCGAGCTGGTTCGCCGCCTCCAGGGTGCTGGGGTACACAATGCTGGCCGGTTTCATCAACGTGATCCTGATCACCGTCCTGGCTACCGTCGGCGCGGTGGTCTATAACCTGGTCACGAACCTGGGCGGCGGCATCGAGGTCACGCTGAAGGAAACCGACTGACCTGGCAGTCACGGCTTGCGGTAACCTATCCCGGCGTGCCCGTGTTACGGCCGGGCAGCGGAGGGCCTGTAGCTCAGCTCGGTTAGAGCGCTTCCCTGATAAGGAAGAGGTCGATGGTTCAAGTCCATCCAGGCCCACAGTTTCTGCTCGGCTAGCAGCCCCCGTTCATCGTTGGGCCAGCTTCTCTCCAAGATCTTTGTTCGTCGGCTTGCCACCAGGACCGGCCGGTCCCGAGTGGCTGTCCCTGCGAGCAGCGCGGAACCCTGCTGCAGTACGAGCAGCAGCAAGGCTCCCACGGCGCTGTCAGAATCGGCCTGGCGAGGCGGCCTGGGCCGGACGGACCGGGTCGTGGCGGCCCATCTGAGCGGCGGGCTGAGCGGATGGTCCGGGCGGCGCTAGCCCTCGGTCTTGATGAGCGGCAGGTCCTGGCTGAACTTCCGGAACCCGACGCCGTAGTACAGCTCGCGCGCCGCCGGACGCCCTGGTGCACCCAGGCAGGCGACCGTCATGTGAGTGGCCCCGGCCCGCCGCGCCAGATGCATCCCGTGCAGCAGCATCGCCCTGCTCAGCCCGCGCCGCCGATGATCGGGGTGCGTTCCGACCGGCTCGAACTCGGCGGTTTTGTTCGCCTCGTCCAGCCACATGATCGCTGATGCGGCCATCGTCCCGCCCGGCGCCTCCACCAGGACATGCAGATCGCCGCGGTACGCCGGTGTCCGCCGGACACCCTCGTAGGCCTCGGCCGTGTACGTTGACGGAGCCCAGGCGTCCACATGCGCCCGGACGGCGGCCTGCGGGCCGGCCTGATCTGCGGTGCGGAACCGGTATCCGTCGGGCAGCACCGGCTGCTCCAGGTCACCGAGGTCCCGTTCATTGAGCTGAGTCCAGTTGCCCGTGTCGCCGAGCGAGGCCGGGTCGGGCTGATAGCCGTGTGCCGCCCATCGCTTCAGGGCGAGCTCATCGCAGGCCTGCGGCGCCACCGTGCGCTCGATCCCGGCCGCAACGCCGTCGTACCAGTCGATCACCTCATCGACCAGCTCGCCGTGCCCCGGATCAACCTGATATGCCAGATAGGCCATGGTCACGTCCGTCACCGAGCCGTCGCTCCGCCGCACCTGGTGCGGCAGGCAGGCCCAGCCCCACCCGATCAGGGCGTCATCAGAGGACCACAGCCGCCGCCAGCTCTTGCCGTCGGATGCGTGTCCCTTGCCCCAGATCCAGGCCAGCTCGCCATAGGACGCGTCTCTGTTCACCAGATCGGGACGCACGGCCGTGACCCGCTGCGCCAGGCCCTGCATGAGCTGCACGTCCGCGGCGGTCACCAGATCGACGTCGTCCATGGTGCGCCACTGTGCCAGTACCCGGCGAAGCCATCGACCGGTTTTCAGGCACCGCGGGTCGCTGAACAGCTTCTCCGCTCCTGAGCACCATCGGCCTACTGCGGCTCGGCCTCCAGCGCGGCCGGATGGCGCAAGACAGCACTGGATGCGCCGCGCATGCCGAAGCGCTCGTAGTACGGGACCAGCGCCGCGTCGCAGACAAGATCCACTGAGTAGAACATGTCAGTGCCGTCCAGGATCCGGCGCATCAGCTCGGCGCCGATGCCCTGTCCCTGGTAGTCGGGCAAGACCTCCAGCCACGGGATGAAGGCTGTCAGCACCCCGTCGCTGAGCATGTTCACAAAGCCCGCCACCCGGCCATTCGCGTCATCGATGGCCACCACGGACCGGTAGCTTCCGCGTAGTACCGCCAGGTGCTGAGCAGCTGAGGGCGGCCGGGGCCAGCCGACGAAGAACCCGTGCAGCATGTCCTCACGGACTTGAGTCAGATCGTCGGTGTAGTAGATCACGCAGGCGGCCCCTGGCATGGTCGCGGCTCAGCCTAGACCTGGCTGGCCTGGAGGGTGTCGAGGTCCCGTTCGGCGTACAGGCGGTGCTCCCACTCCTCGTTGAGGATGACCTGCAGGCACTCGCGCACCGGGAAACTTCGGGGCGGCGGCCAGCCTGGTCCTTCGACTGGCTCGGTGCTGGCAGCCAGTGAGGCCTCCGTCAGGCCGTCGATGACATGGCGCACGGTCGACATCCGGTCGCGCCGCAGCTCGAGCACAGCCTCGAGCGACGGCCGCGCGGCGCGGTCGCGTGGCACGCCTGGCGTGTCAGGCATCCCAGCCCACGGCAGGCCAAGCGGATCCCACGGCGACGGGTCGCAGAGAATGGCCCGCCTGATCCATGAGTCAGTGGCGAACACCAGGTGCCGCAGGGTCTCGATAAACGACCACTCATCGTCCACCGACTCGTGCAGGAGCTCGGGTGGCAGGCGGCGTGCCCGCTCGACGGTCTGGCCCCACAGACCTTCCAGGATGTCCCAGGCGGCGGCGAACCCGGCGGGATCCGACGGCCGCATCCTGGCCCGGTCGGGAAAACGGCGGTTGAGCTCCGCGCTTATCAGCGGCGCGATGTCGACGCCGTTGACCGTCACGTTGCGTACCAGGCCGCTGATATCGACGTTCTCCAGCTCGACGCCGCGCAGCCGCGCGCCGCTGAGGTCCACCTCGCGGAGGTCAGCACCCGACAGGTCGACATCCTGCAGCCGCGCGCCACTCAGATCGACCCGCTCGAAGCGGGAACCGCTCAGGTCAGCATCGGTGAACTCAGCCATGCGACGACCTTATTCTCGCCTGCCGACGGCCGAGCCGGGCGGCCGCAGGCTGTCGGGGTCCGCTGGGAGAACCGGAACGCACAGTATTGTGGTGGCTGAGCCCGCCTGCGGCGAGCGCGGCAAGAGCTTCGGCGGGGTACCAAGACCGCCCAGGGCAGCGGTCACCGCGTCTCAAGCGAGCGGGGCAGCGCCGGCCCGGCCGCAGCGGTAGCGTCGGGTGTCATGCCCGGCTATGACGCGGACCCGCAAGTCATTCCCTACCTGCTCTACGCGGAGGCTGGAGCCGCGATGGACTGGCTGATCAGGGTCTTCGGCTTTGCCGAACGGGTACGCGACCGCGAGGACGGCGGGGCGGTGCGGCACGGCGAGCTCGTGCTCGACCACGGCGGCGTGATCATGGTGGGCTCGCCGGGTGCTGACTTCCGCGCGCCAGCCAGCCTTGGGACGGTGACGCAGCTGGTCTGCGTCACCATCAGCGACATGGCGGCGCATCGCGAGCGCGCGCAGGCGGCTGGAGCTGACGTGTCAGCGATCTCGAAGCGCGCTGGACGGGCAGACACCTACACAGTGGATGACCCCGAGGGTCATCGCTGGTATTTCAGCGAGCCACTTTGAGCTGCGCTCGTTCCCGCTCGCCGAGCACCGGCTGATCACCGGGCCAAACGGCGCTGCAGGAAAGTGCGGCTTGCCAGGTCAGAATGCCCGCCGACTGCGCGCCACTCCCCAGGGCTGGTCGCTGAGGGCTGCCCTAACCAGCCAGCAGCATCCAGACGTACTTGTACTCGATCGCGAGAGACACGATCATCGCCACGGCGAGGATGACAAAGGCGCTGAGGACCGCGTCGCCCAGGGTGTCCCGCCAGGCCGGTGCAGGCTGCACGAAATTCCTCCTTAGCCGGCTGCCTATGGGGACGTTTCATGACGGTAGATGGTTGACCGCCGGGCGCCGACCTTGATCGCTGCCGCTCTGAATACCGGCGATGACAGTTCGCCTCAGCAGGACCGCTGACTAGGATTTCGGCACATGGCGGTCAGCCCGAGCACCGAGTCGCCGCCTGCGCCGCCCGCTGATCCGCACCGGGCTCTGGGCGTCCTGCTCAGCGACGGCGTCAGCTGGGCTGATTGCACGCAGTGGCTGCCCGCGCTGCCCCCTAGCTCAGTCGACCTGTGGTTCACCAGCCCGCCGTACGCTGATGCGCGCGCCTACAGCCGGATCCATCCCGATCGTTACGTCAGCTGGTTCGTGCCGCTGGCGGCCGCGATGCTGACCGCGACCACGGACACCGGCTGGCTCGTGCTGAACATCAAGAACCGGGTGGCCGCCAGCGGCCCGCTGCGCGGCCAGCGCCATCCATTCGTCTACCAGCTCGTCCTCGCGCTGCAGCAGCAAGGCTGGCGCTGGCTCGAGACCTACATCTGGCACAAGCCGAACGCGGTGCCAGGCCGGTACGGCCCGCGGACCAAGGACAGCTTCGAGTACGTCTACGCGTTCGCCCGCGGCCCGCGGCCGTACTTCGACCTGGACGCTGTCCGGGTGCCGTACAAGACCCCGGCAGGCGAGATCGAGCGCCGCAAGCTGGACACGCTCGGCCGGCGTACCACCGGCGCCGGCTTCGGCCGGGACCGGACCACCACGTACCTGCGCGGTGGCGCCGATCCTGGCAACGTCGTGTCGGTGCCGCAGTCCTACAACCAGCACAAGGGCGCACACGGGCACACCGCGGCGATGCCGGAAGGCCTGGCCGAGTTCTTCGTCCGGGCATGCTCGCCGGCCGGCGGAGTCGTCATCGATCCCTTCGCCGGGTCCGGGACCACCGTCGTGGCGGCCCGCCGCCTGGGCCGCCAGGCAGGCGGAACCGAGATTCACGGGCGTTACGTCACCGCGGCGCGGCAGCGGCTGCTGGCCGGGCAGAGCGACCAGGTACCGGTCGTCATCGAGCTGGCGACCTGAACCGACCGCCCACCCGGCCACACCTGAGCTGGCCCGAGCGGCTCGCCACTGCGCGCCGTCGCTCTGCGCCACGTCAGGCCGGGCCGCAGTAACCTCAGCTGGCCCTGGCTGGCTCAGTCAGCTGGCCACCACAGCACGGTGGCGTCATCGCTTGGCTTGTGGCGCGGCCAGCGGGTGCAGCCGGCATCCGCCCGCTCGGCTGAGCGGACCTGTCCGATCAGGGCCGCCGGGCCCCGATCGCGGATCACGTCCATGGCGCCGGGCCAGCCGAGCAGCCGGTACAAGTCCGTGATCCGGGTGACACCGTCGCTGAGCAGCGCGACGCCGCGCAGGCCTGCTCTGCTGACAGATCCGGTGCTGGCGGCGGCTGCCGCAGCCGGGCTGGCCTTCGCAGCGACGTGATCGCCGGTGACAACCAGCGGCGCCCGGCCATCGCCGAAGTCGGCGGCGAACGTCGAATCGGACAGCACCAGGTAGCTGAAGCCAGCGGAGTCCGCGCGCACCGCCACAACGGTGGCAGCCGGAGTACGCGGATCGGTCAGGTCGCAGGTGTCCCGATGCAGGCCGGCGACATGGCCGATCGACCCGGCGAGCGCATCGGCCAGCTGGATGCCGGCCGGACCGCTGATCGCGGCCAGCAGGGTCGTGCCCAGTGTCCGTGCGTACCAGGCGACCCCGTGGCGGCAGCCGGTACCTGCGCCGCGCGGCACCGTAGTCGCGCCGTCGAGCAGGACCGCGGCCTCTGGCGTGGCGGCGGTGAAGTCCTCGTTGGGCCAGCCCGGCGTGCCGGCCTCGGTCGCCAGCGTCACCAGCACCGCTGAACTCCGGCCGGCCGGTCAGTGTCGGGGAGCCGCACGGGGGCAAGCCTACGGACCGCGCCGGGAGGCGCTGGCCGGCGGCCGGCCGGGTGCCGCGGTGGTGCCGCCAGCGCAGTCCCGACCTGCCAGGTCATCCGGCCCGGCCGGCGATAGGTTAGTCGGGCCATGGTCACCATCCGCACCGTCTGCGTCTTCTGCGGCTCTTCCGCGCCGCCTGACGGCCGTTACGCGGCCGCAGCCAGGGAGCTTGGCGCGCTGGTGGCCACGGCGGGGCACGGTCTGGTCTACGGCGGGGGCAGGTCCGGGCTGATGGGCCAGCTCGCCGACGCGGCACTCGCCGCTGGCGGCCAGGTCACCGGCGTGATTCCGGTGGGCCTGTTCAGCCGCGAGGTGCCGCACACCGGCTTGTACCAGCTGCACGAGGTCGGCACCATGCACGAGCGCAAGAAGCTGATGTACGACCTGTCCGACGGCTTCATCGCGCTGCCCGGCGGCCTTGGCACGCTGGAGGAGCTGGCCGAGGTGAGCACCTGGTCCCAGCTCGGGCTGCATGCTAAGCCGCTCGTCCTGCTCGACGTGGACGGGTTCTGGGCACCGCTCACCGCCCAGCTCGACCGGATGGTCGAGGTGGGCCTGCTGAGGCCAGCCAACCGCGCGCTGGTGCAGCACGCCGGCACGGCCGGACAGGCGCTTGAGCTGCTCGCCTCGGCCTCGCTTGGCCGTCCGGCCGGCAACATCACCGAGGGTCAGCGCTAGCTATAAGACATCGGTTAATCGCCGGTCGCAAGATCGTGACCCGGCCCGTAGAGTCATGAGAACGCAAGTTGCCGCCCTGGTCCCGCGCGTCCTGGTGCGCGCTGGACCGGGGTCATACTGGCAGCAGGGACCGGCTGCGCTGACGGGCAGCCGAACCGGCGAAAGGTGCGTGCAGATGACCGGCCGCAGCGAGGACGCGCTCGAAGTGCTCCGCGAGATCTGGGCCGCCAGCGGCCAAGACGGCGAGGCGCTGGCCGAGGAGCTCGGCCCGGCGAAGTCCTGCAGGAACATGCAGAACGTGAGCTTCGACGGAATGGCAGGCGGCGACGGCGACCTGCGCTCGGCGTGGCGGGACCGGCTGCGCCGGGAGGGCAAGCTCAGCTCAGCCAGCGGAACCGTGGCCGACCTGGTCCAGGGCCAGGCGGAGGTCCGCTGACCAGCGCGGCCGTCGCGGGGAGAGGACCCGATGGAGCCTCCTGAGACCGTCGGCCAGCTCACCGAGATCCTGCACCAGGGCGGCTATATCGCCGACCGCGGCCTGGCCACCGCCCTGTTCGTATCGCTGTCACTGCAGCGGCCGATCCTGCTGGAAGGCGAAGTCGGCGTCGGCAAGACCGAGGTCGCCAAGGTGCTAGCGGCGGTGTTCGGCAGGCGGCTGATCCGGCTGCAGTGCTACGAGGGCATCGATACCGGGCAGGCGCTGTACGAATGGGACTACGCCCGGCAGATGCTGCACATCCGCGCGCTGTCCGACCGGCAGGCCGCCGACGACGAGGCGGTTGACAAGCTGTTCGGCCCCCGGTTCCTGCTGGAGCGGCCGCTGCTCGAAGCGGTCCGCGCGGGCGACCAGGCGGTGCTGCTGATCGACGAGGTGGACCGGGCGGACGACGAGTTCGAGGCCTTCCTGCTTGAGATGCTGTCGGACTTCCAGATCAGCATCCCGGAAATCGGCACGATCCGGGCCGACCACCCGCCGCTGGTCGTGCTCACCTCCAACCGGACCCGCGAGCTGCACGACGCGCTGAAGCGACGCTGCATGTACCACTGGATCGGCTACCCGCCCGCCGACCGGGAGGTCGAGATCGTGCTGCTGCGCGCCCCCGGCGTGCCGGCCGCGCTCGCGCGCAAGGTCGTCGCGGCCGTGCACCGGCTACGCGAGCTCGACCTGGCGAAGCCGCCGGGAGTCGCGGAGACAATCGACTGGGCGCGCACCCTGGACTTCCTCGGCCAGGCCGAGCTGACCGCGGATGTCGCGGCCGACACGCTCGGCTCAGTCGTCAAGGAACGGGATGACCTGGAAGCGGTCCGGGAGAACCTGGAAGAGATTGTCCCCGGTGCCTGACAGCACGCCGGTCCTCCGCGTTCTCGTGGATTTCTCGCGTGAGCTGCGCGGCGCGGGACTGGCTGTCGGCTCCGGCGACATCCTCGACTACTGCGCTGCCATGGCCCCGCTCGATCCCACCGACCTGCTCGACCTGTACTGGGCTGGCCGCACCACGCTGGTGACCAGGCGGGACTGCGTGCCGGTCTACGACGAGGTTTTCCGCCGGTTCTTCCTGGCCGAGGCGGCCCCGGCCGCTGAGACGCTGCAGCTAGCGCCTAGCGCCGGGGCGCTGGCCCAGGCCGCGCTGCAGATCCCGGCGACCGAGCCGGACCTGGACGGCAGGGCGAGCGAGCAGGCGGTACTCGGGCTGATGGCGTCCGACGCCGAGATCCTGCGGCACAAGGAATTCACCGCGTGCACCAGCGAGGAGCTGGCCGCGCTGCGCCGGATCATGGCCAGGATCGCGCTGATGCCGCCGCGCCGGCGGACCAGGCGGACCCGGCCGGCTCGCTCGGGCCAGGCCCCTGACCTGCGCCGGACGGTACGGCAGGCGCTGCGCACGCAGGGCGAAGTGACCCGGCTTTACTGGCGGCGGCGCAGGCTGCGGCTCCGCCCGCTGATCCTGGTGCTCGACGTGTCCGGGTCGATGGCCGACTACTCGCGGCACCTGCTGCAGTTCGCCTACTCAGCGCGCAGGGCAGCGGCCAAGGTCGAGGTGTTCTGCTTCGGCACCCGGCTCAGCCGGGTCACCAGGGCGCTGGCCAGCCGCAGGCCCGACGACGCCCTCGCGCAGGCCGCGCGCGCGGTCTTCGACTGGGAGGGCGGCACCAGGATCGGTGACTCGCTCACCACCCTGGTCAGAGACTTCGCCCGGCGGGGCATGTGCCGGGGCGGCATCGTGGTGATCTGCTCCGACGGCCTCGACCGCGGCGACCCGCAGGTGCTCGCGACCGCGATGGAGCGGCTGTCGAGGCTCAGCTACCGGATCGTGTGGATGAACCCGCACAAGGGCACGGACGCCGGCTTCCGGCCGAGCACGCTGGGCATGATGGCCGCCGCCCCGTACGTTGACCTCATGCTGTCCGGGCACGACCTGAGCAGCCTGGAAGAGCTCGCGACGCTGCTGCCCGCGCTGGGCTAGCTGCCGGGAGAGGGAGTGCGCTGGGTGAGATGGAGCGTGGGCATCGAAGCCGAGGCTGATCGGGTGCTGTCCAGGGAGCAGATCGTCGAGCTGGCTGACGCGGTAGCGGCGCATGACGGCATTGCCACCGGCATCGGCACCACCCGCTACGGCGCGCAGCTGGTCGTGCAGGCGGACAGCCGCGAGCAGGCGGTCGAGCTGGCCAGCGCCGAGTTTGCCAGGGCGGCGGCGGCAGCCGGGCTGCCGGCCGGCCCGGTCATCCGGGCCGAGGCGGTCAGCGAGGACGAGGAGGGCCCGGCGGAATGATCAGGCTCGGCTCGCTGGCCGGATACCCGTTCGAGGGGCCGCGGCTGCTCGGCGGCTGGACACCGCCGCAGGTCGCCGCCGTGTTCGCGATCGCTTACAGGCCGGAACCGGAAGCCAAGCCTGACCGCTACGCGGTCATCTACGTCGGGCACAGCGACGACCTGTCAGCGGAGCGCTTCCCGTTCCGGCATCCGCGGGCGGCGTGCTGGCTGAAGCGGGCAGGCTCGAAGTGGAAGGTCTATATCTGCACCTACCAGGTGCCCGGCGGCGGCCCGGCGCACCGCGAGCAGATCGCCCGCGAGCTGACCGCGGTCTACCAGCCGATGTGCAACGAGCAGCAATACGACCAGGCCTGGAAGGACGAGTGGATCGGCGAGTATTCAGCGCCGACTACCCGGCCGGTCGCCCGCCGCGGCCCGGAGCAGCCGCCGCCGGCCTGAACGGGCCAGACATGGGCTCGCCGCCGGCCCGGCCTTGGTGGATCGGCGAGGCCGACGGCGAGCCAGCTGGGGGGCTGCGAGTTCAGCGCTGCGGGACGAACCCCACGGCGTCGTGCAGGCGTGAGCGGCGGCGGCCCGAGGCCGGCCTGGCGGGCTCGGGCTCGGCCGGCTGCTCTGGCGCCGGCGTCACGTCGGTAACGATTTCCTCGGCCATCCCGTACAGCAGCGGCAGCGCGCCGGCCACCACCCCGCCGGTGCGGTTGATGTGCTCCACGCCAGGCTCGATCAGGGCGGCGTGGCCGACGATCGTGCGCACGATCCCGGCGCACTCCTCGAGGTTGCCCGCGATCCGGCTGAGCAGGGTGCCCACCCAGAACAGGTAGAACGCCAGCCCGGCGATCAGCGCGACGATCTCGATGACCGTGAGGACGACCAGCGCGGTCATGACTTCACCTTCCCGAGGACGCGGCCGAGGAACAGGTGGTGCTGCAGGCCTTCCTGCAGTACGGCCTCGACACCGTCGGCTACCTGGGGGATCAGCGTGGTGTCAGCGGTGTTCGCGGCGGCGGCACGGAGCGTGTCGCGCACCGCCAGGACCCGGCGGTCGATGATCCGCACCAGGTAGATCAGCAGGCTGAGCAGGGCGACGACGGCGACCAGCACCACCACGCCGACGATCAGCGCGCTCACCCACAGGGTGTGATCGCTCGAGGACAGGGCCAGCGTGTGCATCGTCAGCCTCCCAGCCTGGCGCGGCCGCGCTGCAGCCCGCCGATGATGATCGTCGCGTGCTCGATCGTGGTGCGCAGCGCTGCCAGCGGCGCGGTGTTGTGCACCGCACCGGTCAGGGCGTCATTGATCTTGGGCGCCTCGTTGCCGATCGACCGGGCCAGCAGCAGGATCGGGACCACCAGCGCGACGACGACCAGCACGATCACGATGCCGATGGTGTAGCCCACGATCCAGCCGGTCTTGTGCGTGGTGCCGGCGGCCGACACCATGGTCGCGGCGTGTGCCAGGGCTAGTGTCATGTACTTCGCCTCCCCGGCCGCTCAGACCGTCTCGCAGAAGTCGCGAACCGGCTTGAGGCTCGCGTTGACCGACGTCAGCCGGTCGGGCACGGTGCTGGTCAGCTGCGCGACGGCCTGCACGCCGCCGGTCGTGGCGACCAGCGTCTTGCGCACCGCGCGCAGATGGAAGATCACTCGCAGCAGGCCGACCGCGGTGATGGCGATGATGAGCGCCGCGATGATCAGGGTTGCCCAGGCGGCAGCAGGCATGACGTTCTCCTTCCTGCTCAGCCGAGCAGCTTCGCGACCGAGCCGGCGTACCGGACGGCGCCGACCGCGACCTCGTGGACGGTGGCGTCGGTGGTCGCCAGGCCGTCTGGCACGCCCTTGAGCTCGCCAACCAGCTCCACTCCGCCGCTGAGGATGTCGTCGGTGGCGCCGCGAATCCGCTCCACCGCGGCGAGCACCCGGTTAAGCAGGTAGATGACGACCGGGAGCACCGCGACCAGCAGCAGCGCGTTGCCTATCCACCACAGGACCATGACCTAGCCTCCTCAGCTCGCGGCCTGGTAGGGAGCGAAGAACCGGCGGAACACCCGGCGCAGCGCCATCAGCGCGGCCCGCATGCCGACGGCCAGGCCGCTGGCCGGCGCGGCCGAGGTCAGCTGGGCGGTCTCGCCACGCGCGGCGGCGTCGATCCGCCGCTGCATGTTCGCTGAGAAGTCGCGCATCAGCACCGCGGTGACGTCCGAGATCATGCCGCGGCCGTACTGCGCCGCCGCGCCGGACAGCTGCAGGTCCTGGGCCACCCCGACCCTGGTGCCCCGGCCAGCGCTAGCCAGCGTGGCAGTGACGATCATGCTCGCCTGGCCGCGGCCTTTCTCGTCAGCGCCGGCCGCGTGCACGACCACCCGCCTGGCCGCCTCGTCCCGCTCGGTTATCTGGGCGGTGCCGGCGAACTGCAGCTTCACCGGGCCCATCCGGACCGCGACGCGGCCCTTGTAGTTGTCACCGCCCAGGTCCTCAGTCAGCTCCGCGCCCGGCAGGCAGGCCGCGACCTGCGGGATGTCATCGAAGAAGTGCCACACCTGGTCGACCGGCTCGGCGACCTCGAAGTCGTTCTTGATCAGCATCGGGTCTCATTCCTGAGGTACGCGGCGGGATCGGACTCGAATGCGCGGCGGCAGCCCGCCTGGCAGAAGTAGTACGTGGTGCCCTGGTACTCAAGCGGCAGGCTGGCCCGGTCAGCCGTCACGGTCATGCCGCAGACCGGGTCGATGGCCTGACCCGGCTGACCTGCCGGTGCGGCGGGCTCGCCAGCCTGCCCGGCCGGCGCGCCGTCGCCGGCCGGAGGGGGGGCGGACAGGCTGGCGGCCCCGGCCGCGATCACGCCGGAGGCGCGCAACTGCACCAGCTCGGCGAGCACCGCAACGGCGATTTCGCGGTGCGGGGTGTGACCGAGGTCCAGGCCGGCCGGAACGCGGACCCGCTCCAGCTGCCCGGCCGGGACGCCGCGCTCGGCCAGGTAGCCGAGCACCGCGGTGCCGCGCTTGCGCGACCCGATCAGGCCGAGGTAGGCGGGCCGGGCGACGGCAGCCTGCTGGACGGCCTCCTCGTCACCGTGGCCCTGCGTCGCCACCACGACCATCGACTGGCGGCCGGCGTTCGCCGCGGTGAACTGCGTGACGTCGATCAGCTCGGCGCGCCAGCCGAGCGCGGCCCCCATCTCGGCGAGCGCGTGTGCCATCGGCGACTTGCCGACCACGATCAGGTGCGGCTCCGGCACGACCGGCTCGATGTACACCTCCAGTGATCCTTCGCTCTGGCAGGCGATCGGCACCACGTGCATGCCCTCGGGCACCGCGTCGCCGAAGTGACCGGCTGAGCCGAGCAGCAGCAGCCGCGGCGCTCCCTCGGCGATCACCTCGCGGGCCTCGCGCATCACGGCCGGCTCGGCGCAGGCACCGCCGATCCAGCCGTGCAGCTCCCCGCCGGCCGTGATGATCGCGCGGGATCCCTGCTGGCCGGACGACGGGCCCTGCCGCCAGACCACGGTGGCCAGCGCGAACGCCTCACCGCGCTCGCGCAGCTGCCTGGCCCGCTCGAGGATCTGCCATCCGTCCATCTGCAACAGGTCCCTCAGTCGTCCGCGCGGACCGGCGGGGCGCCGGACACGTCGCGCTGGTAAGTGAGCGCCTCCCAGACCCTGTCCGGGAGCAGCGGCATGTCGATATTGCGCACGCCGGTGTCCTGCACCGCGTTCATGACCGCATTGACGAACGCGGCCGGCCCGCCGACTGCCGCGCACTCGCCGATGCCCTTGGCGCCGATCGGATGGTGCGGGCACGGCGTGACGACCTCGCTGTGCAGCTCGAAGCCAGGCGTTTCCCAGGCCGTCGGCAGCAGGTAGTCCATGTAGTTCGAGCCGACGCAGTTGCCCTCGGCGTCGAAGGTGATGAACTGCATGCTCGACATCGCGTAGGCCTCGGTGAGGCCGCCCATGATCTGGCCCTCGACGATCATCGGGTTGATCCGCACGCCGCAGTCGTCGACCGCGACCATGTTCAGCACGTCCCACACCCCGGTCGCCTGGTCGACCTCGACGGTGACGATATACACGGCGAATGGCCAGGTCAGGTTCGGCGGGTCGTAGTAGGCGGTGTTCTCCAGGCCCGGCTCCATGCCGTCCGGCATGTTGCTGTAGGCGGCCATCGCGCACTCCTGGATGGTTACCCCGCGGTCGGGCGCGCTTCGCACGTAGAACCGGCCAAGCTCCCACTCGATGTCCTCCTCGGACACCTCAAGCAGGTGGGCGGCCAGCTTGCGCGCCTTGGCCCGGATCTTGCGCGAGACCATCGCGACCGCCGCGCCGGCCACCGGGGTGCTCCGCGACGCGTACGTGCCCATCCCGAACGGGGCGGTATCGGTGTCGCCTTCCTCGACGACGACGTCCTCGGCCGGGATGCCAAGCTCGTGGCTGACGATCTGCGCCCAGGTCGTCTCGTGCCCCTGGCCCTGGCTCTTGGCGCCGGTGCGCAGGATGGCCTTGCCGGTCATGTGCACTTTGAGGTCGGCCGAGTCGAACATCTTGATGCCGAGAATGTCGTACTCGCGGCTGTTCCCGGCGCCGAGCGGCTCGGTCATGGTGGAGATGCCGATGCCGAGCAGCCGGCCGTTCTTGCGCGCCTGCGCCTGCTGGTGCAGGAAGTCCTCGTAGCCGACCGCGCGCAGGCCGACATCCAGGCACTTGCCGTACTGGCCCGAGTCGGTGAGGAAGCCGAACGGGGTGCGGTGCGGGAAGTCGTCGTCGGCGACGAAGTTCTTCCGGCGGAACTCGGCCTGGTCCATGCCCAGGTCGGCCGCGGCCGCCTGGACCATCCGCTCCTGGAAGAACATCGCCTCGGTGACCCGGAACGAGCACCGGTAGGCGACACCGCCGGGCGCCTTGTTGCTGTAGGTGCCGCGGGCGGTGAGGTGCGCCACCGGGATGTCATAGGCGGCGAACGCTGAATGCAGCAGGCCGATCTTGAATTTGCTCGGCTGCGCGTCGGAGAAGAACGCGCCATGGTCGGCGTCGCAGTGCATCCGCACGCCCAGGATCTTGCCGTCCCGGCGCAGCGCCATCTCGCCGTCGAGGTAGATGTCCCTGGCGAAGCCGGTCGAGATCAGGTTGCCCGACTTGTCCTCGATCCACTTCACCGGCCGCTCCAGCAGGATGGAGGCCAGGATGGAGCAGACGTAGCCGGGGTAGACCGGCACCTTGTTGCCGAAGCCGCCGCCGATGTCCGGCGAGACGATCCTGATCATGTGCTCGGGCAGCTCGGCGACCAGCGCGACCGCGGCGCGGATGATGTGCGGCGCCTGGGTGGTCATGTACACGGTGAGCTTGCTGGTCGCGCGGTTAAAGTCGGCGATCGAGCCGCAGCACTCGATCGGGCTCGGATGCGAGCGTGGGTAGTGCAGCTGCAGCTTGGAGACCACGTCCGCGCTGGCGAACGCCTGCTCGGTGCCGGCCGCGTCGCCGACCTCCCAGTTGTAGATGACGTTGTCGAGCTGGTTCTCCTTGTCGTCCCTGATCACCGGCGCGCCCTCGGCGACCGCCTGGACCGGGCTGACGATGACCGGCAGCTGCTCGTAGGTGACATCGATCGCCTCGCACGCGTCCTTGGCGATGTACGGGTCGTCGGCGATGACGCAGGCCACCTCCTGGCCCTGGAAACGGACCTTGTCGGTGGCGAGCACCGCCTGGGTGTCGTAGGACAGCGTCGGCATCCAGGCCAGATTGCGGGTCGCCATCATCTCGCCGGTCAGCACCAGGTGCACGCCGGGGATGTCCCAGGCCCTGCTCGCGTCGATCGACTTGATCCTGGCGTGCGCGACCGGGCTGCGCAGGATCTCCATGTGCAGCATGCCGGGCAGGGTGATGTCGTCGGTGTAGTTGCCCTTGCCCCTGATGAACCGGTTGTCCTCGACCCGCTTACGGCTCGCGCCGAGCCCGCCGATCTTGATCTCGTCTACTGCCTGCGACACGTCGAACCTCTCATCTGCCTCGCCTCAGCGGGCTAGCCAGCCGCCTGGGACCTGAGCTTGTCGGCGGCCCACAGCACCGACTTCACGATGTTCTGGTAGCCGGTGCACCGGCACAGGTTGCCGGACAGCGCCCAGCGCACGTCTTCCTCGGTGGGATCCGGGTTGCGGTCGAGCAGTGCCTTGGCGGCCAGCATCATCCCCGGCGTGCAGAACCCGCACTGCAGCCCGTGCTCCTCCTTGAAGCCCTCCTGCAGCGGGTGCAGCTCGCTGGCAGAGGCGAGCCCTTCCACCGTGGTGATCTCATGGCCATCCGCCTGCACCGCCAGCATCGTGCAGGACTTCACCGCCTCGCCGTCGACCAGCACGGTGCATGCGCCGCAGTTGGTGGTGTCGCATCCCATGTGCGTACCGGTCAGCCCCGCGCCGCGGCGGATCAGGTGCGCCAGCAGCAGCCGCGGCTCGACCTCGGCTATCTTCCGGGCACCGTTGATCCGGAAGCTGATACGGCGCATCGGCACGCCCTCGGCGGTCTCGCCCGGGTCGTCGTAGACCATCGTCATGTCAGGCAGCCCTTTCCGCGGTCTGGTCTGTGCCGGGACGGCTGAGGATGCGGGTAACGAACGTGCGCACCATGTGCCGCTTGTACTCCGCGCTGCCGCGGTGGTCGGTCTTCGGCCTGGCAGCCTGCGCGGCCAGGCCGGCCGCCGCCTCGATCGACTCGGCGCTCAGCGGCCGCCCGGTCAGCGCAGCGGCCGCCTCGGTCGCATTGATGGTGGCCCCGCCGACCCCGGTCAGGGCGATCCCGGCCCTGGTGACGGTGCCCCCGGAGGTCTCCACCGCGACGGCGACACCGACCGTCGCGAAGTCGCCGATCCGCCGCTCCAGCTTGAGGTAGCCGCCCGATCTGGTGCCCTGCGCGGCCGGGATGACAGCCTCGACGGCGATTTCGTCGGTCGCCAGCTCGTTCTGGAACGGCCCGCTGACGAAGGAGGCCATCGGGATCGTGCGCAGGCCGCCCGGCCCGCGGGCGATCACCGAGCCGCCAAGCGCCGTCACGACCGAGGCCCAGTCGCCCTGCGGGTCGGCGTGGCAGAGCGAGCCGACCAGGGTGCCGCGGTTGCGCACGATCGGGTCGGCGACCAGCGGCGCGGCAGCTGCCATCGTCGGCTGGGTGGTGCGCAGCAGCTCCGAGCGCTCCAGGTCAACATGCCGGCACAGCGCGCCTACCCGCAGCGTGCCGTCCTGGTCGGCGTGGTGGTACGCCAGCCCCGGCAGGTTGTTGATGTCGACCACCAGCTCGGGCGCGGCGAAGCGCAGCTTCATCAGCGGGACCAGGCTCTGGCCGCCGGCCAGCACCTTCGCCTCGTCACCGCCCTGCTGCAGCAGGCTGATCGCCTCCTCCAGCGAGCGCGGTGCCTCGTAGCGGAACCGAGTTGGGTACATTCGATCCTCCTGTCGGAGTGCGGGCGGCTGAAGCGGGGTCAGCGCTCGCTGTCCTCGCCGTCGCTGGCCGCCTCCGCGTCCGCCGGTGCCCCGCGGCCGGGCCGCGGCATCGCCTCGGGGTCGGCGACCGCCACCGGCATCGAGTCGTACTCCGGGTCGGGCCGCGGCTGCTGGTGCGGCGGCCAGGGCCCGGATACTGGCTGGGCGGCGACCTTGAGGTAGTCCATCAGCTCAGGCCAGGCCCAGACAGTGGGGCTCTTGCCGGTCTTCGGCGAGTGCTCCACCAGTTCGAACAGCCGCGGATTACCCCGGCTGTGGCCATCTGACTCGATCCGCATAGCGCAGGCTCCTGCCTCAGGACGGCGCCGTCGGCGCGTCGTGCGTGCGATTCACATGATCTGCCGGCCGGCCGGCACCCGCAACTCGCGAATAAGCTCTTGCTTAAGACGCCAGTCAGGGGTGGTTAAGCGGTGCTTTGCCGGAAAGACCAGGCTGGCCGGCCGGACTCAGCTCCAGATCGTCACGTACACCGGCGGCCGGAACCGGGATGGCGGCACGCCAGCGGCCGGTGCCCGCATCAGCTGCATGGCCTCGGGGGTGGTCAGGAACCGCCGCAGCGAGCTGGCCGCGGTGCTGCGGTGCTGCCGCTCAAGCAGGGTGGCGTGCCAGGTCGAGTCCACGGGAGCACCGGGCAGGTCGACCAGCGCCAGCTCACCGCGCCGCAGCTGCTGGGTCACCAGGTGCTCCACGGCGGGCGCGACGCCGCCGCCGTCAGCCGCAGCGGCCCAGGCCGCCGTCTGGTTGGGGTAGACCGAGATCCGGCTCTCCGGCACCCGCAGCGCGCGCAGCAGCTGGCCGGTGTCGCTGCCCGGGTCGGTGCCCGACGGGTCGACCAGCCAGCGCCACTGCGCGGCGGCGCCCGGCGGCCGCGAGTGCCCGGCGCTGACGACCACCAGGCGGTACCGGAAGATCGGCTCGCTGACCACCGGCAGCGCCGGGTCGCGGGCCACCTCAGGGCCGATCGCCACGTCCGCGAGCCGGTTGCCGACCAGCACCGCCATCTCGCCCGTCGCCGCGACACCGGCCGAGACTTCCACCGAGCCAGCCCGCTTGCTGAACGCGTCCATCAGCGGGCTGATCACGAACTCGGCCAGGGTCGAGGTCGCGACCACCCGCATCTGCTCAGGCGCGCCCTGAGCGGCCCGGACCGCGGCGTGCGCCTCGGCGCCGAGCACGACGATCTGGGACGCGGTGGCCAGCAGCCGGGACCCGCCGGCGGTCAGCGTCATGCCGGCCGGCCCGCGGCTCACCAGCTGGTCGCCCAGGTGCTGGCGCAGCGCGGCCAGCGCCTGCGACACAGCAGGCTCGCTGACGCCCAGCGCGTTGGCCGCCGCGGTCACCGAGCCAAGCCTGGCCACCAGGACGAACGCGTTGAGCTGGGTCAAAGTCATGTCACTTCGATTATCGGGGACGTTAACGATCCCCTCATACACTCAGCCTGGGCTGTGCAGTCTGTGCCCTGGGGGGAGAGGCCTTGCAGGTACCCGCTTACGTGGAATACGAGAAGGCGACCAGCGTCGAGCACGCCATCGCCCTGCTCGTTCGGTTCGGCCCGGAAGCCCGCATCCTGGCGGGCGGGCACAGCCTGATCCCGATGATGAAGCTACGGCTCGCCCAGCCCGAGACGCTGGTCGACATCAACGGGCTCGGCGAGCTCAGCTTCGTCACGGTGACCGACGGCGAGCTCAGGATCGGGGCGCTGACCAGGCACGCGCAGCTGCTGGACGCTCCGGAGGCGGGACAGCACTTCGCGATCCTGCATGACGCCGAGCGGGTGATCGCCGACCCGATCGTGCGCAACTGGGGCACCGTCGGCGGCTCGCTGTGCCAGGCCGACCCCTCGGAGGACCTGTCAGCGGCGTTCGCCGCGCTGAAGGCGACGATGGTGATCGCCGGCCCGGACGGCACCAGGACGGTGCCGGCCAGGGACTTCCACACCGGGCCGTACGAGACCGTGGCCGGCCATGGCGAGCTGCTGACCGAGATCAGGATCGCGATCCGGCCCGGCGGCGGCAGCAGCTACGTGAAGGTCGGCCGCCGGGTGGGCGACTGGCCGGTCGGCGCGGCTGGCGCCGCGATCTGGCTGTCAGACGGCACGATCGCCGACGCCGGGATCGGCCTGACCGCCGTTGGCGCCGAGCACTTCTCGGCCGCCGAGGCGGAGGAATTCCTGCGCGGCTCCCCCCCGACCGAGGAGAGCTTCGCGCGCGCCGGGCAGATCGCCGCCGAGCACTGCACCCCGTCCTCGGATCAGCGCGGGCCGGCCGAGTACAAGCTGCACCTGGTCAGGGAGCTGACCGCGCGCGCACTGCACCGGGCGCTAGCGCGGGCCAACGGGCAGCAGGACTAGGCGATGCAGGTCACCATCACCGTCAACGGGGCCGTGCACTCAAGGGAGATCGAGCCGCGGCTGCTGCTGATCCACTTCCTGCGCGATCACCTGGGCCTGACCGGGTCGCACTGGGGGTGCGACACCTCCAACTGCGGCGCCTGCGTGGTCTGGCTGGATCAGATCCCGGTGAAGTCCTGCACCGTGCTGGCCGCCATGGCCGACGGGCGGGCGGTCCGCACGGTCGAGGACCTGGAGATGAAGGGGGCAGGGGAGGCGGGTGGGGGCCGGCTCGACCCGGTACAGCAGGGCTTCGCCGTCTGCCACGGGCTGCAGTGCGGCTTCTGCACGCCGGGCATGATGATGACCGCGCGCTGGCTGCTCGACCATCACCCGGCGCCGACGGCCAGCCAGGTTCGCGAGGCGCTGTCCGGCCAGATCTGCCGCTGCACCGGCTACGAGAACATCGTCCGGTCGGTGCTGTGGGCCAGCACCCACCCCGACGGCGAGGCGGAGGCGACGGCATGACACAGCAACCGGCCGCGGGGGCCTACGGCCCGGTCCGGCGCAAGGAGGACGCCCGGTTCATCCGTGGCCGCGGCCAGTTCGTGGATGACATCCAGCTGCCTGGCATGCTGCACGGCGCGATCCTGCGCAGCCCGCTGGCGCACGCCAGGGTCGTCTCGGTCGACACGGCGGCGGCGCTCGCGCACCCGCGGGTCGAAGCCGTGATCACCGGCCAGGACCTCGCCGAGCGCGGGCTGTCGTGGATGCCGACCCTGTCCGGCGACGTGCAGGCCGTGCTGGCCACCGACAAGGTTCGCTTCCAGGGGCAGGAGGTCGCCTTCGTCGTCGCGCAGGACCGCTACTCAGCCAGGGACGCGCTGGAGCTGATCAGCGTGGAGTACGAGGAGCTGCCCTGCGTCGTGGACGCCGGCCGCGCCCTGGACGCCGGCGCGCCGCTGATCCGCGACGACCTAACCGGCAAGTCGGACAATCACATCTTCGACTGGCAGGCCGGGGACAAGGCAGCGACCGACGCGGTGTTCGCCGCCGCTGACGTGGTCGTGGCGCAGGACCTGGTCTACCCCCGGTCGCACCCCGCACCGCTGGAGACCTGCGGCGCGGTCGCGGACATGGACGTGATCTCCGGCAAGCTCACGCTCTGGTCCACCACCCAGGCGCCGCACGCGCACCGGACGATCTTCGCGCTGGTCTCCGGCCTTGCCGAGCACAAGATCCGGATTATCTCCCCGGACCTCGGCGGCGGCTTCGGCAACAAGGCGCCGGTCTACCCCGGCTACATCTGCGCCATCGTCGGCTCAATGGTCACCGGCAAGCCAGTCAAGTGGATGGAGGACCGGTCAGAGAACCTGATGTCCACCACGTTCGCGCGCGACTACCGGATGCACGGCGAGATCGCCGCGACCGCTGACGGCCGGATCCTCGGCCTGCGCGCAAGTGTGCTGGCCGATCACGGCGCATTCAACGGCACCGCGCAGCCGTCGAAGTTCCCGGCCGGGTTCTTCCACATCTTCACCGGCTCTTACGACCTGGAGGCGGCGCACTGCGAGGTCACCGGTGTCTACACCAACAAGGCGCCGGGCGGAGTCGCGTACGCATGCTCGTTCCGCATTACCGAGGCGGTCTACCTGGTGGAGCGCATGGTCGACCTGCTGGCCCGCGAGCTCAGCGCCGACCCGGCCGAGCTGCGGATGCGCAACCTGCTGCAGCCGGAGCAGTTCCCGCACCGCGGGCCGACCGGCTGGGAGTACGACTCGGGCAACTACCCGAGGGCGCTGCAGGCCGCGCTTGACATCGCCGGCTACCCCGAGCTGCGCCGGGAGCAGGCCGAGCGGCGCGAGCGCGGTGAGTACATGGGCATCGGCATCAGCTTCTTCACCGAGGGCGTCGGCGCGGGCCCGCGCGGGCAGATGGACATGCTGGGGCTGGCCATGACCGACGGCGCTGACCTGCGCGTGCACCCGACCGGCAAGGCCGTGCTCAGCGTCTCGTGCCAGAGCCAGGGGCAGGGTCACGAGACGACGTTCGCCCAGCTCGTCGCCGAGGAGCTCGGCCTGTCACCGGACGACGTCGACGTAGTGCACGGGGATACCGACCGGACCCCGTTCGGCCTCGGAACTTACGGCTCCCGGTCGACGCCGGTGTCCGGGGCAGCTGCCGTCGTGGTGGCGCGCAAGGTCAGGGAGCGAGCCAAGCTCGTCGCCGCGGCCATGCTGGAAGTCGGGCCAGACGACCTGACCTGGCAGGAAGGCAAGTGGCGGGTACGCGGCGACCCCGATCAGGGGCACGGCATCGCCGAGATCGCGATGGCCGCGCACTCCGGGCTCGAGCTGCCGGACGGGGTCGAGGGCCATCTCGACGCGGCTACGGTCTACAACCCGCCCAACCTGACCTTCCCGTTCGGCGCGTACATCTGCGTCACCGACGTCGATCCGGGCACCGGCGAGGTGCGCGTCCGGCGGTTCATCGCGGTCGACGACTGCGGGGTCAGGATCAATCCGATGATCGTCGAGGGCCAGATCCACGGCGGCCTGGCTGACGGCATCGGCATGGCCCTCATGCAGGTCATCGCCTTCGACGAGAACGGCAACTGCCTGGGCGGCTCGTTCATGGATTACCTGCTGCCGACCTCGGTGGAGTGCCCGTCCTGGGAGCTCGGCATGACCGTCACGCCGTCACCGCATCATCCGGTCGGCGCGAAGGGCATCGGCGAGTCAGCCACCGTGGGCTCCCCTCCGGCCGTGGTGAACTCAGTGATCGACGCGCTCGCGCCGTTCGGCGTGCGGCACGCCGACATGCCGCTCACCCCGGCCGCGGTCTGGGGCGCGATCCAGGGCAGGCCGGTGCGCGCCGGCCTGCTCGCACCGTGAGCCGGCCTGTCCACCCGGCTGCGGCCGCGGATCGCTCGGTGATCTCAGCACCACGGCCGATGCCGCATGATGGTCATATGCAGACAGTCCCCGGCCCCGCCAGCTGGCCGGCCGAAGGCAGCGCATGAGCGATCTCGCCGAGCTGCTGCCGGACGTGGCGGCGCTGCTGCAAGGCCTGGACGAAGCCGACTACCTCGCCGACGAGCCGCTGGCCACCGCGCTTTTCCTGGCTGCCCGGATGGGCCAGCCGATCCTGCTGGAGGGCGAGCCAGGCGTCGGCAAGACCGAGGCCGCCAAGGCGCTGGCTGAGGTACTGCAGACGCCTCTGATCAGGCTGCAGTGCTACGAGGGGCTGACCGCGGCCGACGCGCTGTACGAATGGAACTACCCGCGTCAGCTGCTGGCGATCCGGCTGGCCGAGGCCCGCGGCGACCAGCCACGCGAGGAAGACCTGTTCAGCGCCGACTACCTGCTGGAGCGGCCGCTGCTGGCCGCGCTCGACCATCCGGGCCCGCGGCCCGCCGTGCTGCTCATCGACGAGGTGGACCGGGGCGACGACGAGTTCGAGGCGTTCCTGTTCGAGCTGCTCGCCGAGTCGGCGGTGACGATCCCCGAGCTCGGCACCCGGCGAGCGAAGATCCCGCCGGTCGTCGTGCTCACCTCCAACCGGACCAGGGACCTGCACGACGCGCTCAAGCGACGCTGCCTGTACCACTGGATCGACTACCCCGAGATCAGCAGGGTGGCCGCGATCATCAGGCGCCGGGTGCCAGCCGCGGCAGCCGGGCTGGCCGGGCAGGTTGCCGGCAGTGTCGCCAGGCTGCGCCAGCTGGAGCTGACCAAGCCGCCTGGCGTGGCGGAGGCGATCAGCTGGACCGGTGCGCTGCAGCTGCTCGGCGCCGGGCAGCTGACCGCAGCCACGGCCGAGCAGAGCGCCGGCGCCGTGCTCAAGTACGCCGAGGACATCCAGGCCGTCCGCGACGCCGGGTTCGCCGGCCTGCTCACTGGCGATGCCTGACGACCTTGCCGAGGTGGCGGCCCGGCTGGGGTCGGCGCTGCGGCTGGCCGGCCTGCCAGTCGGGCCCGGCCGGTGCGAGCGGTTCGCCGGGGCAGTGACTCTCGTCCGTCCGGCCAGTCAGCGTGCCTTGTACCAGTGCGCGCTGGCGACCCTGGTGAGCGGCCCTGATCAAGCGCAGATCCTGCGGGCGGTGTTCGGCCAGCTCTTCGGCGGCCCCGCCGACCCTGCCGCGGCACAGGCGTTGCTGGCCGGCCAGGCCCCGCAGCCGGCCGCGTCACCGGAGGAACTGCTGGCCAGGGCGGCCAGGGCCGCGCAACTGCACGTCGCGAGCACCCAGCCGGCGGCCGGCGCCACACAGCGGGCAGACCAGGAGACAAGCGACGACCCCCGGCTCGAGGTGGTGCACTCCTATCTCGGCAGCCCGGCCGACCGGCTGGCCGCCAGGGACTTCGCCGAGCTGTCCGAGGCCGAGCTGGCCATGCTCGGCGGGCTGATGCGCCGGATCACCCTCGCCGTGCCCCAGCGCCGGTCACGCCGGCAGCGCCGCCGTCCCGGCGGCCCGCGCACCGACATGCGCGCCACGCTGCGGCAGGCCCGGCGCACCGGCGGCCAGGCCTTCCGGCTGATCGGCCGCTCGCCTGCCGCCCGGCCGCGGCGGCTGGTCGTGCTGTGCGACATCTCCGGTTCGATGGAACCGTACGCCAGGGCGATGATCCAGCTGCTGTACTGCGCCGCTGGCGGCGCCGGAGCTGAGGTGTTCAGCTTCGCCACCCGGCTGACCAGGCTCACCCCGGCGCTCTCCCGGTCGTTGCCTGGCGCCGCGCTGGCCAGGGCCGGCCAGGCCGCGCCCGACTGGCTTGGCGGGACCAAGATCGGCGAGTCGCTGCACGAGTTCAACAACCGCTACGGGCGCCGAGGCCTGGCCCGCGGCGCCGTCGTGGTGATCGTCTCCGACGGCTGGGACACCGGCGACCCCGCCGTCGTCCGGCGGGAGATGGAGCGTCTGTCGCTAGTGGCCTACCGGATCGTCTGGGTCAATCCGCGTACCAAGAGCGCCAGGTACGAGCCGCTGGCCGGGGGCATGGCCGCCGCCTGGCCGCACTGCGACGCGGTGGTCAGCGCGCACACCGTCGAGGCGCTGGACGAGCTGGCCGCCGCACTGGCCGACACCGTCCGGCGCCGGGTACCAGTACGGCGCCCGGCGATCGGCGCGGCCAGCCCGCCGAAACTCGGTTGATGCCGGGACCCCTCCTGCGGCTATCCTCACTTGCCGGCCAGCGGGAACGCCCCGGCCAGCCGGAACGCGCCGGCGAGCGGAAGTGAGGAGCGCGTGAGCCACGTCGATGCGGCACATGTGAGCCACGCCCTGCCGGACGGCCGGGTGCTCCTCGACGACGTCTCGTTCCGGGTGGGCGAAGGCGTCACCGCCGCGCTAGTCGGGCCCAACGGGGCGGGCAAGACGACGCTGCTGCGGCTGATCGCCGGCGATATCACGGCGCAGTCAGGGTCGGTCACCAGCAGCGGCGGGCTGGCCGTCATGCGCCAGTTCATCGGCGGTATCCGGGACGAGACCACCGTGCGTGACCTGCTGCTGTCGGTGTCGCCGCAGCGGGTCAGGGAAGCGGCCGCGCGGCTGGACGCTGCTGAGCTGGCCATGATGGAGCGGGACGACGAGCCGGCCCAGCTGCGCTACGCCGCGGCGCTGGCCGAGTGGGGCGACGCCGGCGGCTACGAGGCTGAGGTGCACTTCGACGCCTGCTGCACCGCCGCGCTCGGTGCCGGCTACGACTACTGCCGCTGGCGCGAGGTCCGCACGCTGTCCGGCGGCGAGCAGAAGCGGCTGGTGCTCGAATCGCTTTTGCGCGGCACGGAGGACGTGCTGCTGCTCGACGAGCCGGACAACTACCTGGACGTGCCGGGCAAGCTGTGGCTCGAGCAGCAGCTGGTCGCGTCCGCGAAGACGATCCTGCTGGTCAGCCACGACCGCGAGCTGCTGTCCCGCACGGCCGAGCGGATCATCACCGTCGAGGACCGGCACGCCTGGACCCACGGCGGCGGCTTCGCCAGCTACGCCACCGCGCGGCGGGAGCGCAACGAGCGGCTGGACGAGTTGCGCCGGCGCTGGGACGAGGAGCACGAGAAGATCGAGCAGCTGGTCCGGATGTACCGGCTGAAAGCATCGCATAACGACGCGATGGCATCGCGGTTGCACGCGGCCGAGACCAGGCTGCGCAAGTTCGAGGAAGCAGGACCGCCGGAACTCGCGCCGAAGGAGCAGAACGTTCGGATGCGGCTGCGCGGCGGACGCACAGGTAAGCGCGCGGTGATCTGCGAGCAGCTGGAACTGACCGGCCTGATGCATCCGTTCGACCTGGAAGTCTGGTACGGCGAGCGGATCGCGGTGCTCGGCTCCAACGGGTCGGGCAAGACCCATTTCCTGCGGCTGCTGGCGGGCGACGATATCAGCCACTCGGGCGTCGCCAGGCTCGGCGCCAGGGTGGTGCCCGGCATCTTCGCGCAGACCCACGCCCGGCCGGACCTGCACGAGCGCACGCCGGCCGAGGTGCTCATGGCTGAGCACGCGCTGCTCAGCAACGAGGCCATGTCGGCGCTGGCGCGCTATGAGCTGCAGGGCTGCGCCCGGCAGCCGTTCAGCACCCTGTCGGGCGGGCAGCAGGCACGGCTGCAGATCCTGCTGCTGGAACTCGCCGGGTCCACCCTGCTGCTGCTCGACGAGCCGACCGACAACCTGGACCTGGCCAGCGCCGAGGCGCTGCAGGATGGCCTGGAGCCGTACCAGGGGACGGTGCTCGCGGTGACCCATGACCGCTGGTTCGCCAGGAGCTTCGATCGCTTCCTGATCTTCGGCGGCGACGGAGATGTATACGAGGCGACCGAGCCGGTCTGGGACGAAAGCCGAGTGCGCAGGGCGCCGAGCGGGCCGCGGCCGGCGAGGCCAGCCCGCTGACCGCGCTGGCGTCAGCTGGTCACGGCCGCAGCCCCTCGGCACCGGTCCGGGGTCGCCTGGCAGCGGCTGCCACCGAGTGCGATGGGGGCTGGGGCCGCATCCTGCCTTGCTAGGCTGCAAGGATCCCGCCGGAGCCGGCGCTCGTTTCCCGGCGCGGGCGCCGCGGTCGTCAGAGGCGAAAGGTATGAATTGTGAAGAAGCTGATCTTGCTTGCCGTGGTCGTGCTTGGCGTTCTCGCCGTGTGGCGGAAGGTCCAGGCTGACCGCGCCGAGCTTGACCTGTGGACCGAGGCGACCACCGCCGACGAGTAACGGCCCGCCGTGCCATCAAGCCAGCGGGCGGGGCACGAGCCGGCCAGCGATGCGCTCCCGGTCTCACTAGTCTGCTTCGGGCTGAACGGCACCCTAGTCGTCGATGACGGCATGGCGGAGCGCTCGTTCACCGAGGCAATCGCGACCCAGGGCATAGTGCCGGGGACCAGCGCCTACGCCCGCTGCATGGTTCAGGTGCACCAGGGCAGGGGCCGCGCCGCGATAGACGTTCTGCGCAGCCTGTTTCCCGGCAGCGAGCCAAGAGCGCAGGCAGCCCTGCTGGCCTTTGACCGATCGCTGAGCGCGGCCATCGGGCGGGCCGGGCTCAGCCCCGTTCCCGGCGTGCAGCAGGTGATGTCAATTCTCGCGGCCGCCGGGCTCCGCCTCTGCCTGCTGTCTGGCCTGTCCAGGAGCGTGCTGCGGATAGTGCTTGACGGGCTCGCCTGGCAGGACTGTTTCGACGCCGTGCTCTGCGCGGACGACGTGCCGCGCGGCTGCCCGTACCCGGATCTCGTGCTGACGGCGATGCTCAGGCTTGGCGTGGACGACGTGCGCCAGGCCGCCGTGGTACACGGGACTGAAAGTGGTGTGTTGTGCGGCCGCCGGGCCGGCGCCGGGCTGGTCGCTGCCGTGCTTACCGGTGCGCATGCGCAGGCCAGGCTGCAGAACGCCGGCCCAGACCAGCTGCTGCCCAGCGTCGCTGACCTGCCTGCGCTGGTGGGGATTTCCGGCCGGGCTGAGCGCAACGACGCGCGGACAACTGCCTGACGACTACCAGCCACCGGAAGGCGGCACCGGGGAGGACCGCCCGTCCGTCTCCTCTAGGTCTGTCCCCGCTGGATCTTGCGCGATTCAGCCCCGCCGGACGACTGTGGCAAACCGGGCGAGGATGGCCTGCCTCGGAGGTTCGGGACGATTGCAGCACCAGCAACTAGGGTGCGATCGTGACTCATGCCTCGCCCGGTGTCCCGCGGGGGGCGCAGGCGCGGTGGGCCATGCGTGCTGCTCCGCGTCCGGGAGCCGGGCTGGAGCGACTGCGGCGTGCCTTGGCTGGTACTGCCGCTGTGACGGGGAGTCGGCGAAGTCGAACCCGGGTCCGGCTGATAACCACTGAAAGCCCATCACCTCGCTCCCTTCTCCCGGTGCAGCGGCTCGGCCGGTAGCGGGGGCAGCTAGCTAGCTGGTCCACGTCGGTCAGGCCGTGTCCCGGGACAAGACGGCGGTCAGGCGGCCCCGGAACGCGACGGGTGTTGAATGGCTTCATTTGGTTGTCGGTTCATTCCTCACAGTTACGATAGCAAGGCAGTCAAGGGTTCACTGGACAACCGGACAAACGGTCCGGCAAATCAGCGGGATCTCCACGCCGGTCCGATACGCTGCCTGGCCATGGATGTGGATCGGTCCTCCCACTGGCCCCTGGCTGCGCAGCTAGCGCAGCTGCTGAGAAACCTCATCCGGGCCGGCGAGGTGGCCGAGGGAAGTCCCATCCCCAGCGAGAACGAGCTCGCCGAGCAGTACGGCGTCTCGCGCGACACCGCCCAGCGCGCCCTCGCCATGCTGTCGGAAGAAGGCCTGATCATCCGGCGCCGCGGTGTCGGGTCGATCGTCGCGCACACCGACCGGATGGTCGAGGTGGAGGTCTCGCCCGGCTCGCGCATCTCCGCCCGGCTGCCGACCTCCGCAGAGCAGACGGCCGCCAGGGCCGGCTCATGGGTGCCGGTACTGGCCGTCTCCGAGCCTGGCTGGCCTGAGCAGCTGTTCCCTGCAGACCGGGTCGTGCTAGTGGTGGCCGGCTCGCAGGCCGCCGGACAGACCGCCAGCTAGCTCTGGCTGCGGCCGTTGACACCAGGCCGCCCCCTGGCCGGCATGCGAGAAGCCGGCGCATCGCGGCGCGGCGTCCCGCAGTGGCCAGGAAGCCGGCCAGGATCCCGTATCAGGCCGGGACCTGCGCTTACGGCTCGACTTCGATCACGCGGGATCTC